>NZ_JAPEPB010000001.1:4189090-4498409 GCF_026340565.1 Kitasatospora sp. NBC_01287
GCCCCGCTGACCGCCGCGGACGGCAGCCTGGTGCGGCGCACCGCGATCCGCTACACGACCGCCCTGCGGGAGTAGCGTGCCGGGCGCTCGGCCACGGGCGGGCGGTTCGGGCAGGCGGTTCGGGCAGGCGGTTCGGGCAGGCGGTGCGGGCAGGCGGTGCGGCCGGGCTCTCCCGGCGGCGCTGCCCGCCCGATCAGTCGGTCTTCGGGCCGCGCCGCTTCAGGGCCACCGCCAGCAGGAAGAGCGCCGACAGCACCGCCGCCAGCCGCAGCACGCCCGGCGCGGCCGCGTAGGCGGCGTGCGTCATCGGGGCCCCCTTGCTCAGCGGGTCGCCCCAGCGGCCCTGGGCGCGGCCCCAGAACCAGAGGGTCGAGGCGCTCATGGTGATCAGCGGGATCCCGAACACCACGAACTTCTTGGCCAGGGCGCCGAGCCGGGCCGACAGATAGGCCAGCCCCCAGCCGGCCAGCAGCACCAGGATCACCCCGGACACGGCTCCGCCGACCAGCACCCCGGCCGCCAGCAGCAGCAGCGGCGAGGGACGGCGCCCGGCCAGGAACGAGCCCTTCGCCCCTGCCTGGCCCGCCGCCCGGCCGGCGCCCTGACCGGCGCGCTGACCGGCCGCCGGATCCGCCTCGCCGTCGGCCGGCTGCGGCTCGGCCCGGCCGCGCTGCCCCGGGATCACCCGCTCCTCGGCGGGCGGCTCGGCGGCCGCGGTGTCGTCCGGCGGGAACTCGATCACCACCGAGTCCCAGCCGGGGAAGTCGGCGGCGGTCGGCGCCCGGAGCGGGCCGGGCGCCGCGGGCGCGATCAGCCAGGCGGCGGGGGTGCCGCCGTCCTCGACGGCGGCGCCCGGCGGCTCACCCGGCCCGGCCTGCGCGGACGGCGCGCCCTTGCGGAAGACCGGGCGGCGGGCCGGCGGCACCGGCACCTCGGGCCCGGCGGGCGTCGCACCGCCCTGCGCGGGCCGGCGCACCACGGGCGGCTCGGTCGGCGGGGCGGGCACGGCAGTCGGCCCGGCGGGCGGCGGCGTCACGTACACCCCGTCCTCCGCCACCCCGGCGGACTCGGGCGCGGTGCCCAGCACCCGCCAGGGCCCGTCCACCCGCCACCACTCACCGCCCGACAGGCCACCGGTCAACGCCTCGCCCGGCCGCTCGTCCGCCTGCCCACCCGCCATCGCCCGCCACCCTGTTCCCTGCTCCAGGCCCCGCCGTCCGCTGACGCTACCGACTGGCGCCCCGCCACGCGAGAGCTACCCGCCCTATGCCCCACGCGGCGTCCTGCCACCCGCGTCCGGCCCCGCGTGCGACCCCGCGTGCGACCCGGCGTCCGACCCCGCATCCGGCGGCGGGCACCGCGGTTCATCCGGTCCGACTACGCTGGGTCGGATGACCACCGAGCCGACCGGAGCGTCCAGCAGGGCCCGCACCCTCGCCGACGAGCTCCGCGCCAGCAGCGATCAGGCCCTGGCCACCCTGCTGCGCCTGCGCCCCGATCTGCTCAACCCGGTGCCCACCGACGTGACGCAGCTGACCGCCCGGCTCTCCAGCCGGGCTTCCGCGCTGCGGGCACTGGAGCGGCTGGACCGGTTCACCCTGCAGACCGCCGAGGCGCTGGCGGCCGTCGCGGACGGCAGCCCGGACACCGTGCTGCGCGACCTGCTGGCCGGCCCCGCCCGGGTCAAGCCGCACCCCGGCGCCGAGCCGGTGGACCGGGCCGCCGTGGTCGCCGCGCTGCCCCCGGCGCTGGCCGCGCTGCGCGAGCGGGCACTGCTCTGGGGGCCGGACAGCGCGCCGCACCTGGTGATCGCGGTGCGCGAGGCGCTGGCCCCGAGCGCCACCGCGCCCGGCGGCACCGGCCTGGGCCCGACGCTGGCCGAGGCCACCCTGGGGATGTCCCCGGCCCGGCTTCAGCAGTTGGTGACCGGTGCCGGGCTGCCCGGCACGCCGGACCCGGTGACGGCGGTGGCCGCGCTGACCGCGCTGCTGTCCAGCCGCAAGCGGTGCGCCGCCTTGCTCGCCGAGGCACCCGAGGCCGCGCGCGGGGTGCTGGAGCGGCTGGTCTGGGGCCCACCCACCGGCACCGTCCCCGACGCCGGGCGCCCGGTCACCGCCGAGCAGGCGCGCGGCCCGCTGGAGTGGCTGCTGGCCCGCGGCCTGCTGCTGCCCTCGGGGCCCGGCACCGTGGTGCTGCCGCGCGAGCTGGCCCTGCACCTGCGCGGCGGCCGCAGCCACCGGGTGGTCGAACCGGCCCCGCCCGCCCTGCGGCCCGACACCGAGCGCGATCCACAGGCTGTGGACAGCGCGGCGGCCGGCCAGGCGTACACCGCCGTGCGGACCGTCGAGGAGCTGCTCGACCTCTGGGGCCTGCAGCCGCCGGCCACCCTGCGGGCCGGCGGCCTGGGGGTGCGCGACCTCAAGCGGACCGCGCTGGCCCTGGAGACGGGCGAGGCGCAGGCCGCGTTCTGGCTCGAACTCGCCTACGGGGCCGGGCTGCTGGCACCGGACGGGGAGAACGGCGAGCTGGCCGGGCGGACCGGCGAGGTGTGGGCCCCGACCCCCGCCTACGACCTGTGGCTGCAGCAGCCGGTCGCCGAGCGCTGGACCGTGCTGGTGCGCGGCTGGCTGGCCGCGACCCGGGTGCCCGGCCTGGTGGGCACGCCCGACGGCAAGGGCAAGCCGCGCGCCGCGCTCGGCCCCGAGCTGGACCGGGTGCTGGCCCCCGCCACCCGCCGCGCCGTGCTCAGCCTGCTCGGCTCGCTGCCGCCCGGCGCGGTGGCCGGCGCCGAGGCACTGCTGCCCGTCCAGCGCTGGCACCGCCCGCTGCGCGGCGGCGCCACCGGCCCCGACGGGCGCGACCTGCGCGAGCACCTGACCGGCTGGACGCTGACCGAGGCCGAACTGCTCGGCATCACCGGGCGCGGCGCGCTCGGCGCCCCGGCCCGGGCCCTGCTGGCCGGCCAGGACCCGTCCCCGGCGCTGGCTCCGCTGCTGCCGCAGCCGCTGGACCACGTGATCCTGCAGCCCGACCTGACCGCGATCGCGCCCGGCCCGCTGCTCACCCCGCTGGCCCAGGCGCTGGCACTCTGCGCGGAGATCGAGTCCAAGGGCGGCGCGACGGTCTACCGCTTCACCGCCGAGTCGGTGCGCCGCGCGCTGGACGCCGGGCGCACCGCCACCGACCTGCACACCTTCCTGGAGCAGCACTCGCGCACCGCCGTTCCCCAGCCGCTCAGCTACCTGATCGACGACGTGGCCCGGCGGCACGGCGTGCTGCGGGTCGGCGCCGCCTCGGCCTACCTGCGCTGCGACGACCCCGCGCTGCTCGCCGAGGTGCTCGCCGACCGGCGCGCGCTGGAGCTGCGGCTGCGGCTGCTGGCGCCGACCGTGCTGGCCGCCCAGGCCGGCCCCGAAACCGTGCTCGGCGTGCTGCGCGCGATGGGGTACGCCCCGGCCGCCGAGTCCGCGGAGGGCGATCTGGTGATCACCCGGCCCGACAGCCACCGCACCCCGCCACGCACCGCGCCCGCCCCGGTCGCCGACGGACCCGCCACCCCGGACGCGGTGCTGCTCGGCGCCGCCGTCAAGGCGATCCGGGCGGGCGACCGGGCGGCCACCGCGCTACGCCGCGAGACGGTGGCCGGGCCGGCCGCCGCGCCCACCGACGCCCACCGGCTGCCGCGCACCGCCGCGGCGGACACGCTGGCCGCGCTGCAGACCGCGGTGCTGCTCGGCGAGCGGATGTGGATCGGCTACATCAACGCCGAGGGGCTGGCCTCGCAGCGGGTGATCGACCCGGTGAAGGTGGAGGGCGGCTACGTGACGGCCTTCGACCACCACGCCGAGAAGCTCAACACCTTCGCCCTGCACCGGATCACCGGCGTGGCCGAACTGGACGAGGGCTAGGGTCGCCTCCATGGAGGACATGGAGGAACTGACGACCGGGGTCCGCTACGCCGTCACCGACCGCCACGGCGGGGTGAGCGCACCGCCGTACGACTCGCGCAACCTGGGCGGCGCGACCGCGGACGACTACCAGGACGTGCTGCGGAACCGGGAGCTGACGGCCCGTCGGTTCGGGCTGGCCCCGGACCGGGTGGTCTGGATGCGCCAGGTGCACAGCGCCACCGTGGCCCGGGTGTCGGGCCCCTGGGCCGCCGAGGTCCCGGAACTGGACGCGGTGTTCACCACCGAGCCCGGCCTCGCGCTGGCCGCGCTGGGCGCCGACTGCGCGCCGGTGCTGCTCGCCGACCCGGTGGCGCGGATGGTCGGCGCGGCGCACTCCGGGCGGGTCGGCACGCTCACCGGCGTGGTGCCCGAGCTGGTCGCCGCGATGGCCGCGGCCGGGGCCGAGCCGGGGCGGATGACCGCCCTGGTCGGCCCGATGGCCTGCGGGCGCTGCTACGAGGTGCCGGCGGCGATGCGCGAGGAGTCCGCCGCCGTGCTGCCCGAGGTGCGCTCCACGACCCGCCAGGGCACCCCGGCCCTGGACCTGCGGGCCGGGATCACCGCGCAGTTGGCTCGCGCGGGCGTCGCCGCGGTGCGCCAGGACGCCCGCTGCACGATCGAGGACGCCGACCTCTTCTCGCACCGCCGCGACCAGCCGACCGGGCGCTTCGCGGCGTACGTGTGGCTGGAGGCCTGAGCTTTCCTCACATCCGTTCGGGCGCGGCGATCCCCAGCAGGCCCAGGCCGGCCGCCAGTGTCTCGGCGGTGAGCCGGCAGAGCGCCAGCCGGTTGGCCCGCAGACCGGGTGTCGGCGCCTTGAGCACCGGGCAGCTGCCGTAGAAGTCGGTGAACGCCTTGGCCAGCCCGTAGAGGTAGCCGCAGAGCCGGTGCGGCTCCAGCGTCCCGGCAGCCTCCCGCAGCACCGCGTCGAAGGCGTCCAGCCGCAGGACCAGCGCCCGCTCGGCGGGGTGCGAGGGCTGCGACGGGTCGGGGTCGCCCTGGTCCGGGCCCGCCTTGGCCAGCAGGGTCCGCAGCCGGGCGTGCGCGTACTGCAGGTAGACGGCGGTGTCACCGGACAGCGAGACCATCCGGTCGAGGTCGAAGACGTAGTTCTTGGTCCGTGCGTTGGCGAGGTCCGCGTACTTCACCGCCCCCACGGCGGCTGCCCCGACCACCTCGGCGTACTGCCCGTCGTCCAGCTCGTGCGGCTTCTCGGTCAGCACCGCGCGCACCGCCTCCTCCGCCGCGTCGAGCAGGTCGGCCAGCCGCACGCTGTCACCGGACCGGGTCTTGAACGGCGTGCCGCCGGGCCCGAGCACCAGGCCGAACGGCACGTGCGTGGCGGCGCCCGGGTCGGCCAGCCAGCCGATCCGGTGCGCGGCGTCGAAGACCAGCGTGAAGTGCAGCGCCTGCCGGGCGTCGACCACGTAGAGGATCCGGTCGGCCTTGAGGGTCTGCAGCCGGTGCCGGATGGTGGCCAGGTCGGTGGCGGGGTAGCCGTAACCGCCGTTCCGCTTCCGCACGATCAGCGGCGCGGCCACGCCCTCGGCGAAGACGCAGAGCGCGCCCTCGCTCTCGACCGCGAGGCCTGCGGCCTCGAACTCGGCCACCACGGCGTCCAGTTGGTCGTTGAACGCCGACTCGGGGTCCGCGTCGGCGCCGGTGAGCAGCAAGCCCATCCGGTCGTAGACCCGCTGGAACGCCTGCTCGGAGATGGCGACCAGCTCCCGCCACACCGCCAGCGTCCCCTCGTCCCCCGCCTGCAGCGCCACCACCCGCCGCCGGGACCGCTCGGCGAAGGCCGGGTCGGCGGCGAAGGCCTGCTGGGCCGCCTTGTAGAGCACGTCCAGCAGCGCGATGTCCCGCCACTCCTCGCCCGGGTGCTCGTCCAGGTACTGGATCAGCATCCCGAACTGGGTTCCCCAGTCACCCAGATGGTTCTGCCGCAGCACCTCCGCCCCGAGGTGCCCCAGGATCCGGGCGAGCGCGTCCCCGATCACGGTCGACCGCAGGTGGCCGACGTGCAGCTCCTTGGCGATGTTCGGCCCGGAGTAGTCCACGACGACCCGCTGCCCGGCCAGCGGCTCCCCCACCCCGAGCCGCGGCGCCGCGAGCCGGGTCGCCACCTGCTGCCAGAGCCACTCGTCGGCCACGGTCACGTTGACGAACCCGGGCCCGGAGGCGGCGGCCGTCAGCCCCGCTCCGATCTCCCCCGCCAACCGCTCCGCCAACTCCCGCGGCGCCACCCCGGCGAGCTTCGCCAGCGCGAACGCGGCCCCCGACTGGAAGTCCGCCTGCTCGGACGGCCGCAGCAGCGGATCCCGCCCGGCCTGCTCCGGTGGCAGCACGCGGGCCATGGCGGCCGACAGCTCGTCTTCCACCAGGCTCGTCGCAGCTACTACCACCGTGGACATCGCGGACTCCCGTCCTCACCTGCTCGAATGTTCCGAGCATGCTAGGGAGGAGGGGCCCACCAGTGCACCGGGTTTTCCGCGCGCCCCGGCCTTGGACGCTGCGACCGGATCGTTCCGCATAATGCGCACGAGCCGCACAGCGCGCAAATGACCGGCAGTCAGCTACGCAAAAGAGGCCACCGCCGGCGTCCTCCGACTCCTGACTCCGCGTAGACCCCAGCCTGCGCCGCCTCGTCCTGACACCAGGCCGGCCATCGTCGTCAGCCGCCACAACAGGACCATCGCCACACGAGAGCCTCAGATGTGCCAAACGACACACGGCCGCAAGAGCATCCAGGTACGGTATCGAGCTAGCTCTGGTGGCAAGGGGGACGGGGATGGGCGAGGGCTATCGCGTGGATCTCCACGCACTGCAACAAGCAGCCGCCGGCGTGAACGGCACGCTCGACGAGTTGAACCAGCAGAGCGTGAGTGGCATACCTCACGATCCAACCGCCATCGGGAACGGTGATCTCGCAAGCACGTTGGGCGATTTCCTTGATCGATGGCAGCGGGGCGTCAGCAACCTTGCGAAGGACGGTCAGGAGATTGCAGCCCGGCTGACGGCGAGCCTGAACGCCTACCGCCGAGCTGACCAGAGCACGGCAGATCAGCTCACTGGCACCCTCCAGGGCAACGGTGCTGATCCGGGGGCCACCTAGCATGACAGAGCTTGGGAATACCAGCGATCCGAAGGCCCTCATTCCTGGCGACCCCGACTCCGTCCATCATACGGAATCAGCGCTGAGAGCATATGGCGACCTGCTGCACATCGCTGGTGCCGGCCTCCAGCGAATCGACACCAGCGACGGCTGGAGCGGTGACGCGGCCGACGCGTTCCGCAAGGTTTTCCATGGCCAACCCGGCAAGTGGTTACAGGCTGGCGATGCGTTCCACGATGCTGCGGCTGCCCTGGACGCCTACACGACCGTACTGGGTTGGGCTCAGGGTCAGGCAGCCGATGCCATCAACCTCTGGAACTCTGGTGCAGCAAGTCAGCAGGCTGCGCGTGACAAACTGGACAGCGCTCGCAACCAGTTGGTCAGCGCCGCCAGGACTGCTGCCGCCATCGTCGGGAAGGCGCGCGACCTGGCACCCCCGAAGCCAGGGTTCTGGTCGCAAGTAGGCGATGACATCGGCGGGTTCTTCTCCGGTGCGGGGCACTTCGCCGAGCAGGTCGGGGAGACCGCTCTGACCGATCTCGCCTCAGTCGGCAACGCGATCGTGCATGACCCGGGTTCCGTTGCCGAGACCGGCTTGGGCCTGGGGCTGGCTGCCCTCGGCGCGGGTGGCGAGGTCGGCGGGTTCGCGCTGGACGCGACGGGTATCGGTTTGGTGATAGGCGTGCCGACCAATGTCGTCTCAGCCGGTGCGATCGCCACCGGTCTCGGCATGGCCGGTCTCGGAATGACCCACATCGCGAATGATGCAGCCGGCCCGGACCGCGTCAACATGAACTCCGACGGATCAGGCGGCAGCAGCGAATCAGCAGCGCCTCGGTCATACCAGTCGAATCCTGGTAGCATCGGGCAGGATCTGGGTTATTCTCGGCGCCAAGTCAACGACGCGATTCACGCAGTCAAGGGACAAGGGGGCTGGCGCGGGATCGGCGGCAACAAGAACCCGGACGTCGTGGTGGACACGAGCACCGGTGAAGTATATCCGAAGCTCCCCGATGGAAGTCCCGCCGATGACAGCATCGGGAACATTTTTGACTACCTGCCAGAGGAATAAGTGCACGAATGGCGAACGAGATGACTGAGCTGCCGGATCGTCGCATCCTTCCCTTGCGCGGACACCGCGTGGTGGATATCACCTGGGCCGGTGATATCACATTCGAACTCGACCCGCCCGGCGAGATCACAGTCGGAGCGGACGCCCTCTTCACAAAGGGTGCTGTTACCGCTCCCGGCGCCAACCCGACTCCACTGAGCCAATTCAGCAAGGATGAGGTTCGGCAGACCGTTGGCACTGAGATTCTGTCGGCAGTCGCATTCAACTCCGGCGCCCTGCGGGTTGTCTTCAACCACGGCTGGCACCTGAACGTGAGCTCCAAAGGACTGTTCGTTCCGGCAGCAGTGAAATCAGGTGAATCCGTCACCTGGACCCGCCACAGGCCGTAACGACGTCGGATCGGCGCACGTTTCAGACCGAAAGCATCGTACGGCCCGTCATCGAGTTCATTACTCAACGGCGGGCCGCACGTGTTGACACGGGACCTTACGGGACTTCGTCCTGTGCGACTGCCTCCGTGATCACCGCCCGAGCGTCCTTGCCTTCCGTGCTGATGCGCCGCGCGTGGCTTTCCCGACCGAGTTCACGTCGAACTCGGCGAGCCGAGCAGGCCCGACCCGCACGGCTCCGGTGCACCCGGCTCCCGCGCGCCCCCGTCTTCCCCCACCGCCCCACCGAACGGTCCGCCGATGCGCGACACTGGAGGGTCTGCGCCTGACTCGATGGAGGACTCCACACCGTGAACAGCGGGCCACTGATCGTCCAAAGCGACAAAACTCTCCTGCTGGAGATCGACCACCCGCAGGCCGCCGACTGCCGCCGCGCCATCGCCCCGTTCGCCGAACTGGAGCGGGCGCCCGAGCACGTGCACACCTACCGGGTGACCCCGCTGGGGCTGTGGAACGCGCGGGCCGCCGGGCATGACGCCGAGCAGGTGGTGGACGCGCTGGTGACGTACTCGCGCTACCCCGTGCCGCACGCGCTGCTGGTGGACGTGGCCGACACGATGGCCCGCTACGGGCGGCTCCAGCTGACCAAGCACCCGGTGCACGGCCTGGTGCTGAGCACCACCGACCGGCCGGTGCTCGAAGAGGTGCTGAAGTCGAAGAAGATCGCGCCGCTGGTCGGTGTCCGGCTCGACCCGGACACCGTGGCGGTGCACCCCTCCGAGCGCGGGCAGATCAAGCAGGTGCTGCTCAAGCTCGGCTGGCCGGCCGAGGACCACGCCGGCTACGTGGACGGCGAGGCGCACCCGATCGAGCTGGAGCAGGACGGCTGGCAGCTGCGCCCCTACCAGCAGCAGGCGGTGGAGGGCTTCTGGCACGGCGGCAGCGGCGTCGTCGTGCTGCCCTGCGGCGCGGGCAAGACGCTGGTCGGCGCGGCCGCGATGGCCGAGGCCAAGTCGACCACGCTGATCCTGGTCACCAACACCGTCTCCGCCCGCCAGTGGAAGCACGAGCTGGTCAAGCGCACCTCGCTGACCGAGGACGAGATCGGCGAGTACAGCGGGACCAAGAAGGAGATCCGCCCGGTCACCATCGCCACCTACCAGGTGATGACGACCAAGCGGAAGGGCAGCTACGCGCACCTGGAGCTGTTCGACGCGCGCAACTGGGGCCTGGTGGTCTACGACGAGGTGCACCTGCTGCCCGCACCGGTCTTCAAGTTCACCGCCGACCTGCAGGCCCGCCGCCGGCTCGGCCTGACCGCGACCCTGGTGCGCGAGGACGGCCGCGAGGGCGACGTCTTCTCGCTGATCGGCCCCAAGCGCTTCGACGCCCCGTGGAAGGAGATCGAGGCGCAGGGCTACATCGCGCCGGCCGACTGCTGCGAGGTGCGGGTCACCCTGAGCGACTCCGAGCGGCTGTCCTACGCCACCGCCGAGCCGGAGGAGCGCTACCGCTTCTGCTCCACCACCGCGACCAAGCGGCGGGTGGTGGAGGCGCTGGTCAAGAAGCACGAGAAGGACCAGACGCTGATCATCGGGCAGTACATCGACCAGCTGGACGAGCTGGGCGAGGTGCTGAACGCACCGGTGATCAAGGGCGAGACCAGCAACGCGCAGCGCGAGAAGCTCTTCGAGGCCTTCCGCAGCAAGGAGATCAGCGTGCTGGTCGTCTCCAAGGTGGCGAACTTCTCGATCGACCTGCCGGAGGCCACGGTGGCCATCCAGGTCTCCGGGACCTTCGGCTCGCGCCAGGAGGAGGCCCAGCGGCTGGGTCGGGTGCTGCGCCCCAAGGCCGACGGCCACTCGGCGCACTTCTACTCGGTGGTGGCCCGCGACACGGTGGACCAGGACTTCGCCGCACACCGGCAGCGCTTCCTGGCGGAGCAGGGGTACGCCTACCGGATCATCGACGCGGACGACGTGTAGTCACCGCCGATCACCGGCACGGGGACGGGTGGTCACCGCCGATCACCGGCACGGAACGGCTACAGCTTGACGCCGTCGCGCCCGAGGAAGACGACGCGCGCGGCGGTGTCGAGCACGATGCCGACATTGCGCACGGCCTGGCTCAGCGGCTTTCGGCGCCGCGGACTGTCAGTGACGGCCGAGGCGGCGGTGGCGCCCGCGGGCGGGATGGACAGGGACTCGGAGGTGGTGCGCGCCCGGGGGGTCTTGGCCGCAGCCGGGGGCGCCGTCAGATGCACGGTGCTCATGTCTTCCACCGTAGTTTTCCGACCGGGTGAACCGCATCCACCCAAAGGCCGTAGTCGAAGGGACCCTGGTCCTCCTCCAGGCCTACCCCTCCCTGAGGTGCTTATCCGGTTCCGGCGAACTCGTGTTCGGCGGATATTCGTTAGCGTGCGGGTGAACAGCGCTCTATGCTGTCCGGTCTGCCCCCTCCCGAACCGTGGTGCCGCTCGTGGCAGCCGTGGGAGGCCCTGGCCGCTCGGCAACCGGTCAGGTTCTCACTGTGAGCTACGACGAGACCGCCGCGCCCCTGGACGGCGCGGCCGGGAAGGTTCGCTGTGCAATCCCCCGCCACCACCGACTCCACCGCTGCTGCCGCCGCGACTGCCACTGCCGCAGCCGCGACCGATCCGCTGCAGCGCGAGCGCGACCACCTGGCCTCCTCCCGCGCAGCCCTGCGCGCGATGCGCGAGGACGCCCAGGCGCTGAACATCTCCGACGTCGCCGGCACCTGGGTCACCCAGCAGGTGCTGCACAACCAGATCCAGCGGCGGATCGCCGCGCTGGCCGACCTCGTACACACCCCGCTCTTCTTCGGTCGGCTGGACTTCCGGCACGCGATCACGACCGAGGTGTCCGAGGGGGCCGGCGGCGAGCGGTTCTACATCGGCCGGCGCCACGTGCACGACGCCGAGGGCGACCCGATGGTGATCGACTGGCGGGCACCGGTCTCGCAGACCTTCTACCGGGCCAGCCGCAAGGACCCGCTGGGCATCGACAAGCGACGGCGGTTCGGTTACACCGCAGGCGAGTTGACCGCCTACGAGGACGAGAACCTGAGCGACCCGACCGAGCAGGAGACCGCCTCCGCCCTGCTCGCGGCCGAGATCGAGAAGCCCCGCGTCGGCCCGATGCGCGACATCGTGGCCACCATCCAGCCCGAGCAGGACGAGATCGTCCGCGCCGACGTCTCCGGCACGGTCTGCGTGCAGGGCGCCCCCGGCACCGGCAAGACGGCGGTGGGCCTGCACCGGGTGGCGTACCTGCTCTACGCCCACCGCGAGCGCCTGGCCAAGTCCGGCACCCTGGTGATCGGGCCGAACTCCTCCTTCCTCTCCTACATCGAGCAGGTGCTGCCCGCGCTGGGCGAGTTGGAGGTGGCCCAGGCCACCGTGCAGGAGCTGGTGAAGCACGTCGAGGTGCGCGGCACCGACAGCGCCGAGGCCGCCGGGATCAAGGGCGACGCGCGGCTGGCCGAGGTGCTGCGCCGCGCGGTGCGGGCCGGGATCACCATGCCCACCGAGCCCTGCGTGGTGGTCCGCGGCTCCCGCAGGTGGCGCGTTCCCGCCCATGAACTGGTCGACATCATCGAGGAGCTGGCCTGCCGGGACATCCGCTACGGGGCCGCGCTGGAGGCGCTGCCGCAGCGGATCGCGCACGCGGTGCTGCTCAAGATGGAGCAGGGCGGCGAGGCCCCCGACGACCGGGTGCAGGACGCGGTGGCCAGGTCGCGCGAGGTCAAGGCGATGGCCAAGGCCTGCTGGCCGCCGGTCGACCCGGCCAAGCTGGTGCACCGGCTGCTCACCGACGCGCGGTTCCTGGCCGAGTGCGCCGAGGGGATCCTGACCGCCGAGGAGCAGGAGGCGATCCGCTGGCCCAAGCCGGGGCGCTCGCTGCGGACCGCGCCCTGGACGGCCGCGGACGCCGTGCTGGTGGACGAGGCCACCGACCTGGTGCACCGCACGCCCTCGCTCGGCCACGTGGTGCTGGACGAGGCGCAGGACCTCTCGCCGATGCAGTACCGCGCGGTGGGCCGGCGCTGCAGCACCGGCTCGGCCACCGTGCTGGGTGACCTGGCGCAGGGCACCACCCCCTGGGCGACCGGCAGTTGGCCCGAGGCACTGCGCCACCTGGGCAAGCCGGGCGCGCACGTCGAGGAGCTGACCGTGGGCTTCCGGGTGCCGGAGGAGGTGATCGGCTACGCCTCGCGGCTGCTGCCGGCCATCGCCCCCGGGCTCGCTCCGGCGACCTCGATCCGCACCGGGGCGAACTCGCTGACGATCCGTCAGGTTGCCGAGGACGAGCAGGTCGAGGCGGTGCTGCGGGCCTGCCGGGAGTCGCTCGCGCACGAGGGCTCGACCGGCCTGATCGCCGCCGACGCGCGCCTGCCGCTCTTCGAGCGGGCGCTGGCCGAAGCCGGCCTGGACTACCTGGTGCCCGGCGCCGAGACCACCGCGGAGGCCCGGCTCACCCTGGTGCCCGCCTCGCTGGCCAAGGGCCTGGAGTACGACTACGTGGTGCTCGACGAGCCCGCCGCCGTGGTGGCCGGCGAGCCGGACGAGCGCACCGGCCTGCGCCGGCTGTACGTGTCGCTCACCCGTGCGGTCTCCGGCCTGACGGTGCTGCACGCCCAGCCGCTGCCGGCCGAGTTGGGCTGAGACCCCGGGGTGGTCCGGGTGACCGGACCGCCCCTCGTCCGCCGCGCCCGGTGCTACTCGCCGATCAGCGCCCGCCACTGGGCCACCTTGGCGGCGTCCACCGGCGAGTCCCAGCCCGCGGTCCGCACCGCACCGCCCACGTGGAAGCCGTCGAAGCCCTCCGCGACCAGCTCCGGCAGGTGCTCGGCGCGCAGGCCGCCGCCGATCAGGATCCGCGGCCGGTAGCCCGGCTCCCCGGCCTTGGCCAGCTCCCCGGTCAGCACCTCGCGCCCGGCCGCCACCCCGGCGGCGGCGCCCGAGGTGAGGAAGGTGTCCAGGCCGGGCAGGTCCGCCAGGGCCGCGCGCAGCGCCGAGCGGTCGGCGCTGTGGTCGATCGCCCGGTGGAAGGTCCAGCGGCAGCCCGCCACCGCCTCGGCGACGGCCAGCACGGCGGGCAGGTCCACCTCGCCGGCCGCGTCCAGGAACCCGAGGACGAACTCCTCGGCGCCTTCGGCCCGCAGCGCGGCCGCGCGGTCCCGCAACACGTCCAGGTCGCCCGCCGCGAACCCGTCCTGGAGCCGCAGCATCACCCGCAGCGGCAGGTCCACGGCGGCCCGGATCGCGGCGAAGTCGGCGACGGCGGGAGTGAGGCCGTCGGCGGCCATGTCGGTGACCAGTTCGAGGCGGTCGGCACCACCGGACTGCGCGGCCTTGGCATCCTGGGCGGTCAGCGCGATGACTTCGAATATTGGTCTAGACATATCAGTAGACTGCCACACCACCCGACCCCGCGGCGAGCCCCCGGCCCGCCAAAGGCCGGGCCCGACCGCCTCGACCAGCGGGCGGGCCCGGCCCCGGGGCCGGCCGACCGCTCAGCCGAGCGGCACCCCCGCACCCGCCCGAGCGGACCGCCGCCGCAGCTCCACCAGCGCCGCGAGTGCCAGCGGCAGCATCGTCAGCTCCCCGTTCGGCGTGCGGCCGCCCAGCAGGGCCCCGTTGATCGGCGCCAGCAGCGAGAGCCCGGCCGGCACCAGCACCGCGAGGCTCAGCGCGCCGCGCCGCAGCACGGCCACCGTCACCAGGACGAGCGCGAGCGCACCACCCAACTCGGCCCACGAGGTCAGCGGGTTGCGGATCAGCGGGGCCAGGGATCCCCCGATCGCGACGATCCCGACCCCCAGCGTCAGGGCCAGGACCGCCCAGCGCCGAGAGGCCCGACCGACCCGGCCCGCGTGGAGGCCGAGGTCGAGGCGGTCGCGGGGCGCCGCGAGCAGCAGCAGCGGCCAGACCAGTGGCGCCAGCCTTTCGAGCGCCCACTGCACGTAGGAGGACAATTCACCATCGCTGGGCAGGGTGTAGTGGAGCCACCTCACATCCACCAGGACCGCCGCCGCCACCGCGAGCAGCGCGCCGAAGCGCACCACCGTCCAGCGGTCGAGCAGCGCGGCGACCAGCACCGGCAGGGAAAGCGCGGACTGCGCGTACCAGAGCACCGAGAAGAGGCCGAGCGGCGCGCCGGGCGACGACTCGTCCACGATCAGCAGCCAGAGCAGGGTCACCCCCGCCCAGGTGCCGACGACCAGCGGCGCCGCCGTGCCGAACAGCCGCCCGGCGGGCCGGCTGGAGGTCAGCCCGAGCCGCAGCCGGATCCCGTACGCGGCGACGCCGTACAACTCCCTGGCCCGCGCGAAGCGGCCGGCCGCCTCGGTCGTGTCGGCGAAGACCTCCGCGATCTCCGCCCCGCGCTCGACCCGGTAGCGCCTCGGGTAGCACCGCAGCGCCAGCCGCAACCCCACCGCTCCGATGGTTCCCTGACCCTCACTCATGCCCAGACCCCTCTGGCTATCGGCCGCACGACGGCGAGTCGGCGCTCGGCCTCGGCGGCCACCACCCGCAGCCGCTCGGCCTCCTCGGCGAGCACGGTGCGCCCGACGTCGCTCAGCGCGTAGGTGCGCCGGGCCCGTCCGTCCACCACCTGATCGCTCTCGACCCTGATCAATCCCTGGTCCAGCAGCCGGTCCAGCGCCGTGTAGAGGGTGCCGGTGCGCATCGCGACCCGGCCGCCGGAGATCGTGGCGATCTCCTGGATGAGCGCGTAGCCGTGCCGTGGGGCATCGGCCAGCGCGGTGAGCAGGAGCAGCGTCGGCTCCTGCATAGCCCGTCCTGTCATGTGTCTACATATATCGATCATCGGCATATCTGTCCATACCTCGACCCCTGACAGGGCTCGGGAGCAGAATGACCGTCATGCCGACCGAACCGCACCCCGCCACCGACGTCCTGCTGGAGCGCTGGAGCGCCCTGCTGGAGCGCTGCGGGGCCACCACCGACCCGGCGCCGTACGGGCGCGCCCTGCTCGCGCGCTGGGCCGAGCCGCAGCGCCGCTACCACACCACAGACCACCTGCTGGCGGTGCTGGACGAGGTGGACGCCCTCGCCGAGTACGCCGAGGACCCGGACGCCGTGCGGCTGGCGGCCTGGTTCCATGACGCCGTGTACCAGCCGGACCGCTCCGAGAACGAGGAGCGCAGCGCCCAGCTGGCGATCCGCGCGCTGGGCGAGGCGGGGCTGGCGGCCGCGCTCATCGAGCGGGTGGTGCGGCTGGTCCGGCTGACCGCCGACCACCACCCGCGGCCCGGCGACCGGGACGGCGAGGTGCTCTGCGACGCCGACCTCGCGGTGCTGGGCCGCCCCGCCGAGGCCTACGCGGCGTACACCGCGGCGGTGCGCGAGGAGTACGCCTTCGTCCCCGAGGAGGCCTTCCGCGACGGACGCGCGGCCATCCTGCGGCAGTTGCTCGAACTGCCCGCGCTCTACCGCACCCCCGAGGGGCACACCCGCTACGACGGGCAGGCCCGCGCCAACCTGGCGGCGGAGCTCAGCACACTGACCTCATAGCGAACCGACGGGCGCCACCGCGACGCCCTCCTTGCCGCACACCCAGTGCGGATCGGGCCCCAACTCGGGTTCCACGCTGAGCGCGTGCGGGTCCCCGTCCTGCGCGCAGGCCTGGCAGAGCGGCCACCGGCCCCAGCCCTCCAGCAGCGCGTCCTGGACGTCCTGGGCGACCAGCCCGAGCACGAACCCGGTCCCGTCCGGCCACTGCTCCAGCCACCACCGCCGGTGCGTCACGGCGTCCTCCACCAGGGAGACCACCGCGGCGTCGGCCACGTCCCGGGCGGAGAGGTCGGCAAGGATCAGCGCCCTGGCACGGTGCAGGGCGGCCTCGATATCGGCCACGCGTTCGATCTCCTTCACCACTCACGACACACAGCAGGTCGCACGACGGGTCGCACGACAGGCCACAACGGACAGGGGCGGCCCCCGAAGGAGCCGCCCCTGTCACAGGTCAACCGATCCTGAAGTCAGGATCAGAAGTCCATGTCACCGCCCGGCATGCCGCCACCGGCCGGGGCGCCGGCCTTCTCGGGCTTGTCGGCGATGACGGCCTCGGTGGTGAGGAAGAGCGCCGCGATGGAGGCGGCGTTCTGCAGCGCGGAGCGGGTGACCTTCGCCGGGTCGATGATGCCCGCGGCGATCAGGTCGACGTACTCGTTGGTCGCGGCGTTCAGGCCGTGGCCGTAGGGAAGGTTGCGCACCTTCTCCACCACGACGCCACCCTCAAGGCCGGCGTTGACCGCGATCTGCTTGATCGGGGCCTCCAGCGCGACCTTGACGATGTTGGCGCCAGTGGCCTCGTCGCCCTCGAGCTCCAGCTTGTCGAACGCGACACCGGCCTGCAGCAGCGCAACGCCACCACCGGCGACGATGCCCTCCTCGACGGCCGCCTTCGCGTTGCGAACGGCGTCCTCGATGCGGTGCTTGCGCTCCTTGAGCTCGACCTCGGTCGCCGCGCCGGCCTTGATGACGGCCACGCCGCCGGCCAGCTTCGCGAGGCGCTCCTGGAGCTTCTCGCGGTCGTAGTCCGAGTCGCTGTTCTCGATCTCGGCGCGGATCTGGTTGACCCGGCCCGCGACCTGCTCGCTGTCGCCGCCACCGTCGACGATGGTGGTCTCGTCCTTGGTGATGACCACCTTGCGGGCGGTGCCCAGCAGCTCGAGACCGGCGTTCTCCAGCTTGAGGCCGACCTCCTCGGAGATCACGGTGCCACCGGTGAGGATGGCGATGTCGCCGAGCATGGCCTTGCGGCGGTCACCGAAGCCCGGGGCCTTGACGGCGACGGACTTGAAGGTGCCGCGGATCTTGTTCACGACCAGGGTCGACAGGGCCTCGCCCTCGACGTCCTCGGCGATGATGACGAGCGGCTTGCCGCCCTGCATGACCTTCTCCAGCAGCGGGAGCAGGTCCTTGACCGAGCCGATCTTGGAGTTGGCGATCAGGATGTAGGGGTCCTCGAAGGAGGCCTCCATCCGCTCCAGGTCGGTGGCGAAGTAGGCGGAGATGTAGCCCTTGTCGAAGCGCATGCCCTCGGTGAGCTCGAGCTCGAGGCCGAAGGTGTTGCTCTCCTCGACGGTGATGACGCCTTCCTTGCCGACCTTGTCCATGGCCTCGGCGATGAGCTCGCCGATCTGGGTGTCGGCGGCCGAGATGGAGGCGGTGGAGGCGATCTGCTCCTTGGTCTCCACGTCCTTGGCCTGGGCCAGCAGCTGGTCCGAGACGGCCGCGACGGCCTTCTCGATGCCGCGCTTCAGGGCCATCGGGTTGGCGCCGGCGGCCACGTTGCGCAGACCCTCGCGCACCAGGGCCTGGGCCAGCACGGTCGCGGTGGTGGTGCCGTCGCCAGCGACGTCGTCCGTCTTCTTGGCGACCTCCTTGACGAGCTCCGCGCCGATCTTCTCGTAGGGGTCCTCGAGCTCGATCTCCTTGGCGATGGAGACACCGTCGTTGGTGATCGTGGGGGCGCCCCACTTCTTCTCAAGGACGACGTTGCGGCCCTTGGGGCCCAGCGTCACCTTGACGGCGTCGGCAAGCTGGTTCATGCCGCGCTCAAGGCCGCGGCGAGCTTCCTCGTCAAACGCGATGATCTTGGCCATCGGAAGTGGTCCTCCAGGACACGTCGACTGCTCGGACCGGTGGCGCCCGCGACGGACGGCCCTGGTGTGCGGGGGGCCTGTCCCCTACCGCTCCCGGGGGCCTCACCGACCCGGTCCGTTGTCACTCTCAAGCTGTGAGTGCTAACGCCAATGATTAGCACTCCGGCATGGCGAGTGCAAGCTCCTTCGACGAGCCGACCGCAACCGGGCTCGAACGAACGGCAGGCCCGCAGCCCGCCCCGAGGTCGGGGACGGGATACGGGCCTGCCGCTGAACCACCAGCTCGGTGAGAGCCGAGGCTCCGAGGTTCGGAAAGGTCAGACCGCCGCGCGGACCATGTCCGCCTGCGGGCCCTTCTGCCCCTGGGAGATCTCGAACTCGACCCGCTGGCCCTCTTCAAGGGTGCGGTAGCCGTCCATCTGGATCGCGCTGTAGTGGACGAACACGTCCGCACCACCGTCGACCGCGATGAAGCCGTAGCCCTTCTCCGCGTTGAACCACTTGACGGTGCCCTGAGCCATTCCGAACTCCCCTAGTGCTGTGCTGGCCCTTCACGCACCCGCAGGTCACGGGCACGGGTCTGGCAGAGATGCCCGAGGAAACCCCCCTGGGCGCGCCCCTGCGTGCCGCACCGCCCCACCCCCGGAAGCCAGTTGGCGCCGACGGAGCAGGTGAATGCATCGACCGCGGCTGAATGTATCCGCATCGGCGCCCTGTGCAACAGGCCCACTGGACGCCAATTCGACCGGGGCGCCAAGGGATAGCAAGGGAGGAATGCGACAGAGCTCGCCATTTCGGTCCGGACATAGCGGACGAAACTCACGAATAGTCCAAAGAATTCTGACGAGTCGCCGACATGATTCAGGCGATACCTCGGCAGATGGCGTCTCAGGAGCCGGACAGCGCGAGCGGTACTCCAGCGCCGGGGCCGTCCCCGGGAGCCGGGAACAGCCTATGCCCTGCGGATGGCCGCCACGGACACGGCGCGGGGCGCCACGCCGAGCGCCGGATGTCCGGCACCGGGCACGACGCCCCGCTGACCCGCGCGACGGGCGCTGACCGGTCGTCAGCAGCCGCCCGCCACCGCCGGGATGATCGAGACCCCGGCGCCGTCCTCGACCCCGGTGGCCAGGCCCTCGGCGAACCGCACGTCGTCGTCGTTCACGTAGACGTTGACGAAACGGCGCAGCTTGCCGCTCTCGTCCAGGATCCGCTGGCCGATGCCGGGGTGGTTCTTCTCCAGGTCGGCGATGACCTCCTGCAGGGTGGCGCCCTCGGCGCTCACCTCGGCCCGGCCGTCGGTGTAGGTGCGCAGGATGGTCGGGATGCGGACGTTGGCGCTCATGGGGGTTGCTCCTCGCGGTGACGGAAGGCCGGGCGGCCGGGCAGGCCGGCGTGCTGGCGTGCTGGCGTGCTGACTGGCTGACTGGCTGGCGGGCTGACTGGTGGTCAGGAGGCCAGGCCGGCGGCCCGGAAGGACTCCAGGGTCGGCCGGATGGTGGCGGTCAGGCCGGCGTCGGCCACCGCGTCCAGCGTCTTCAGGCCGTCCCCGGTGTTGATCGCGACGGTCTCCTTGGCCGGGTCCAGCAGGCCGTTCTCGACCAGCTTCCTGAGCACGCCGATGGTCACCCCGCCCGCCGTCTCGGCGAAGATCCCCTCGGTCCTGGCCAGCAGCCTGATCGCGTCCACCACCTCGGCGTCGGTGACGTCCTCGACCGCGCCGCCGGTACGCCGGGCGATGTCCAGCACGTACGGGCCGTCGGCCGGGTTGCCGATCGCCAGCGACTTGGCGATGGTGTCCGGCTTGACCGGGCGGATCACGTCACGGCCGGCCTTGAAGGCCGCCGAGACCGGCGAGCAGCCGGCCGCCTGGGCCCCGAAGATCTTGTAGGGCCGGTCCTCGACCAGGCCCAGCTTGATCAGCTCCTGCAGCCCCTTGTCGATCTTGGTGAGCTGGGAGCCCGAGGCGATCGGGATCACCAGCTGCTCCGGCAGCCGCCAGCCGAGCTGCTCGCAGATCTCGTAGGCCAGGGTCTTGGAGCCCTCGCCGTAGTACGGGCGCAGGTTGACGTTGACGAAGCCCCAGCCCTCACCGGCCGGGTCGCCGATCAGCTCGGAGCAGAAGCGGTTCACATCGTCGTAGTTGCCCTCGATGCCGACCAGTTCGCCGCCGTAGACACCGGCCATCACGACCTTGCCCCGCTCCAGGTCGTGCGGGATGAAGACGCAGGACTTGAACCCGGCGCGGGCCGCGGCCGCGCCCACCGCGCCGGCCAGGTTGCCGGTGGATGAGCAGGAGAGGGTGGTGAAGTCGAAGGCGCGGGCGGCCTCGATGGCGCAGGCCACCACCCGGTCCTTGAAGGAGTGGGTGGGGTTGCCGGAGTCGTCCTTGACGTGCAGCTGAGCGGTGAAGCCGAGCTCGCGGCCCAGGTTGTCGGCCTTCACCAGCGGGGTCCAGCCCGGGTTGAGGTTGGGCTTGGCGGCGACGTCGGCGGGCACCGGCAGCAGCGGGGCGTAGCGCCAGATCGATGCCGGGCCGGCCTCGATCTGCTTGCGCAGCTGCTCGGCCTCGTAGCCGCCGAAGTCGTAGGCGATCTCCAGCGGGCCGAAGCACTCCAGGCAGGCGAAGCTGGGGCCGAGCGGGAACCGGGTGCCGCACTCGCGACAGGACAGCGCGGCGGCGGGGCCGAGGTCGACCGAAGGGACGGCGGGTGCGGGGGTAGCGGTAGCCATGGTGGCGGAGGCCTCTCTCCTCATCTTCCCCGTGACGCGGGCGCGCCACAGGACGGAATTGGCACCTGTCCCGCCGGGCCCCACGGGCCGGACGAGAAGGTTGCCGGGACGTCGACGGGCCGTTCCCTCAGTCCCTCTGGATGAGCTCTGTGAAGTTGTGGTCCTGCGCTGTGCTGGTCTTCCCTGGGGCCAACCCCGGCGTGCGAAGGTCTGACCGCAGTACGAAGACTGTATCCGAAGGCCGGGCACCTGGTCCCGACCGTCCGCAACGCGAGACGCGATGTACGAGGAGCGAGATTTGCCTGCCGAGCAGAACCCCGCGCCCCTTCCGGAGGTCGCCGACTGGCTACGCCGCCGGTCCTGGCGGGCGAGCGAGTGGTCGCCCGACCGACTGCTCGCCGCCAAGCGGGCCGCCGGGCCGGCCGGCACGGTGAGCGTGGTCCTGCCCGCGCTGGACGAGGAGTCCACGGTGGGCGACATCGTCGAGGTGATCCGGCGGGAGCTGATCGAGCGGCTGCCGCTGGTGGACGAGCTGGTGGTGGTCGACTCCGGGTCGGTGGACCGCACCGCCGAGGTGGCCGCGCGGGCCGGGGCCGCGGTGGTGCACCGGGACGAGGTCCTGCCCGACCTGCCGGCGGTGCCGGGCAAGGGCGAGGTGCTCTGGCGCTCGCTGCTGGTGACCAGCGGCTCGATCGTCTGCTTCATCGACGCCGACCTGCGCGAGTTCGACCCGGCCTTCGTCTGCGGCATCGTCGGACCGCTGCTCACCGAGCCCGACCTGCAACTGGTCAAGGCGATGTACGACCGGCCGCTGGAGACCGAGGGCGCGGTGGTGCCGGCCGGTGGCGGGCGGGTCACCGAGCTGGTCGCCCGCCCGCTGCTCAACCTGCACTGGCCCGAGCTGGCCGGCTTCGTGCAGCCGCTCGGCGGCGAGTACGCGGCCCGCCGCTCGCTGCTGGAGCGGCTGCACTTCCCGACCGGCTACGGGGTCGAACTCGGCCTGCTGGTGGACGCCCTGGAGCTGGTCGGACTGGACGCGCTGGCCCAGGTCGACGTCGGGGTGCGCCACCACCGCCACCAGGACAGCCAGGCGCTGGGCCGGATGGCCGCCACCATCTACCGCACCGCGCTGGAGCGGCTGGACCGCACCCACCGGCTGAAGGCCGCCGAGGACCTGGCCCGCCCGGTGCTCACCCAGTTCGACCGGGACGCGGACAGCCGGGAGTTCACCGCCCGCAGCCACCCGGTCACCGCGCTGGAGCGGCCCCCGATGATCGGGCTGGCGCAGTACCGGTCCCACCGCGAGCGCGGCCGGATGTGACCTAAGCCCTGGTTTGCGGCTCGCCCACCCCGGCAAGGTTGAACGTATGGCCGATCACACGACCACAGCGCGCGTCCTGGTGGCTTCCAATCGCGGCCCGGTCTCGTTCAGCAGTGCCCCGGACGGAACGCTGACCCTCAAGCGCGGCGGCGGCGGGCTGGTCTCGGGGCTCTCCGCGATCGACGACCCGAACACCGTCTGGGTCTGCGCCGCGCTCGGCCCGGCCGACCGGGAGGCCGTCGGGCGCTCTCCGCAGGGGCGGCTGGACCAGGGCGGCTTCGACGTCGGCGGACAGGCCGTCCGGATGCTGGACATCGATCCCGAGGTCTTCGACCACGCGTACAACGGCGTGGCCAACTCCACCCTCTGGTTCCTGCACCACATGCTCTACAACACCCCGACCGCCCCGGTCTTCGACGCGCACGCCGCCGAGCAGTGGGCCGCCTTCGAGACGTACAACGCCGCCTTCGCCCGGGCGCTGGCCGCCGAGGCCGCGCCCGGCGCGGCGGTGCTGGTGCAGGACTACCACCTGACCCTGGTGCCGGCCCTGCTCCGCGAGCTCCGCCCCGACCTGCGGATCAGCTACTTCCTGCACATCCCGTGGGCCCCGGCGGACTACTTCCGGCTGCTGCCGGACGCGCTGGCCGCCGCCGTGCTGACCGGCGTACTGGGCGCGGACCGGGCCGGCTTCCACACCCGCCGCTGGGCCGAGGCCTTCGCGGACTGCTGCGAACAGCTGCTGGACGCCAAGGTCGACCGGGCCGAGCTCTCGGTCAGCTACCAGGGCCGGACCACCAGGCTCGGCGTGCACGCGCTGGGTGCCGACGCCGACTTCCTGCGCGAGCGGTCCCACCGGGCGGACGTGGACGAGCGCCTCGCCGCCCTGCGCGCGGCGGTGGGCGGGCGCCGGACCATCGTGCGGGTGGACCGCACCGAGCTGAGCAAGAACATCGTCCGCGGCCTGCAGGCCTACCGGCACCTGCTGCGCAGCCGGCCCGAGTGGCGCGAGCGGGTGGTGCACATCGCCTTCGCCTACCCCTCCCGGCAGGACCTGGCCGAGTACCGCGACTACACCGCGGCCGTGCGGCGGATCAGCCAGGAGATCACCGAGGAGTTCGCCACCGACTCCTGGCAGCCGCTGATACTCCAGGTCGAGGACGACTTCGCCCGCTCGCTGGCCGCCTACCGGCTGGCCGACGTGGCACTGGTCAACCCGATCAGGGACGGGATGAACCTGGTCGCCAAGGAGGTCCCGGTGGTCTCCGACGCGGGCTGCGCGCTGGTGCTCTCCCGGGAGGCCGGCGCCCACGCGGAGCTGGCCCAGGACGCCCTGAGCATCAACCCCTACGACGTGGTGGGCACCGCCGAGGCGCTGCACCAGGCGCTGACCATGCCGCCCGCGGAGCGGCGCGAGCGCACCGAGCGGCTCGCCGCGGCCGCCACCGCGCTCTCCCCGCAGCAGTGGTTCCTGGCTCAGCTGGCCGAGCTGAGCGCCTGACCGAGCCACTCCAGCAGCTCGACCACGCCGGCCGGCCCCGGCACCACCAGGTCGGCCCGCTCGGCGATCTCGCGCACCGGCGGCTCGCCGGTCACCAGGCCGCTGGCCACCAGCAACCCGCGCAGCGACCGGGCCCGCAGCCGCTCCACCGCGGCGTAGGCGGCCAGGTCGCCCAGATCGTCGCCGGCGTAGAGGACCGAGGACGCGCCGCGCTCGCGCAGCAGAGCGGTCAGCGCCGCCCCCTTGTCCACCCCCGGCGGGCGCAGCTCCAGCACGAAGCGGCCGGGCTCGACGGCCAGACCGTGCGCGGCGGCCAGCTCGGCCAGCGGGTCGCGCAGCTGCTCCAGGACGGCCTGCGGATCGGCCGCCCGGCGGGTGTGCACGGCGATCGAGCGCTCCTTGTCCTCGACCGAGGTGCCCTCGGGCACCGCCAGCCCGGCCAGCAGCGCGGGCAGCTCGGCCCGGACGGCGGCCACCCCGGGGTGGACCTCGGGGGCCGTCAGCTCGCCGCGCTCCCAGCGCTCGGCGCCGTAGTGGCCCAGCACCACCAGCGGGGCCAGCCCGGGGACGGAGTCGAAGCCGCCGAGGCGGACCGCGCTGCGCACCGGACGCCCCGTCACCACCGCCACCGTGCCGACCAGCGGCGCCAGCCGGGCCAGCGCGGCGGCGGCCCCCGGGTGCGCGAAGGCCCGCTCGGGGTCGGCGACGATCGGCGCGAGGGTGCCGTCGAAATCCAGCGCGACCACGGCTGCCGCCGGGTCGGCCAGCACGGCGGCCAGGCCCTCGCGGCCCGCGGAGGTGGTCGGTTGCAGCGCGATGCCCATGCCCGCCAACCTACCCAGGGCCCACCCCGGCTAACGCTCGGCGCTAGCGCTCGGCGCGGCGCGCCTCGCGGATCCGGCGCAGCCGGTTGATCAGCACCGGGCTGTGCGCGAGCGCCTCGGGGCGGTCCAGCAGGCCGTTCAGCAGCTGGTAGTAGCGGGTCGCGGAGAGACCGAGCCGCTCCCGCACGGCCTGCTCCTTGGCGCCCTGGGTGCGCCAGCCGGCGCCCTCCAGGGCGAGCACGGCCCGCTCGCGTTCGGTCAGCTCGCTCATGGGGCCATTGTGCGCGAGCGGGTCATCCCCGCGGGGCGGCGGCTACCGCGGGGCGCCGGCTACTGCGGGCGCAGGCGCTGGGCCTGGGTGACGGCGTACTGCTGCAGCTCGCCGAGCACCGGCTTCGGGTCGCCCTGGACCGCCTTGCCGATGTCGGACTTGATCTTCGCGCTGACGGTGTCCCATGCCGGGTCGCCCAGCGGGTAGAAGGAGGCGTTGGGCAGCGCGTCCAGGAACGGCTTGAGGCCGGCGTACTTCGGGTCCGCGGTCATGTCCGCCGCGGCGTCCTGGGTGACCGGCAGCAGGTTGTACTGCTCGTCGAACGCGAGGGTGTTCTCCTTCGCGTACGCGTAGTCGAGGAAGGCGCGGATCTGCGTCTTGTGGCCGTTCGCGGAGTAGGCCATCATCCAGTCGGCCACGCCCAGGGTGCCGGCCTTGGCCTGCGGGTCCTTCTGCGGGATCGCCGCGGTGCCGAAGTCGATGTTGCCCTGCTGGGCCGCCTGGAGCAGCGAGGGGTGCCCGTTCAGCATGGCGACCTTGCCGGACGCGAAGTCCTTGAAGGCCGTCTTGCGGTTCACCGAGGCCGGGTCGGGATAGGTGAGCTGGGTGTCCACCAGGTTCTGCTTGAGCCAGCTGAAGGTGTCGACGTCCTGCTGGCTGTCCAGGGTGTAGACGCCGGCGTCGTCGGTCAGGCCGCCGCCACCGCTCATCGTCCACATCATCGACTCCGCCTGGGCCTCCTCGGGACCGAGCGGCAGCCCGTAGGGGGTGACCCCGGGGACCTTGGCCTTGATCAGCGCGGCGTCGGCCTTCAGGTCGGCCCAGCTGGCGGGGGGCTGGCTGATCCCAGCCTGCTTGAAGATCGCCTTGTTGTAGAAGAAGGTCCGCGAGGAGGAGACGAAGGGTATGCCGTACTGGGTGCCCAGCACGCCGCCGGCCTTGTTGAAGGCGTCCAGGAAGTTGGCCTGGGTCTCCATCGAGAGCACGTCGCTGGCCGGGTAGAGCTGGCCCGCGACGGCCTTGTCGGCGAAGCCGCCGGTCTGCACGATGTCCGGCGTGTGCCCGGACTTCACCATGCCGGCGACCTTGGCGTCGATGTCGTCCCAGCTGAAGACCTGGACATCGACCTTGATCTTCGGGTTGGCCGCCTCGAACTTGCGGGCCAGGTCGTCCCAGTAGTGGGAGGAGCTGTTGGCGGGAGTGCCGTCGCCGTAGTCGGCGGCCACCAGCTTGAGGGTGACCGTGTCACTACCGCCGATGCCGAGGAAGCCGCACCCGGAGAGCAGCAGGGTGCTGGCCGCGAGGGCAGCGCAGAGTCGGGACTTCAACGGGGGGACCGCCTTCGGGCGCACGGGGAGTGGGGGAGCCAACCGGGGGACGGAGGTGGCCAGAACGGTGCCAAAAACCAACCCCAGTGGTCCACACCAGATGCCCCGGAGCGAGGAACGTTACCTAAGTGGGCGCCCCGGTTGCACATCGTGCAATGGTTCGTCGACCTCGCTGTTCAGGGCTTCGCAAACTTTGCAATGCTCTCTGCAAGGTTTGCAAAGCCCCCGCACCCGCGGGCGGTCACACCGTCAGCACCCGCACTCCCGCCTCGGCGAACGCCGTCGCCAACTCCGGGGCCGGCGGCTGGTCGGTCACCACGGTGTCGATCACCTCCAGCCCGCAGATCCGCGCGAAGGCGCGCCGGCCGAGCTTGGAGGAGTCGGCCGCGACCACCACCCGGCGGGCCCGCTCGGCCAGCAGCCGGTTGACGCTCGCCTCGCCCTCGTGGTGCGCGCTGGCCCCGATCTCGGCGTCCAGCGCGTCCACCCCCAGCACCGTGACGTCCAGCGTCAGCTCGGCGAGCACGGCGGTGGCCAGCGGGCCGATCAGCTCGTAGGACTGCGGCCGGGCCACCCCGCCGGTCACCACGATCTTGACCGCCGGACGGACCGTCAGCTCGTTGGCGATGTTCAGCGCGTTGGTGACCACGGTCAGCAGGTGCCCGGCCTCGCCGCGCTCGGTCAGCTCCGGGCGGACCGCGAGCGCGCGGGCCACCTCGGTGGTGGTGGTCCCGCCGTTGAGCCCGACCACCTCGCCCGGCGCGATCAGCCCGGCCACCGCCGCGCCGATCCGCTGCTTGGCGCCGGCGTTGCGAGCGGTCTTGTAGCGCAGCGGCAGGTCGTAGGAGACGTTGTGCGCCACCGCGCCGCCGCGGGTCCGGGTGACCATCTGCTGGCGGGCCAGTTGGTCGAGGTCCCGGCGGATCGTGGCAGCCGACACGCCGAGCGCGGCCGCCGCCTCCTCGACCTCCAACTTGCCATGCTCGGCGAGGAGTTCGAGAAGTCCGTTCCACCGCTCGTATCTGGACACGCGACACCTTCCGTTCCGATCGACCACCCGTGCGTGGACAGCGTCGCACAGCACCCCGCGCGGACCGGTCCGGTAGGCGCAGCCACCTCGGCCGCTTGCGCAATCCTGCGCGAAAACGCTATACATCACTCACTTTCACGCATCTCTCGACCCGATCACCCCCCACCGCACCCCTCCCCCGCCCCACCCGCGCCCCGCCCTCACTCCACCCGCACCCGCCCCCGGCCGGGCGGAGCGACCAAACTCACCCGCGCCAGGTCGACAAAACCGACCACTGGACTAGACCTCTCCTCCTCGGTCAAGGGAAACTGTCCCCCGTGAAGCACGTCATCGCACTCGATGTAGGCGGCACCGGCATGAAGGCCGCGCTGCTCGCCCAGGACGGCTCCGTGCTGTTCGAAGCACGCCGACCGACCGGGCGGGAGCACGGCACGGACGCCGTTGTCACCGCCATCCTCGACTTTGCCGCCGACCTCGCCGAGGAGGGCCGCCGCCGCTTCAGCGAGGGCCCGCTCGCGGCCGGCGTCGCGGTCCCGGGCACGATCGACGAGAAGAACGGGATAGCGGTCTTCTCCGCCAATCTCGGCTGGCGGGACCTGCCGCTGCGCAAGCTGCTCGGCGAGCGGCTGGGCGGCCTGCCGGTCGCCCTCGGCCACGACGTCCGCTCCGGCGGGCTGGCCGAGGGGCGGATCGGCGCCGGCCGCGGGGTCTCCCGGTTCCTCTTCATCGCGCTGGGCACCGGCATCGCCGGCGCGATCGGGATCGACGGGCGCATCGAGGCCGGCGCGCACGGCTACGGCGGCGAGATCGGCCACGTGGTGGTCCGTCCCGGCGGCCCGGCCTGCGGCTGCGGCGCCCGCGGCTGCCTGGAGACGCTGGCCTCGGCCTCCGCGGTCTCCCGGGCCTGGGCCGCGGCGGTCGGCGACCCGGCCGCCGACGCGGCCGACTGCGCACTCGCCGTCGAGGCGGGCGACCCGCGCGCCGCGGCGGTCTGGCGCGAGGCGGTCGACGCCCTGGCGGACGGCATCGTGCTGGCGCAGAGCCTGCTCGACCCGTCCACCGTGATCGTCGGCGGCGGCCTCGCCGAGGCCGGTGACACCCTCTTCACACCCCTGCGCGCGGCGGTGGCGGAGCGGTTGACCTTCCAGATGCCCCCGGAGGTCGTACCCGCGATGCTCAAGGACACCGCCGCATCCCTGGGCGCTGGTCTGCTCGCCTGGGATCTGCTCTCTACGGAGGTGACCGCGTGACGACCACGCGGAATCGATTCGTCCTGTCCGGAGCCCGACTGGTGCTGCCCGGCGGCGTGGTCGAGAACGGCCGCCTGGCCGTCGACGGCGCCACCATCTCGGAGATCGGCGGCGAGGGCACCCCCGCGGACCTGGACCTCACCGGCTGCACGGTGGTGCCCGGCTTCGTCGACCTGCACGTGCACGGCGGCGGCGGCGCCTCGTACGCCGCCGGCCTCGCCGAGGAGGCGCTGACCGCCGCCCGCACCCACCTGGAGCACGGCACCACCACCACGGTCGCCTCCACCGTCACCGGGGAGATCGACGAGGTCTGCCGGCAGGCCGCCGTCCTCTCCGAGCTGGTCGAGGAGGGCGTGCTGGCCGGCGTCCACTTCGAGGGGCCGTTCATCTCCCCCGGGCGGTGCGGCGCGCACCGGCCCGACCTGCTGCGCGAGCCCGACCCGGCGCTGGTCCGCAAGCTGGTGGACGCCGCCCGGGGCACCGCCAAGATGGTCACCCTGGCGCCCGAACTGCCCGGCGGCCTGGAGTCGGTGCGCCTGCTCGCCGACCTCGGGGTGATCGCCGCGGTCGGCCACACCGACTCCGACTACGCCAAGACCCTGGAGGCGATCGAGGCCGGTGCCAGCGTCGCCACCCACCTCTTCAACGCGATGCCGGGCATCCAGCACCGTGCCCCGGGCCCGATCGTGGCGCTGCTGGAGGACGAGCGGGTCACCGTCGAGCTGATCAACGACGGCACCCACCTGCACCCCTCGGTGCTGGACCTGGCCTACGGCACGGCGGGCGCCGCCCGGGTGGCGCTGATCACCGACGCGATGGGCGCGGCCGGCATGGGCGACGGGCTCTACCCGCTCGGCCCGCTGCAGGTCCAGGTGCTGGACGGGGTCGCCCGGCTGGTCGAGGGCGGCTCGATCGCCGGCTCCACGCTCACCCTGGACGTCGCCTTCAAGCGCTCCGTCACCGTCAACAAGCTGAGCCTGGCTCAGACCGTGCAGTCGATCTCGACCACGCCCGCCACCCTGCTCGGGCTCGGCGACACGCTCGGCTCGCTGGCCGTCGGCAAGCGGGCCGACCTGGCGATCCTCGACTCCAGCTCGTACGACCTGCTCGGCGTGGTCCGGCGCGGCGAGTGGATCAAGGGCGCCGAGCGCTTCACCAGCGGGAGCTGAGTACCCCTCAGGTTCACCGGGGAGCGGCGGTCGGCCCCTGGCCGACCGCCGCTCCGTGCGTCAGCTGCTCGCGGAGCCCGGGGTGGCTCCCGAGGCCCCACCGGACGGCGCCCCGCCGGGCGCCGGGGCGCCGCTCGCGCTCGGGTAGTCGCCGTTGTACGCGTACGGGGTGAGCACCACCTGGTCCACCTGCACCGGGCCGCCACCGGGCACCGAGACCGTGATGGTGTTGCTGCCCGCCTGCAGGTCCGGCCAGACGTTGGTGTAGGACCAGTACGGGTCGCTGCCGGGCGCGTTGGAGTTCTTGAAGGTCGTCCCGCCCGGCTTGTCCTGGCCGTTGACGGTGATCGAGGCCTTCACCGGCCCGCCGGTGTTGTTGTAGTGCACCCAGAACTTGTACTGCCCGGCGGTCGGCGCGGTGAAGGTCCAGGTGGCCGAGGAGCCCTGCTGGAGCGTCAGGTAGCTGCCGTCGGAGGAGACCGAGCCCTTGAGCCCGCTGCCGGGACTCGCCCCCTGGGCCTGCGCCTTGGCACCGTCGAGGAAGCTGAACGAACTCTCGTCCGCGGAGGTGCTGGGCGACGGCGAGGCCGAGGCCGAGGCATTGCCGGAGGACGAGGACGAGGACGAGGGCGCCGACGACGAGTGGCCGGACACGCCCGCCGAGGGCGCCGGCGGGGCGGCGTTGTCCTTGCCGCTCTTGCCGTCGTTGCCGGACAGCGCGATCCCGGAACCGATCGCGATCGCCGCGACCACCGCGACCACCGCGATCACCGGGCCCTTGCCGCGCCCGCGCGGCGCGTCCTCACCGGGCTGCGGTCGGGACCGCTCGGCGTAGCGGGGCTGCTGGTTCGGCAGTTGCGCGGTGCTCTCCGGGCCCGGGCCGTACGGACCGCGCGGCGGCTGCTGCTGGTACGGCGGCGGGTAGCCGCCCTGCTGCTGCGGCGGCGCTCCGTACTGGGCCCGGCCGACCTCCATCGGGCGGGTGTACGAGGTGCGCGGCACGCCGGGCGCGCGGTTCGGCGCGCCCTCCCCCTCGCCGCCCTCGGAGCGGTACAGGTAGGCGAACGGGTCGTCATCGGCGGGTGGCTGCTCGGCGCCCTCGGGTCCGGGCCCGCTGTCGGCTGTCATCGCGCTGGTCAACTCCCCAAAGGCCGCTCAAGGCCGATGCCGTGTCCGGACCCGTTACGGACCGCACCCTACCCGCCGCACCTGATGAGGCGAAAAGCCGCTCGCCCGGTGGAACCGCCCGACCACGCCCGACCAGGCCGGGCCGGGCCGGGCCCGGCTCCGGCCCGGTTCCCACGGACCCCGCCGAACCCGTCCCGGACGGACAGCTCCTGGACCGCTCCTACACCGCGCGGCGGTGCGAGCGCTCGCCCCGGGCCCCGCGCACCGCGCCGCCGCGAGCCCGCTTCTCGTCGTACATCCGCTTGTCGGCCGCGTGCAGCACCTCTTCGATGCTCATCCCGCAGCCCGCCCAGCCGATCCCCATGCTGACCCCGACCCGCACCACCCGGCCCGCTATCCGCATCGGCGGGACGACCGCGTTGCGCAGCCGCACCGCCAGGTCGGCGGCCTCCTCGCTGCCGATCCCGTCGGCCAGCACGACGAACTCGTCACCGCCCAGCCGAGCCACCGTGTCCCCCTCGCGGACCGCCTGCTGCAGCCGCCGGGCCACCTCCACCAGAACCGTGTCGCCCGCGTTGTGGCCGAACCGGTCGTTGACCGACTTGAAACCGTCCAGATCGCAGAAGAGCACCGCGAGCCCCTTGGACCCTGGCGGCCCGGCCGGACGCGAGCGGCCGTGCCAGGCCTCCGGGGCGCTCGGCGGCTCGGCCGGCACCACCGCGTGCACGTGTTCGGGCGGGGCACTGCCGTAGCCGCCCCGGCCCGGCGCGCCCAACCGCTCGGAGTAGCCGTGCACCACGGCGCCGCGCGCCCCGGCGCCCCAGCCGCCCTCCAGCGGCCCGGCGGCCGGCTCCAGGGCCTCCTGCCCCGAGCGCGCGCCGTGCGGGCTGTAGAGGCCCAGCGAGGCGTGCGTGCTCGCCGCTCCCTCCAGCGCGCACGGGGCCGGCTCGGCCGCCCCGTGCTGGGCCGCGCCGCCCGGGCCCTGCGGCAGCGAGCAGAGCCGGCGGGCCAGCCGGGTCCGCAGCTCGGCCCCGTTGGGCAGCCCGGTGAGCGCGTCGTGGCTGGCCCGGTGGGCGAGCTGCAGCTCGTGCCGCTTGCGGTCCTCGATGTCCTCGACGTGGGTGAGCAGGAAGCTCGGTCCGTCCGCCGCGTCCGCGACGACCGAGTTGCGCAGGCAGACCCACTGGTAGCCGCCGTCCCGGCGGGCCAACCGCAGTTCGGCCCGGCCGCTCTCGGCACTGGTGCGCTCCAGCAGGCCGCGGTCCTCGGGGTGCACCAGGTCGAGGAAGCTCTGCCGGCGCAGCACCGCGCGCGGGCGCCCGAGCAGCCGGCAGAGGGCGTCGTTGACCCGGGCCAGCTGGCCGCGCGCCGCACCGTGCAGCTCGGTGATGGCCATCCCGCTCGGGGCGTACTCGAAGGCGTGCCGGAAGCTCTCCTCGCTGGCCCGCAGCGCCTGCTGCTCCTTCTCCAGGCGGGCCAGCGCGCGTTGCATCTCCGCGCGTAGTCGGGCGTTGCCGATGGCGATGGAGGCCTGCAGGGAGAACATCTCCAGCGCCTCGCGGGTCCAGGCGCCCGGGCGCTTGCCGCTGCGCGGGCGGTCCACACTGAGCACGCCGAGCAGCTCGCCGCCGGCGCTGTACATCGGGGCGAGCAGGCCGTCCTCGGGGTGCCAGTCGTTGGCGTAGACCGGCAGCGGACCGTCCCCGGTCCACCGCGGGATGTCGGTGCCCACCGCCCAGCCCCGGTCGTGCGGCAGGAAGCGCAGCGTCCCCCAGTGGTCACTGACCGCCAGCAGCCGCTCCCAGGACTCCCGGGTGCCGACCTGGCCGAGCAGCACCGCGGGCCCGCCGTAGTCGCGCTCCTCGTACTCCCAGACGGCCGCCACCACCAGGTCGCCGTCGGGCCGGACCAGCGAGAGCGCCGCGGCGTCGAAGCCGAGCCCGTGCACCGAACCCTCGACCACGGCCTGCAGGGTGCCCGCCAGGCTGCGGGCAGCATTGAGGTCCGCCACGACCCGATGCAAGGTGCGGAGGGTCGCGAGGCGGACGTACGGCTCCGACTCGGCTTCCATGCGGGGGCTCCCCGGCTTCTTCGGATAGGTCTTGATGGTTATCGTCCGATTGCCAGAAGAACTGAATCACAGCGAGCACAACGATCGGCACGCTCGGTCAGCAATAGGTCGTCACTTGTGACTCAAATCACACAACGCATAGAGAGGCAAACCCGGTTCATCCCGGTCATGCCCGGACACGATGCGGCGATGGACACCTTCGAATTCGGTCGGGCACGCCCCGAGCTGTAGCCCGCGCCCGCCAGCGGGCCGCACGGCTTCACCGCCGGGAGTGAGCCTGCCCCCGCCCAGGGTGAACCGGTGACCGCCAACCGGCCGACGCCCAGCTGCCGCGCCCCGCGCGGTACCGGGCCGCTGGGCCTAGGACCACCGCCTGATGTCAGGACACCCGCGCGGCGGCTACCGTGCGGTACGTGTCCATGTCGCCGCAGCCCGCCGCTGCCCCCCTCGCCACGCCGGACGAGTTCCGGGCCGCCCTGTCCCAGCTCGCCGCCGGGGTGGCGCTGGTGACCGTCCATGACGCCGGCGAGCCCGGCCAGGGGCGGGGCGAGGACGCGGGGATGACCGCGACCTCGTTCCTCTCGGTCTCGCTGGAGCCACCGCTGGTGCTGATCTCGGTGCGCGAGGACTCGCGGATGGACGAGCTGCTCTCCCGGGTGGACCGCTGGGCGGTGTCGCTGCTGGGCGAGCAGCACAAGGCGCTGGCCTCGCGGTTCGCGATGAAGGGCCGGCTCAGCGACCGGCTGCTCTTCGCCGACACCCCGCACGAGCGGGGCCCGGCGAGCGGGGCGCCGCTGGTCACCGGTGCACTGGCGACCGTGGAGTGCCGCACCGAGCAGCGGATGACGGCGGGCGACCACACCCTGCTGATCGGGCGGGTACTGGAGGCGCGGGTGCCGGCGCCGGACAGCCGCCCGCTGCTCTACTTCCGGTCCGGCTACCGCTCGCTGGCCTGACCCGACCCGCGGCGCCTACATGATCGGGACGGCGCTCACTCACCCCGGTGCGGGCCGCGTCCGCGCTTGACCTCGGAGCGGCGCTTCTTGTTCTCCAACCGCCGCTCGACCATGCCCCGGCTGGGCTTGGTGGCCCGCCGGCTCTTGGGCGGCGGCGCGGTCGCCTCGCCGAGCAGCGAGGCCAGCCGGGCGGCCGCGACCTCGCGGTTGCGCCACTGCGAGCGGTGCTCGCTGGCCCGCACCACCAGCACCCTGCCATCCACCAGGCGGGCGGCCAGGCGCTCCAGGGCGCGCTCCTTCCACACCTCGGGCAGCGCGGCCGAGGCGGCCAGGTCGTAGCGCAGCTCGACCTGGGTGTCGGAGGTGTTGACGTGCTGGCCACCGGGGCCGCTGGAGCGGGAGAACCGCCACTGGAGCTCGGCCTCCGGAACCACCACCGAGCCCCGCACGCGAATGGGTTCGGGCATGCGCCCATCATCCCCGGCCCGGAGCCGTGCCGTCACCCGGTTATCGCCGACCGCTCCGGACCGGAACAATGGCCGCTGTGATCGAGCTCGGCTACTCCCTCTCCGTCCGTTTCCCCGACCCCCCGCAGACCGACTACCGCACCGCCTCGGTGCAGGCGCTGCGCCATGACCTGTTCTGCGGTGACGTCTACCTGGCGGACGAAGAGCAGGAGTTGTCCACAGCCTGGGGATGGGTTCCCGTGCTGGACTTCGCCTGGGCGCTGTGCGACATCGTCGAGCAGCTGGACGCCGACCCGCGCGGAGCCCGGGCCGCCGCCATCCAGCGGGCCGACCTGGACTTCACCCAGTCCACCGAACTGCTCCGGTTCGCCCGCCGGTTCGGACTGGTCGAGGTCTCCGCCACCTGGCTGGACGAGGATCCGGTGGTGGTGCGGCACGCGGAGCTGCGGCGCGAGGCCCGCGACTTCCTACAGGACCTGCTGGCCGACCTGGGCGACCTGCACCCCGAGCTGGCCGACAACCCGCAGATCTGGACGGTCCAGGCGCGCTTTCCCAGGGTCTGACCGCCCCGGAGCGCCGGCCCGGGGAACCGGTCCACCGGTGCCCGGCGTTCTCCCCGGGTACGACATACCGATGAAGGGACCGCAACGACCATGCCTGTGAGCCTGACCAAGGGCGGCAACGTCTCGTTGACCAAGGAAGCCCCCGGACTGACCGCGGTGACCGTCGGCCTCGGCTGGGACGCCCGGACCACCACCGGCGCCGAGTTCGACCTGGACGCCAGCGCGATCGTGCTGGACGCGGCGGGCAAGGTGCTCTCCAACGCCCACTTCGTCTTCTTCAACAACCTGCGCACCCCCGACGGCATGGTGGTGCACGCCGGTGACAACCGCAGCGGCGACGGCGAGGGCGACGACGAGCGGATCGACGTCCAGCTGGCCGGGCTCGGCGCCGAGGCCCAGCGGATCGTCTTCCCGGTGACCATCTACGACGGGCTGGCCCGGGCGCAGAGCTTCGGCCAGGTGCGCAACGCCTACATCCGGGTGCTCAACGCGCACGGCGGCACCGAGCTCGCCCGCTACGACCTCTCCGAGGACGCGGCCACCGAGACCGCGATGATCTTCGGTGAGCTCTACCGCAGCGGCGACGAGTGGAAGTTCCGGGCCGTCGGCCAGGGCTACGCCTCAGGCCTGGTCGGCATCGCGCAGGACTTCGGCGTGGACGTCTGACCGGCCCCGGCGGCACGCCGAAAAAACGTGAGCCCGGCTCGATCAGTTGATCCGAGCCGGGCTCACGTTTTTCGGGGTGCCCTCGCGGTGCTCTCGCGGTGCTCTCGGGGGCCGGCCGGCGCGGCGCGCTCAGCCGCGCCGGGAGGCGCGCAGCTCGCCCAGGTCCAGCAGCTCGGTGTCGTCCTCCGGTGTCAGGTCGACCGCCTCGGGGCGCTGCTGGGCCGCCACCTCGTCCCCCAGCACGTCCGCCAAGTCCTCCTGCCCCGCCGTCACCGGCACGGCTGCCGGCGCCGCCCGCTCGACCAGCCCGGGCCGCTCCGTGTTCCCGCCGTTCCCGCCGTTCCCGACGTTCCCGACGTGCTCGACACTCTCGACCCGCTCAGCCGACTCGGGGGCCCGCACGACCGGCTCGGCCAGCTCGGCCAGCTCGGCCAGCTCGGTGACCGACCGCACCGCGGGGGCCGGCGCCGCCGCCCGCACCGCCGCGCCGCGGTCGAAGAAGCTGAACCCCGCACCCCGGGCGGCACCCTGCTGCGGGCGCGGCCGCTGCCGCTCCACCGGGACCGCCACCGCGGCAGCCGCCGCGGAGGCCGGACCCGGCAGCACCGGGCGCACCGGCGGGGCGGTCACCGCGGGCCGCTCCGAGCGCACCGCCGCGGACACCGGCGCGCCGGTCCGCTCGGCGGCCACGGCGGGGGCGTGCGTCGCGCGCACCTCGGGCAGCGCCGCCGGGGCGACCGCCCGCCGCGCGGTCCGCTCGGCCTCGGTGGCGGACCGCTGGGCCCGCCGCTCCAGCGCCCGCAGCGCGTTCGCCGCCTTCAGGTAGGCCACCGGCGTCAGCGGATGCGCCGGCCTGGCCTCCTCGATCGCCCGCTGGACCGCCTCGGCCTCCTTGAGCGCCTGCTCGGCGGCCAGCACGGCCCGCTCGCGCAGCAGCCGGGCGATCTCGGTCTCCGCCTTCGCCAGCCGAGACTTCTCCGCCGTCAGCCGACGCCCGAGCCGAGTGGCCCGCTCCTCGGCGACCTCGGCGGCGTACTCCGCCTCCGCCAGTTGCTCCTCGAAGCGCTCCTCGTCGCGGATCCGGCGCAGCGCCGCCGCGTCCGCCGCCGCCCGGGCGGCGCGATCGCGCTGGCGCAGCACCAGGGCCAGCCCCAGCACCGCGAGCACCGCCGCGACACCCACCGAGCGGGCCACCACGCGGTCCTCACTGACCAGCTGGGCGGCGAGCGCGGTCACCGTGAGGATCGCGGCCGCGGTGGGCGGCAGCGCACGGCTGAACAGAGAGGAGTGTCGGTGGCGTCCGCGAGGCATGGGCAAGAAACTAGCGTGCGAATAGCGGCATTGTCAGCCTGAGGCCCGATCCCGACCTTGACAGACCGAGGTCGCCACCGAGCGCGAGCGCCCGGCCGACGCACCGTCAGCGGGCTGAGGGTGCCGCGCCCTTGCCGCCGCCGTCGCCGCTGTCCTCGGGCAGCTTGCAGATGTGCTGGAGCCAGAGCGCCACCGCGACCACCGCGGCCCCGGCCAGCACCGCCAGGCCCGCGGTGAGCGCGGGGCCCTTGTGCGCCTCGAAGTCCGGCAGCGTGAGGAGCACGATGGCGAAGCCCGCGTAGACGCCGCTGACCAGGGCCGAGACCAGCGCGCTGGCCTGGCCGAGCACCAGCGCCCGGGCGGCGCCGAGCGGGTCGACCCGCTTCGCCCCCGGCGCCCGGTCGCGCACGGCCTTCAGCCGGGAGCGCAGCGAGATCGCCGTGGCGAGCAGGATCACCGCGATCGCGGCGAGCACCACCGGGGCCGCGGCCGGCACTCCGGGCAGCGTGTCCAGCGAGTTCCACAACTTGGTACCGGCCCAGGACAGCGCCGTCGCGACCACGAAGATGCCGAGCAGGAGACGGAGGCGGAGCGGCTTCACTGGAAAGAGGGTCCTTCCCGACGGTGGGTGGTGCGGGCAGCGCCAACCCACCGTACCCGCACCCGCGCGTCCGATTACCGGGGCACCGGCCGGGCCGGCCTCACTCCGGCAGCCGCAGCTGGATGTCGCCGCGCCGCTGCACGCCCTGCGCCCCGTCGCCGCCCAGGGCCGCCAGCAGCTCGGCCACCTTGCCGTGGCCCGGCAGCTCGCCGGCCGGATCGGCGTCGCTCCACGGCGCGAGCACGAAGGCCCGCTCGTGGGCACGCGGGTGCGGCAACAGCAGCACCGGGTCACTGCTCAGCACGTTCTCGTAGGTGAGGATGTCGACGTCCAGCGTGCGGGCGCCCCAGCGCACCGCGCGCTCGCGCCCGAAGGCGTCCTCGACCGCGTTGGCCCGCTCCAGCAGCGAGTACGGCGGCAGCGTGGTGCGCAGCACCACCACCGCGTTGTAGTAGTTGGGCTGCTCGTCGGGGCCACCCAGGGCCGGGGTCTCGAAGACCGCGGAGACCGCGGTGATCCGCAGACCAGGGGTGTCGGCCAGTGCGTCCACGGCGCCCTGCAGGGTCTCCAGCCGGTTGCCCAGGTTGCTCCCCAGGGCCACCACCGCGGTGCGCGGGTTCTGCAGGGTGGCGTCGACGCTGTCCAACCGGTGCTCCAGGTCGAAGGTGGTCGGCGAGGCGGTCGGATCGCTGGTGCTCATCGGAAGTCCTCTTCGGCTGGCGGCACGGCTGCGGGAATCACCGGGGCCCTCACACGCGGCCCCGGTGGATGGTGATGGTCACATCGTCGAACGGCACCGTGATCGGCGCGTCGGGCTTGTGCACAGTGACCTCGACCTCCTCAACCGCGTCGTGCTTGAGGCACTGGTCGGCGATCCGCTGGGCCAAGGTCTCGATCAGGTCCACCGGCTCACCGGCGATGATCGCGGTGACCTCCTCGGCGACGACCCCGTAGTGAGCCGTGCGTGTGAGGTCGTCGCCGGAGGCGGCCGGGCGGGTGTCGAGGAAGAGCACGAGGTCGACCACGAAGGTCTGCCCCTCGACGCGCTCGCGCTCGAAGACGCCGTGGTGGCCGCGGGCACGCAGGCCCCGCAGGGTGACGCGGTCCAGCACCTGAATCACTGCTCCTGATCTTGGAACGGCAGGCTCCATCGCCCGCCGTCCATCGAATCTACCCCCGGCGAATCTACCTCTGGACCATGACAGCCCTGCGGGTCAGTCCTCGTCCTCGTCATCTCCGCTGGTCAGCACGGGTGAACCATGGTGCGACCAGAGCCGCCAGCCGGCCGCGGTGCGTCGGAACAGGTTGGTGGAGACCACCTTGCCGCCGACCAGCGGGCCCAGCTCCCCCTCCTCCTCCGCCTCGCCGCCGGAGAGGATGTTCTCGGTGCAGGTGACCAGGGCCACGTCGCCCTGCACCTCGACCTCGACATCGGTCAGGAAGAACTGGATGTACTCGGTGTTCATCATGATCAGCAGGTAGGAGCGGGTGACCTGGGCCCGCCCGCGCAGCACCGGCCAACCCGGGTGCACGCACACCACGCCGGTCTTGTCGTCGGCGTCGGCCGCGGAGAGCCAGACGTCCTCGATGGCCTCCAGGTCGCCGTTCTCCAGCGCCTCGTAGAGCCGCTGGTTGGCGGCCAGCACGGCCTCCCGGTCAGCGGCCGCCGCGGCCGCCGCGCCCTTGCCCAGCATCCCGTTGCCCGCCGTACTGTCACCGGTCACGCCACCACCCACTTCCGTCAGCTCAGCTCGCCCCTGCCGCCTGCCAGGCGGCCACCACACGGACCGCGTCCGCCGTGCCCGCCACGTCGTGCACCCGGACGGCCCAGGCACCCGCCCTGGCCGAGAGCACCGAGATCGCCGCGGTGGCGTCGTCGCGCTGCCGGGCCGCGCGCAGCTCCCCGGTTTCCGGGTCGGCGAGCAGCGTACCCAGGAAGCGCTTGCGCGATGCGGCCACCAGGACGGGGCGACCCAAGGCGGTCAGCGCGTGCAAACCCCCCAGCAGCGCCCAGTTGTGCTCGCTGGTCTTGGCGAAACCCAGCCCCGGATCCAGGATGAGCTGCTCCTCCTTGACCCCCGCCGCCAGCAGCGCCTCGATCCGCACCGTCAGCTCGGCCAGCACGTCGGCGACCACGTCGCCGTAGACCGCGAGCCGGTCCATGTCCACCGACTGCCCGCGCCAGTGCATCACCACGAACGGCGCCCCGTGGTCGGCCAGCACCTGGGCCATCGCCGGGTCGGCCAGGCCGCCGGAGACGTCGTTGACCAGCGCGGCACCGGCCGCCAGCGCCTGCTCGGCGACCGCGGCCCGCATCGTGTCCACCGAGACGACCACCCCGGCCGCGGCCAGCTCCCGCACCACCGGGAGCACCCGGCGCAGTTCCTCGCGCTCGGTGACCCGCGCGGAGCCGGGACGGGTCGACTCCCCGCCCACGTCCACCAGGTCCGCGCCCCGGGCCACCAGGTCGAGCCCGTGCGCCACCGCGGCGTCCGGGTCCAGCCACAGCCCGCCGTCCGAGAAGGAGTCGGGGGTGACGTTGACGACGCCCATCACGGCGCAGCGGTCAAGGGCGGGCAGGCCGGGCAGCGGGTTGTTCATGGAACCATTATCGAACGCCCCGCCGTCCGGCCCGCTGCGTACCGGGACCGGTCGGTCTAGGCCGCCGGGACGATCGTCCCGGACTCGCCGGCCGGGGTCGGCATCAGACCCTGGCGCTGGCGCTTGCGGCCGAACTTCGGCATGCCCAGCGTGATGAACGCCTCGGCCTGCATCACCGCGAAGCCGATCCGGGGCAGGTCCCGGGTGCTCGGGTAGACCATGAAGCGCGGTTCCCACTCCGGCTGGAACTTGGCGTTGAACTTGTACAGCGACTCGATCTGGAACCAGCGCGACAGGAAGACCAGCAGACCGCGCCAGGCCCGCAGCACCGGCCCCGCGCCGATCCGCTCACCGCGGGCCAGTGCCGAGCGGAACATCGCGAAGTTCAGCGAGACCCGGCGGACACCCAGGGCGGGCACCGCCTGCAGCGCCGCCACGATCAGCAGCTCGTTCAGCCCGGGGTCGGCGGCCCGGTCACGGCGCATCAGCTCCAGCGAGATGCCGTCCGGCCCCCAGGGCACGAAGTGCAGCACGGCCTTGAGGTCGTCGGCCGCGGCGCCGCTCTCGCCCTCCTCCGGCGCCTTGTGCGCGGTGACCACGACGCAGTCGTCGTCGGCCGGGTCGCCGAAGCGGCCCAGCGCCATCGAGAAGCCGCGCTCGGTGTCGGTGCCGCGCCAGCGGGCGGCGGCGTCCGCGATCCGCACCTTCTCCGCCAGGGTCAGGTCGCTGACCCGGCGGACCTGGCAGGAGTAGCCGTTGCGCTCGATCCGCTTGACCATCTGGCGCACGTTGCGCATGGCGCGCCCGGCCATCGAGAAGGTGGTCGCGTCCACGATCGCCTCGTCGCCCAGCTCCAGCGCGTCCAGCCCGGCCTCCCGGGTCCAGACCTCGCCACCCACCTCGCTGCAGCCCACCACGGCCGGCACCCAGGCGTGCTCGCGGGCCTGCGCCATGAAGACCTTGATCGCGCCCGGCCAGGCCTCCACGTCACCCACCGGGTCACCGGAGGCCAGCATCACGCCGGAGATCACCCGGTAGGAGATGGCCGCCTTGCCGGTCGGCGAGAAGAGCACGCTCTTGTCCCGGCGCAGCGCGAAGTAGCCCAGCGAGTCGCGCTCGCCGTGCCGCGCCAGCAGGGCGCGGACCTTGACCTCCTCGTCGGCGGTCAGCTCCGGTTCCGGCTTCTCCGGCCGCAGCAGCAGGTAGGCGGTCGAGAAGGCGGTCAGCAGGCCCAGGCCGGCCAGCGAGTAGCCGACCACGTCGCCGATCCGGTCCGGGTGGTAGGTGATCGGACCGTCCATGCCGAACAGGCCCCAGACGGTCTCGTGCACCCGGGCGAAGAGGCTCGGCGAGCCCATCTCGCGGCGCGGGTGCGTGCTGACGATGAGGAAGCCCAGCCCGAGGCTGATCGCCCCCATCACCACCAGGTTGAGCAGCGCCCGCCAGCGGGTGCGCGGGTCCGCCTTGGCGAAGAACTCGCGGCGGTGCACCAGCAGGACGGCCAGCACCACCAGCGACACCACGGCCGGCCCCACCTGGTGCCAGCGCAGGATGTGCAGCGCCGCGCCCGCCGGCAGCAGCACGCAGACCATCCGCCAGGCCCGCCGCTTGCGCCGGCGCAGCGCGTGCGCCAGCAGCACCAGCAGGATGCCGATCAGCAGGGTGCCCGCGGTGGCCAGCGTGGTGGTGGTGCCCGGCAGCTGCCCGGCCCAGGTGTGCATCCGGGTCTTGCGCAGCTTGGGGAAGATCGCGCTGGCGATGTCCACCAGGCCGATCAGCAGGCAGGCGTAGCCGACCGCGCCCGGGAGCCAGGCCCGGGGGACGGCGGCGGCCTGGCTGCGCAGCGTCTGCAGTCCTCGCCGACGGGGCTGCTCCGGGGCCGCGGGAGAGGGCTCAGTGGACACGGGAACGCTCATGAGGACTCAGCGTAGAGGGTGTGCGCGGCTGCCCGGTCACCCCGGGGGATGAGCCGTGATGGGCCTTCATACGTATGTCCTTACCTTGACCATGGGACCGTCAAGAGCGAGTAATGGCTGGTCCGGCTGTGTCTGGCTGATCCGCCGGGCGGCCGATTCGACCCCCCGCACGGGTGGCGACGCCGAAGTCTAGGCCCTTGGTTCCTGTGGGTGAAGCCGCGCCGCGGGCAACGGCGCGCCCGTGCCGCGCGCCGTTCGCCTCGCGTTGCCCAACTGGCCAAGTCATTTGAAGCTGGGACGTGACGCCCCGACAGATCGTCCGGCCCCGCCAGGGGGAGGCCCTGAGATGGAACTGACCAGCAGCGTGCTGGTGTACGCCGTGGCCGCGCTGGCCGCACTGGCCCTGCTCGCCACGCTCTGGCTCTGGCCGCGGCTGTCCCGCCAGCGGCCGTTGTCACTGCTCGGCAGACTCGGGCTGCTGATGCTCACTCAGCTCGCCGTGCTGGCGGTCTGCGGGCTGAGCGTCAACAACGCCTACGGCTTCTACACCTCCTGGCGGGACCTGCTCGCCCCCGACTCCAGCAAGCTGGCGCTCGCTCCGGCACAGGGCGGCGGCAAGGGCGGCCCGCCGAACGGGGGCGCACTGGTGCAGCCGGCCGACGACGCGGGCCTGGCCGGCCTCACCGACCTGCCGCAGGGCAGACCGGAAGAGGTGGGCCGGGTGGACTCCATCCGGGTGAGTGGCAAGGCGACCGGCCTCTCCGACCAGATGTTCATCTACCTGCCGCCCGAGTACTTCAATCCGAAGTACGCACGGGAGCGCTTTCCGGTGCTGCTCACCCTGACCGGCTTCCCCGGCCCGTCGCTGACCCTGCTGAGCGATCTGCACACCCCGCAGACGGTCTGGGACCTGCAGCGCACCGGCAAGATGGCGCCGACCATCGTGCTGATGGCCCGGCCCACCGTGGCCGCGCCGCGCAACACCGAGTGCGTGGACGTGCCGGGCGGGCCGCAGAGCGAGACGTGGTTCGCCAAGGACGTGCCGACCGCGCTGCGCTCCGCCTACCGGGTCAGCCGCTCCCCCGGCTCCTGGGGCGTGCTCGGCTACTCCACCGGCGGCAGCTGCGCACTGCGGCTGGCCCTGCGCGACCCCGACGCCTACGGCTCGGCGACCGCGCTGCACGCCGACTACCAGGTCTCCGGCGACTGGAGCAGCGGCGACCTGTTCAACGGCAACCAGCAGCTGGCGCAGAGCTACGACCTCGGCTGGCGGCTGCGCAGCCAGCCGCCGCCCAAGTCCGCGCTGATGGTGATCAGCACCAAGACGGAGGAGGACTACGCGGCCACCGAGCAGTTCCTGGCCGAGGCGAGGACGGTCACCGCCGCGCACCCGGAGTTCACCGTCGACTCGCTGATCCTGCCCGACGGCGGGCACACCTTCGACACCTGGCTCCGCGAGCTGCCCGCCGCCCTGGAGTGGAGCGGCGACCACCTGGCGCCGCCGCCGGACCGCGAACCGCGCGCCTGACGGATGCCGGGGCGGTGACGGCCGGCTCGGGGTTCCGGCTACCGCCCGATGATCAGGCTCATCGCCTCGTTGCGGGTGGCCGGGTCGCGCAGCTGCCCGCGCACCGCCGAGGTGATGGTCTTGGCACCGGGCTTGCGGATGCCGCGCATCGACATGCACATGTGCTCGCACTCGATCACCACGATGGCCCCGCGCGGCTCCAGGATCCGCATCAACGAGTCGGCGACCTGGCTGGTCAGCCGCTCCTGCACCTGGGGGCGGCGGGCGAAGACGTCGACCAGCCGGGCCAGCTTGGACAGGCCGGTGATCTTGCCGCTGGTGGACGGGATGTAGCCCACGTGCGCGACGCCCTGGAACGGGACCAGGTGGTGCTCGCAGGTGGAGAACACCTCGATGTCCTTGACCAGCACCATCTCGTCGTGGCCGAGGTCGAAGGTGGTGGTCAGCACGTCCTCGGGCGTCTGCCACAGGCCCGCGAATATCTCCTTGTAGGCCCGCGCCACCCGGGCCGGGGTCTCCAGCAGGCCCTCGCGGTCCGGGTCCTCGCCGACCGCGATCAGCAGTTCGCGCACAGCGTTCTCGGCCCGCTTCTGGTCGAAGGTGCCGATGGCGGCCTGTCCGTCGAGCGTCACCGGGTCGATCATGCGAGCCTCGCAGGTAGCTGGGAAGAGTGAACGAGCCTGAACAGCACGGATGCCGCGCCTCCAGGGTACAAACCCTGGAAACGCGGCATCCATTCCGGCCGGTGGTCCGGCGCTGATCAGTGCTCGGTGGACGAGTCCCCGCCGAGCGGCGGGAGCTTGACGATGTCCACCTGGGTTGCCTCGACGGCGGCGGCGCCGTTGGTCAGCGCCAGCTCCCTCGGGGACTGCACCGGCGGGCGGGTCGACGGCGTGCGCCGGGCCGAGCCGGTCCAGGCGGGGCGGTGCGGGCGCTTCACCACGGGGGTGAAGATCTCCGCGATCTGCTCCTTGTTCAGGGTCTCCTTCTCGAGGAGCTCCAGGACCAGGTTGTCGAGCACGTCGCGGTTCTCGACCAGGATCTCCCAGGCCTCGTTGTGCGCGCTCTCGATCAGCTTCTTGACCTCTTCGTCCACCAGCCCGGCGACCTCTTCCGAGTAGTCGCGCTGGTGGCCCATCTCGCGGCCCAGGAAGGGCTCGGAGTTCTCGCTGCCGAACTTGATCGCGCCCAGCCGCTCGGTCATGCCGTACTGGGTGACCATCGCACGGGCGGTGGCGGTGGCCTTCTCGATGTCGTTCGAGGCGCCGGTGGTCGGGTCGTGGAAGACCAGCTCCTCCGCCGCGCGGCCGCCCAGCATGTAGGCCAGTTGGTCGAGCATCTCGTTGCGGGTGGTGGAGTACTTGTCCTCGTCCGGCAGCACCATGGTGTAGCCGAGCGCCCGACCGCGGGACAGGATGGTGATCTTGTGCACCGGGTCGCTGTACTGACAGGCCGCCGCGACCAGGGCGTGTCCGCCCTCGTGGTACGCGGTGATCTTCTTCTCCTTGTCCGACATGATCCGGGTGCGCTTCTGCGGACCCGCGACCACGCGGTCGATCGCCTCGTCCAGCGTGCCGTTGTCGATCAGCTTCTTGTCCGAGCGCGCCGTCAGCAGCGCGGCCTCGTTCAGCACGTTGGACAGGTCGGCACCGGTGAAGCCGGGGGTGCGCTTGGCGACGGCCCGCAGGTCGACGTCCGGCGCGACCGGCTTGCCCTTCTGGTGCACCTTGAGGATCTCCAGGCGGCCCTGCAGGTCCGGGCGGTCCACCGCGATCTGGCGGTCGAAGCGGCCCGGACGCAGCAGCGCCGGGTCCAGGATGTCGGGGCGGTTGGTGGCGGCGATGAGGATCACGCCGCCCTTGACGTCGAAGCCGTCCATCTCGACCAGCAGCTGGTTGAGTGTCTGCTCGCGCTCGTCGTGGCCGCCGCCCAGACCGGCACCGCGGTGCCGGCCGACCGCGTCGATCTCGTCGACGAAGACGATCGCCGGAGCGTTCGCCTTGGCCTGCTCGAAGAGGTCGCGCACCCGGGAGGCGCCGACACCGACGAACATCTCGACGAAGTCCGAGCCGGAGATCGAGTAGAACGGCACGCCCGCCTCGCCCGCGACGGCGCGCGCGAGCAGGGTCTTGCCGGTGCCGGGCGGGCCGTAGAGCAGCACGCCCTTGGGGATCTTGGCGCCGACCGCCTGGAACTTGGCCGGCTCCTGCAGGAACTCCTTGATCTCGTGGAGCTCCTCGACCGCCTCGTCGGCGCCGGCGACGTCCGAGAAGGTGGTCTTCGGGGTGTCCTTGGTGAGCAGCTTGGCCTTGGACTTGCCGAACTGCATGACCCGTGAGCCGCCACCCTGCATCTGGTTCATCAGGAAGAGGAAGACCACGACGATGATGACGATCGGCAGCATCGACTCGAGGAGGCTGACGAAGGTCGATGTCTTCTCCGGGCTGACCGTGTAGCCCTGCGCGGGCATCTTGCCCGGGGCCGAGGACATCTCCTCGGCCAGGTCCTTGCCCTGGTCACCGATGTAGGAGGCCTGGAACTTGCTGCCCGACGGCGCCTTCCCGGAGCTGCCGACCGGCAGCGTGGCGCCGTCCTTCAGCTGGATCTTGATCGTGTTCGAGTCCCCAGTGGTGAGCTGGGCCTGCTGGACATCGCCAGCATTGATCGCCGCTACCACCTGGCCGGTGTCTACCGTCTTGTAGCCGTTCGAGTCAGAAACGACCTGCATCAGCACAATGACGGCGACGACTGCCAGGAGGATCCATGCGATCGGCGCGCGGAAGTATCGCTTGACGTCCATCCATGCGGGGCGTTGCCGCCCCGTCCCTCCTGCCACTCAACGGCACCGGCCGGTCTTTCGGCCGCCGGCGCATCCGATATGTGCATATGCACACTGTCCGCCGCCGCATGTTTGGTACGACGAGCAGGTAATTTGACCGTACAGCAGTGATGCCCCGCTCTGTGGAAGCAAGGCGGTACGGTCCTCATGCAGTTGTGGGTCCGCCGAGTCCAACGGGCGAAATCGGTGCGGTGTTCCCCCCGAGCACGAGTTCCGGCTCAGCCGCCGTACACGTGTGGGGCGAGCGTACCGATGAAAGGCAGGTTGCGGAGCTTCTCGGCGTAGTCCAGGCCGTAACCGACCACGAACTCGTTCGGGATGTCGAAGCCGACGTACTTGACGTCGATCTCCACCTTGGCCGCGTCCGGCTTGCGCAGCAGGGTGCAGACCTCGAGCGAGGCCGGGCCGCGCGAGCCCAGGTTGCCGAGCAGCCAGGACAGCGTCAGGCCGGAGTCGATGATGTCCTCGACGATCAGCACGTCGCGACCGGCGATGTCGGTGTCCAGGTCCTTGAGGATCCGCACCACACCGGAGGACTTGGTGCCCATCCCGTAGGAGGAGACCGCCATCCAGTCCATCGTGACCTGCGAGTGCAGCGCCCGGGCGAGGTCGGCCATCACCATGACGGCGCCCTTGAGGACGCCGACGATCAGCAGGTCCTTCCCGGCGTAGTCCCGGTCGATCCGCGTCGCCAGCTCGAGCAGCTTGGCGTCGATCTCGTCCTTGCTGATGAGCACCTTCGCCAGGTCGGCGCCCATGTCCTTGTCGTCCACCGGGAGTACGTCCTCAAGGGTTCGTGGTCCTGTGCCGGCAGTCAGTCGTCCTGCCGCCGAAACACCAGGTTGCCACACCTGCGGGTGACCTCGACGCCCCCGGGTAGCTGCAGCGGCCCCTGACCGCGCCAGCCGGTGACCAGCAGGTCCACCGCCTCGAGGTGTCGGGCGAACAGGTCCCCGGCCCGCGAGCCGGTGCGCAGCGCCACCCGGCGCAGCACCCGGCGGCGCACCGCGGCGGGCAGTTCGGCGAGCGCGGCCACCGGCAGCCCGCCGTGCTCGGGGCGGTAGAGCTGCTGCTCGGCGCGGAGCGCCCACTGGTCCAGCGCGTCCGCGTCGTCGCGGAACAGCCGGGCGGTGCGGGCCAGCGCCTCGACCACGCCACCGCCCAGGTGCTTCTCCAGCACCGGGAGCACCTCGTGCCGGACCCGAGCGCGGGTGTAGGCGGGATCGAGGTTGTGCGGGTCGTCCCAGACCTGGATGGACTGCACGGCGCAGGCCTGGCGGGTGGCGGAGCGGTCCAGGTCGAGCAGCGGGCGGCGGTAGCGACCCTTCTGGGCGGGCATACCGGCCAGCGAGCGGGCCCCGGAGCCGCGGGCCAGGCCGAGCAGCACCGTCTCGGCCTGGTCGTCGCGGGTGTGGCCGAGGAAGACGGCCAGCGCCGCGTGGCGCTCGGCGGCCTCGTCCAGCGCGGCGTAGCGGGCGTCGCGGGCCGCCGCCTCCGGGCCGCCCTGGCGGCCGACCAGCACCGGGACCGCCTCCACCGGGTCGAGGCCGAGCGCGCGCAGCCGCTCGGCGACCTGGCGGGCGCGGTCGGCGGAGCCGTCCTGCAGGCCGTGGTCGACGGTGACGGCGCCGACCCGCAGGCCGAGTTTGGGGGCCTCGAAGGCGGTGGCGGCGGCGAGGGCCATGGAGTCCGCGCCGCCGGAGACGGCGACCAGGACCAGTGGCGAGCCGGGGGCCGCGGGGGTGCGGGGCAGCCCGGAGGGGTGGCGGCGGGCGTTGCCGATCAGCACGGTGGCCGGGGTGGCCGACATGGTGGCGGCCGGCGCGGCGGCGGCGGCGAGAGCCGCCGCGGGGACCGGGACGGCGGTGGAGCGCAGGGCGGCGGCCGGAACCGGGACGGCCGCCTCGGCCGCCAGGTCGATCAGGGCGCGGCGGACGGCCAGGCGTATCGCCGCGACGGCAGGGTGTGGGCCCACGGTGGAGCAACTCCTCAGCTGGATGGGTGACCGAACGCTCACAGATCGTCGCAGAAAGGCGGACGCGCCCCGCCCACCCGCGCCACCGGTACGACCACCGTCCCACGGACGGGTGAATGAAGAAACGTTCCGCCGCCCCGCCCCCTCACTCGTCCGGGGGCTTCGGCTGGGACTGGCGTCCGACCCGGGCCACCCACGCGGCCGGATCGTGGATCTCCTCCTTGGTCGGCAGGGTGTTCGGCGAGGTCCAGACCCGGTTGAAGCCGTCCATCCCGATCCGGTCCAGCACCCCGCGCACGAAGACCGCGCCGTCCTGGTACTGGCGCAGCTTGGCGTCCATCCCGAGCAGGCGGCGCAGCACCAGGTCGAGCCGGCTCGCGCCCCGGTCGCGGCGGCGCTGGAACTTCTCCCGGATCTCCGCCACGCTCGGCACCACGCTGGGGCCCACGCCGTCCATCACCACGTCCGCGTGGCCCTCCAGCAGCGACATCACCGCGGTCAGCCGGGCCAGGATCTCGCGCTGGCCCGGGGTCTGCACCACGTCCAGCAGCGTGCCGCCGCCCCCGGTCCTGCTGGTCGCGCTCCGCTCGCCGGGCGCCAGCGCCTCGCGCAGCCGCTCCAGCAGGGCCACCGGCTCGACGTCGGTCTCGGCCAGGAAGGCCTGCACCTCGGACTGCACGTGGTCGCGCAGCCAGGGCACCGCGCTGAACTGGGTGCGGTGGGTCTCCTCGTGCAGGCAGACCCAGAGCCGGAAGTCGTGCGGGTCGACGTCCAGCTCCCGCTCCACCTGGACGATGTTCGGCGCCACCAGCAGCAGCCGCCCCTGGACCGGCTGCCGCGGGCCACCGGTCCTGGGCCGGTCGAAGAGTTCGGCCGGGCTGTCGGGGGCGGCGTCCGGCAGCGGGTCGCCGCCGGCCGCGAAGGTCTCGTACTGGCCTAGCACCTTGCCGGAGAGCAACGCCAGCACCGCGCCCACCTCCACGCCGGTGAGCTTCTCGCCGACCGCCCCGAGCACCGCGCCGCCGGGCGTCTCGGCCCGCTTGGCGGCCAGCTTCTCGGTCAGCGGGCGGATCACCGTGCGGAAGCCCGCCACATTGGCCCGCACCCAGCCGACCCGGTCCACCACCAGGACCGGCGCGGCCCCGTCGGCCGCCAGCCGGGAGGCGCGCATCCCGGTGAAGCCGCGCACCGCGTCCTCGGCGGCCAGCGCGTGCCGACGCAGCTCGGCCACCACGGTGCGGGCCTCGTCGCGGGTGACCTGGGGTCCTGGTCTGGCCAGCCGGGTCGCCGTCGCGACCGCGAGATTCCAGTCGACCATGTCAGCACCGCCGCTCGCGCTCGTCATGCCCCTCACGGTACGTGCTGCGGGCCCCCGGCCCCACCCCTTCCGCGCGGGCCCGACTACTTGCAGCCGCAGGAGACCAACTTGGCCACGATCCGGTCCATCGCGGCCCGGGCGGCGTTCGCATCGGCCCCGGTCCTGGTCATCAGCGCGAAGTCCAGCACCCGCCCGTCGGCGTCCACCAGGGTGCCCGCCAACGTGTTGACGCCGCTGAGGCTGCCGGTCTTGCCCCGCACCACGCCGGCGCCGTCGGCCGATCCCTGGGCGGCGGTGAAGCGGGTGCCCAGGGTGCCGGTCAGCGAGGCGATCGGCAGGCCGGTGAGCACCGGGCGCAGCTGGGGGTGGTCGGCGGAGGTGGCCAGTGAGAGCAGGTCGGTCAGCACGATCGGCGGGATGGTGTTGTGCACGTTCAAGCCGCTGCCGTCGTTCAGCTGCACGCCCGCCATCGGGATGCCCAGGCCGCCCAGGGTCTGGGTGACCGCGGCGGCCGCGCCGTCGTAACTGACCGGCTGGTGCTGGGCGATCGCGACCTGCCGGGCCACCGCCTCGGCCAGGGTGTTGTCGGAGTTGGTCAGCAGCCGCTCGACCAGCCGGGGCAGCACCGGCGACTGCACCTGGGCGAGCGGCGCCGCGTTCGCCGGGGCCTGTGCCTGGGCGGGCTTGCCGTCCACCGCGACCCCCTGGGCGGCGAGCAGGCCGGTGAACTCGGCCACCGCCTGGGCGGCCGGATCGGCCACCCGCACCGGGGCGTCGATGTCCTGGGTGGCGGTCACCCGGCCCTCGTCGACCATCAGCGACGACATCGGACCTATGTTGACGCCGTCGTTGAACTTGTGCGCGGCCGGGCCGGTGTAGAGCGAGGTGTCGTAGCCCAGGTGCACGGTGGTCACACCGCCCGCCTTGAGCGCGGTGGCGGTGGCGGCCGCCAGGTCGATCAGCGAGGCGGGCGCCGTGTCGGCGTCCACCGGGGCGCCGCCGATCCGGATCTGGTCCGCCGGCAGCCCGGTCAGCGTCGGGTCGCCGCCGCCGACCAGCACGATGTCGGCGGGGGTGGCGCCGTGCACCACCTTGGTGGTCAGCCGGGTCTGCGGCGGCAACAGGCTGAGCGCGGCCACGGAGGTGGCCAACTTGGTGGTGGAGGCCGGGGTGGACGGGGTGGTCTCGCCCGAGCCCAGCAGCAGCTTGCCGGTGCCGCCGTCGGTGATCGCGAAGGTCAGCGTGCCCAGGGCCTTGTCCGAGGTGAGCTGGCCGAGCGCGGCCTGCAGCCCCGCGGCACTGGGCAGGCCCTCGGTGCCGGTGCTGACCGCCGGGGTGAGCACCGGCGGCGCCACCGCGGACGGGGTGCTGCCGTCCGGCGCCTGCGGGTGCGCCGGTCCTCCCGCGGCCAGCAGGGCCACCCCGGTCAGTCCCGCCACCACACTCGCGCCCAGACCCCTGCGAGTCCCCGTGCCTGTCACAGCCCAACCCCTTTCCACAGCACTCCCTCCCGTAGGAGACACTTGGATTCTGTCAGTCCCTACCTTGGAGGCACCGTTGGAGTTCGACGTCACCATCGAGATCCCGAAGGGCTCCCGCAACAAGTACGAGGTCGACCACGAGAGCGGTCGTCTTCGCCTTGACCGGATGCTCTTCACCTCGACCCGCTACCCGGCCGACTACGGCTTCGTCGAGGGCACTCTCGGCGAGGACGGCGACCCGCTGGACGCCCTGGTCATCCTGGACGAGCCGACCTTCCCCGGCTGCCTGATCAAGTGCCGCGCGATCGGCATGTTCAAGATGACCGACGAGGCGGGCGGCGACGACAAGCTGCTCTGCGTGCCGGCCACCGACCCGCGGTGGGAGCACCTGCGGGACATCCACCACGTGTCGGAGTTCGACCGCCTGGAGATCCAGCACTTCTTCGAGGTCTACAAGGACCTGGAGCCCGGCAAGTCGGTCGAGGGTGCCGAGTGGGTCGGCCGCCTCGAGGCCGAGACCGAGATCACCGCTTCGGTCAAGCGTCTGGCGGAGTCCGGCGACGCGCACTGAGCGTGGTGCTCGTGCCGGGCGGTCTCACCCTCCGCCCTCGGTCGCCGGACCGAGGGCGAAGGTGAGGGATCGGCCTCGACGGGAGCGCACCGGCGGGGCGGGCCTCAGATGACGGCCCGGATCTCGCCCACCACCGCAGCGCCGCCGAGCAGCGGAGCGCTGCCGATCCGGTCCAGCACCGGGTCCTGGTAGCCCAGCCGGCGCAGCACGGCCGCCAGCACCGGGCCGATCGCCCGGCCCGCGCCGTCATCGATCTTGAAGGCCAGCGCCCGTCCGTCGGGCAGCGCCACCGCCTGCACCGCCTCCGCACCCATCTTGGCGAGCGTGCCGGGGATCGCCCGCATCAGCCAGGTGTCCGGACGGCGGGTGCCGGCCACGAACTCGGGGTGAGCGCGCATCGCGTCCGCGACCCGGCGCTGGGCACTGCCCTCCTCGGCCCGCAGCAGCGCGCGGTAGCCGCGGGCCAGGCCGATGAGCGAGACGGCCAGCAGCGGCGCGCCGCAGCCGTCGGTCCCGGCCGCGGCTATCGACTCGCCGCAGGCCTCCTCCTGGGCCGCCAGGGCCAGCCGCTGGATCGGGTGCTCCGGGTCCAGGTAGCTCGTGGTCCGCCAGCCGTTGGCCACGCTGGCGGCCAGCCAGGCGGCGTGTTTGCCGGAGCAGTTCATCAGCAGCGGCTCGCGCTCGCCGCCGCCGGCCAGCACGGCTTCGGCCTCGGTCGGGTCCAGCGGGAGGTCCGGCGGGGTCTGCAGCGCACCGGCATCCAGGCCGGCCCCGGCCAGGATGCTCCGGACGCCGTCCAGGTGAAACGATTCGCCGGAGTGGCTCGCGGCCGCCAGTGCCAGCAGCTCGCCCTCGATCGGCAGGCCGGCCCGCAGCGTCGCGACCGCCTGGAAGGGCTTGTTGGAGGAGCGTGGGAAGACCGGGCGCCCGGGGTCGCCCAGGGCGAACTCGACCGAGCCGTCCGGGGCGAGCACCACCAGGGAGCCGCGGTGGTGGCCCTCGGTGAAGCCGGAGCGGACGACCTCGGCGAGGACGGGCGAGCTGGCGGCGGAGTCTGGCATCGGTGGCAGCCTTCCGGAGCAGGTGGGGATGGGTGCCGACCGCCGTGGCCCGCTGATCTCAGTCGGGCATCGGGCCGCCGGCCAGCAGGTCGTCGACCCGCGCTTCCCCCTCACGGTACCGCCGGGTGATCTCCGCCCCGCAGCCGTCCGCCGTGCGCTGCAGCAGCTGACGGCGCCCGGAGACCTCCCGCTCGTGCGCGGTGAGCCGGTCCAGCGCCGCGAGCAGTTCGGCCGAGGCGTGCGCGGCCAGGTCGGCCAGCTGGACATCGCCCATCAGGGCGTCCGCCTGCGCCTGGTACTGCTCGCCGCGCGGCGTGCCCAGGGTCACGTGCCGGGCGGACTGGCGCACGTTGGAGGGGGCGTCGGCGAGGATCTGCGGCAGCCGGTGCAGCAGCGTCTCCTGCAGGGGGTCCGAGCGCGGCGGGCGCGGGTGGCGGTCGAGCGTGCGGCGGTCCAGCTCGGCCCGCAGGATGTCCACCCGGCCCTGCAGCAGCCGGCGCAGGTAGGACAGGTCGGCCTCCTGCTCCAGGGCGTCCCTGCGCAGTGTGCGCAACGCGTCCAGGCCCAGCTCCTCGATCGCCGGCACCACCGGCGCCGCGGCCTCACCTGGCGCCCCGTTCGGATCCATCGACCAACCACCTGCCCTCACCATCGGTCCCACCCTTTGCCGACCCTCCGCCGGTTGCACGCCCTGGCGCCCCCCGCGGGTTCCCCGCCGCCGCCCCTGCCACCCACTCGGGCGAGTGCCCTCGGCACGGGTGTGCGAGCGGTGCGAACGGCCGTCCGCGGCGAGCGGTACGGCCGACTCCGGAATCGTGCCACCCCGCGGGGCCCGGTGCGGCGCAGATGCACCCGAACGGCGGCCTGGCGAACGGACCTGGCTGGTATGACCTGTGGGCCGGCGCCGCGCCGGACGGCACAATGGCCCGCATGCGAGCAGTGGTGCAGCGGGTGAGTGAGGCCGCCGTGACGGTGGCCGGGGAACAGGTCGGGGCGATCAGCGGGCCGGGGCTCTGCGTCCTGGTCGGGGTGACGCACGAGGACGGCCCGGCCCAGGCCGCGCAGCTGGCCCGCAAGTTGTGGACGCTGCGGCTCTTCGAGGCGGACGGCACCGAGAAGTCCTGCTCGGACCTGGCCGCGCCGCTGCTGGTGATCAGTCAGTTCACGCTCTACGGCGACGCCCGCAAGGGGCGCCGCCCCACCTGGAACGCCGCCGCGCCGGGACCGGTGGCCGAGCCGCTGGTGGCCGAGGTGGTCGAGCGGTTGCGGGCGCTGGGCGCCGAGGTGGAGACCGGCCGGTTCGGGGCGGACATGACCGTCTCGCTGGTGAACGACGGGCCGTTCACCGTACTGCTGGAGGTCTGAGCCCCGGCCGGCCGCCGCCCACGCGGCTCCCCCGGCCGGGGCCGGCCGCTACGGGGCGACCACGACCTCCTGGGCGGCCGGCACGCCGCCGGCCCGCAGCTCGGCCGCCACCGGGACGTTGCGCTTCACCAGGGCGAGCGCGATCGGGCCCAGCTCGTGGTGGCGGGCCGCCGAGGTGACGAAGCCCAGCGCCCGGCCCTCCGGCTCGGCGGCCAGGCGCACCTCGGCGCCGTGCGCGGGCAGCACCTCCTCGGTGCCGTCCAGGTGCAGCAGGACCAGGCGGCGCGGCGGCTTGCCCAGGTTGTGCACCCGGGCCACCGTCTCCTGGCCGCGGTAGCAGCCCTTGTTCAGGTGCACGGCGGTGACCAGCCAGTCCACCTCGTGCGGGATGGTGCGGTGGTCGGTCTCGAAGCCGAGCCGCGGGCGGTGCGCCTCGATCCGCAGCGCCTCGTAACCCCAGATGCCGGCCGGACTGCCGAACTCCTTCGCCTGCTCCGCCAGTTCGGCGCGCGGCAGGAACAGGTCGCGGCCCCAGGGCAGTTCGCGCACCGCGGCCGCCCCCGCCGCCGTCGCCGGGTTGCCGGCCGGCAGGTGGACCACGGCGAACTCCGCCGTGGCGTCGGCGACCTCGACCCGGTACATGAACCTCATCTTCGCCAGGTACTCCAGCAGCGCGCCCTGCGTGCCGGGCTCGACGTGGGCCCAGCTGGTGGTGCCGTCGTCGACCAGGTAGAGGGCGTGCTCGACGTGCCCGTGCGGGGAGAGGATCAGCGCCTCGGTGGCCTGCCCCGGTCCGAGACCGCTCACGTGCTGGGTGAGCAGCAGGTGCAGCCAGGCCAGCCGGTCGGGGCCGGTCACGGTGATCACGCCGCGGTGCGACAGGTCGGTGAAGGCCCGGCCGGCCGCCAGCTCCCGCTGCTCGCGGAAGAGGTCGCCGTAGTGGGCCGCGACGCCCTCGTCGGCTCCCTCGGCGGGGACGGCTCCGGGCAGGGACAGCAGCGGGCTCTTCATGCCCGCCAGCTTACGACCGCGGCCGCGTCAGGCAGTGGCCGCGTCAGGCGGTGGCCGCGTCAGGTGGCGGCCCGCTCCGCGGCGGCGGTGCAGTCGGCGCAGCGGCCGAAGATGGCGAAGTGCTCCAGGTCGGTGTCGAAACCGTGCCGCGCGCGCAGGCTCTCGATCAGCGGGGTGGCGATCGCGGTGTCCGTCTCCGAGACCTTGCCGCAGTCCCGGCAGACCAGGTGCAGGTGGTGGTGGCGGTCGGCCAGGTGGTAGGTCGGCGCGCCGTGGCCCAGGTGGGCGTGCGAGACCAGGCCCAGCTCCTCCAGCAGCTCCAGGGTCCGGTAGACGGTGGAGATGTTCACCCCGCTCGCGGTCCGCCGGACCTGGGCCAGGATCTCGTCGGGGGTGGCGTGGTCGAGCACGTCCACCGCCTCCAGCACCAGCTGGCGCTGCGGGGTGAGGCGGTAGCCGCGCTCGCGCAGATCGGTCTTCCAGTCGGTGCCGGCCGTGCTGTGCTCCGCCACGGTGCTGCCCCTTCGCCCTCAGCCGTCCTGTGCCGCCCCGGTGCTCAGCGGAAGAAGGCGATCCCGTCGTCCGGCAGGTCGTTGATGTCCTTGATCAGCTGGGCCGGGCTGAGCACCTTGCGCAGCTGCGCGGACATGTAGGGACGCAGCGGCACCTCGGGGGCCGACTTCTCGCCGACCCAGAGCAGCTCGTCGTTGACGAAGCCGTAGAGCCGCTTGCCACCGCTGTAGGGCGCCGAGCCCTCGACCCGGGCGACCGCGTCGGTGGCCACCTCGATCTGCGGCTTGCCGTCGGCCAACTTGCCGTACCAGACCTCCACCGTGCCGTCGTCGCGGACCATGGAGATCTCCACCTCGCGCTCGCCGCTGGTGCCGTGCTGGTTGCTGGTGACGCGCCAGAAACCGTGCTCGTTCTCCAGCGGGCGGACCTTCTCGCCCTCCTCGTCCAGCACCCAGGTGCGGGAGCGGAACTCCAGGAAGGGGCGGCCGTCGTGCCGGAAGACGACCTCCTGGCCGAAGTTGCACTTCTCCTGCGCGCTCTCCTGTCCGGGGAGCGGCGCGAAGACACCGGCTCCCTCCCAGGTGCCGAGCAGGAAGGCCAGGGAGACGACGTCCCTGTGGAGGTCAGTGGGGATCTCGATCATGGTCCTGGTCGCAGTCGGGGGCGGTGGGGCTACCTCTACGGTAACGGGGAGAGGTCAGCGCTGGCCCTGGTAGAGCTTCATCACGGAGAAGAAGGCGAACCAGACGATCACGACGGTCATGATGCCGAGCAGGCAGTCGAAGAAGAACTCAAGACCACTCACGGTGGGGCTCCCGGTGCGGTGACGGCGGACGGACGATGACGGCGCGAGTCTATCCGGCGGTGGTGCGCGCCACGCGGTGAGGCCCGCCACAGCGCGCGGGCCGCCGCTCCCGGGGCCGACGGGCCGCCCGCCGCCGGTCTAAGCTGACGGCGTGTCGAAGAAACTCGTCATCAAGGTCACCGCCGGAGCCGACGCGCCCGAGCGCTGCTCGCAGGCCTTCACCGTGGCCGCGGTCGCGGTCGCCAGCGGGGTCGAGGTCTCGCTCTGGCTGACCGGGGAGTCGTCCTGGTTCGCGCTGCCCGGGCGGGCCGCGGAGTTCGAGCTGCCGCACGCCGCGCCGCTGCCGGACCTGCTGGAGTCGATCCTGGCGGCCGGCACGGTCACCCTGTGCACGCAGTGCGCGACCCGGCGCGGCATCGAGCAGGCCGACACCGTGGCGGGTGTCCGGATCGCGGGCGCCCAGGTCTTCGTCAGTGAGATCATGGCCGACGGCACGCAGGCACTGGTCTACTGAGGCGGCCGGGGCGGCTCGTGGTCGGGTTTGTCGGGGTCGTGCCCCGGCTCCTCCCACTCGGGGTCGTCCCAACGAGGGTCCTGCCACCAGTCGTCCTCGGGGTCGCGCCGGTTGGCGAAGATCGCGGCCAGCGGCGGGATCACCATCGCCACCAGGCACATGCCGATCGCCGCGCCGACCGAGAAGAAGCGCACCACTGCCCAGGCCAGGACGAAGAGCCCGAGGCAGATCCCCATGGCGGTGAAGTAGTAGAGGTGCCTGCGCCGCTGCTGCACACTCCCACGGTAGAGCGAGCAGCCCCCGCCGTGGCAGGGGCTGCTCGCTCGACTTCTCCGCGCGGTCCGCGCTTCGGGCCTCGGACCTCGGACCTCGATCATCGGACCGCGATCATCAGACCGCGATCGGGACCTCGGTCAGGGCGCCCTGGGAGGCGACCACCTTGCGGTCCACGGTCGCGCCGGGCACCAGCGCGCGCACGGTCCAGCTGCCGGGAGCCGCGAAGAAGCGGAACTGCCCGGTGGCCGAGGTGGGCACCTCGGCGGTGAACTCGCCGCCCGCGTCCAGCAGCCGCACGTAGCCGTTGACCGGCTCACCGTCACGGGTCACCGAACCCTGGATGATCGTCTCGTTCGCCACGTCAACTCCTGCCAGGTCCGGGCCGCCGGCCTTCGCACCACACATTGTCCAGGTCTCCTTGCTTCTCGGTACGGCGCGGTGCCGCTCAGGCGCCGAGCTCGATCGGCACGCCCACCAGGCTGCCGTACTCGGTCCAGGAACCGTCGTAGTTCTTGACGTTCTCCTGGCCCAGCAGCTGGTGCAGGACGAACCAGGTGAGCGCGGAGCGCTCGCCGATCCGGCAGTACGCGATGGTGTCCTTGGACAGGTCCACGCCCTCCTGCGCGTAGAGCGCGCGCAGGTCCTCGTCGGACTTGAAGGTGCCGTCGTCGTTGGCGTTCTTCGACCACGGGATGTTGCGGGCGCTCGGCACGTGGCCGGGGCGCTGCGACTGCTCCTGCGGCAGGTGGGCCGGGGCGAGCAGGCGGCCGGAGAACTCGTCGGGCGAGCGCACGTCGACCAGGTTCTTGCTGCCGATCGCGGCGAGGACGTCGTCGCGGAAGGCGCGGATCGCGGTGTCCTGGGCCTGCGCCTTGTAGTCGGTGGCCGGGCGGCTGGGGACCTCGGAGCCGTCGACCAGGTCGCGGGAGTCGAGCTCCCACTTCTTGCGGCCGCCGTCCAGCAGGCGGACGTCGCCGTGGCCGTAGAGCTTGAAGTACCAGAAGGCGTAGGAGGCGAACCAGTTGTTGTTGCCGCCGTAGAGCACCACGGTGTCGTCGTTGGCGATGCCCTTGGCGCTGAGCAGCGCCTCGAAGCCGGCCTGGTCGACGAAGTCGCGGCGGACCGGGTCCTGGAGGTCCTTCTTCCAGTCGATCCGGACGGCGTTCTTGATGTGGTTCTTGTCGTACGCGGAGGTGTCCTCGTCGACCTCGACGATGACGACCTTCGTGTCCTCGATGTGGGCCTGGACCCAGTCGGCGTCGACCAGGACGTCGCTGCGGCTCATGATTCTGTCTCCATCCGGGGGCGGTTGGCGGAAGGTGAGGGGCCCGGCCGGATGCGGTACGGCCATCCGGGCCACTTGTCCGAAAATCTGTCCGGATAGTGGGACGGGGCGGGGTAACCGGTACCGCCGGGCAAAAGGCGGGAGAAGTGGCCGCAGACGGGGAAGCGCCTGGTCAGGCCGGGAGTGCGAGCGGGGCGGCGAGTCGATTCTGCCGGACTGCGCCGCCGGTCAGCGCATGCGACACAGGCAGGCGGACACGCGGCAGAGATCTACCGCCCGCCGCTTCGTGAGGTCCGCCTGTCGCTTCATGGGGACGATGCTAGGGAGCCGGAGCCGTCTCTGTCATCAGCGTATCGAATGGCGAGACCAATATGTTCGAATGGTGGGATTTGACCCGGACTTGGCGTACGGCACCGGGTCCGCGGAGCCGCGCACGCGGGCAAGCGGGGTCCGAGCGCGCGGGCATCCGGGGTCCGGGCGGGCGGGTACGCGGGGCCGGCCGATCAGGCGGGCAGGGGGCTCAGCCGACCAGCTGCAGGTGGCTGCCCTGGAAGACGAGGGCCAGGCCGTCGGGCTGCGGGGTGACCTGCTGCAACCGCAGACCCACCGGCATGCTGCCCTGCAGGGTGAAGTTCCGGGAGCCGATCTGCGAGTTGATCAGCTGGGTGACGCCCGGCAGCGAGCCGATCCCGGGCAGCGCGCCCACACTGTCCACCGAGATCGTGTCGCCGTCGGTGCGCAGCTTCACGGTGGTGCTGATCTTCTGCCCGAGCAGCTCCCCGGTGACCTTCACCAGGCCGGGGCCCCCGTAGCCGAGCGTGGTGCGCGCGTCCAGGCCGAGCAGGGTCTGCACCTCCTGGTAGCCGATCCTCCCGGTACCGGTGCCCGAGTCGACGGTCGCCGAGCGGTAGTCACCACTGACCTGAACGCCCTTCAGGTCGGCCGAGAAGTTCTCCAGCTGGAAATCCCGTCCGGCGCCGGAGAGCTGCACGCCGGCGCCCGACAGGTGGACGCTGTCGACCTTGCGGCTGATCAGGTCGGTCAGGAAGGGGAAGTCACCGATCGAGACCGAAGGCTTCCCGGTGATGCCCTGCCGCCCCGCCAGCTTGTCGGCCGCCTGGCCCTGCGCCACCACGACCGCGATCCGGTCGGCGCCGACCAGCAGGCCGGCCAGCACCAGGACGGCGATGGCCGCTTTGATCCAGCTCCGCATCGAAACCCTCTCCCCGTCCTCGCTCGTCCTACCGCCGTAACGACGATCCGGCACGGACCATGGTTCCGAACGGGCAAACGGGCCGGCCCGCCGGGGGTGGTCAGCCGCCGGCGAACGGCGGCAGCACCTCGATCGTGCCGCCCTCGCTCAGCGCCACCTGGGCGCGGTCCCGGCCGCCCACCGGCTTGCTGTCCACCAGGTAGGAACAGATGCCCAGCAGGCGGACCAACTTCGGCCGGTCGGCGTGCCGCTCCGCGGCCTGGGCGAGCGCCTCGGCCAGGTTGGCCGCGCGGTACCGCTCCTCGGCGGTGCCCGCCTCGGCCTTGGCGGCGGCCCAGTAGCGGATGGTCCCGGTCACCACGGCTGCGGGAGTGCCCCCCGGCCCGGGGCCGGAGGAGGGTTCGGTGGTCGCGGTCATGGCGGCCCCTTCTCGAAGGTGTACACATACGTGTGCCGGTCGGTGCCGTGCTCCATCATGGCCCCGGCCGCCGGGCGACCGGGAATTGCGCAGGCCAGCGCGGTAGCACCGGGGGCGCACGCGGGTGGACGCGAGCTGGATCACGTGCCCTGGCCCCTACGCCGGCCCGGCCCCTTGAGCTATCCTCGACCGCTAAGGGATCCGGGCAAAGTAGCCCCCGGGTCCTTTTGTGCTTTCAGGACTCCGAACCGGACGTCCTTGCGAGTGGCAGCCCACCCGTACCGGCGGCGGCACAACGACGTGCCCGCCACCGGTCCGCGGAGACGAAAAGAGGACGACCCGGGTATGAGTTCTCTCCTCCTGCTCACCAACGCACTGCAGCCGTCGGCGGAGGTGCTGCCGGCTCTCGGGCTGCTGCTGCACCAGGTGCGGGTGGCCCCGGCCGAGGGGTCGGCGCTCGTCGACACCCCGAGCGCCGACGTGATACTGGTCGACGGCCGGCGCGACCTGCCGCAGATCCGCAGCCTGTGCCAGCTGCTGCGGTCCACCGGGGTGAGCGCCCCGCTGATCCTGGTGGTCACCGAGGGCGGACTGGCCGCCGTCACCGCCGAGTGGGGCGTCGACGACGTCCTGCTGGACACCGCGGGACCGGCCGAGGTCGAGGCCCGACTGCGGCTGGCGATCGGCCGCCAGCAGCAGACCACGGTGGACGACAGCCCGATGGAGATCCGCAACGGTGACCTCTCGGTGGACGAGGCGACCTACTCCGCCAAGCTGAAGGGTCGGGTGCTCGACCTCACCTTCAAGGAGTTCGAGCTGCTCAAGTACCTCGCGCAGCACCCGGGCCGGGTCTTCACCCGGGCCCAGTTGCTGCAGGAGGTCTGGGGCTACGACTACTTCGGCGGCACCCGCACCGTCGATGTCCACGTGCGGCGGCTGCGGGCCAAGCTCGGGGTCGAGCACGAGCAGCTGATCGGCACCGTGCGGAACGTCGGCTACCGCTTCGTGGTGCCCTCGCAGGGTGAGAAGGGCGAGCGCGGCGCGGGCGCGGCCGAGGCGCAGCAGGACGGGCACCCGGGCACCGAGTCGGCCTTCGAGCAGCCCGTCGGCGGCGGCCGGACCACCTGACCTGCGGCCGGGCCCGGTGATGGTACCGGGCCCGAACCCCCGGGGCTGGACAAACACGCGTAGACTCGCTGCGTGGCCAAGGTGACGCGCGACGATGTAGCCCGACTGGCTGGGACCTCGACCGCGGTCGTCAGCTATGTCATCAACGACGGACCGCGACCTGTCGCGCCCGCGACCAAGGAGCGGGTGCTCGCCGCGATCGAGCAGCTCGGCTACCGGCCGAACAGCGTCGCGCAGGCGATGGCGTCCCGGCGGACCAACCTCATCGGCATGATCGTGCCGGACGCCCGGCAGCCGTTCTTCGCCGAGATGGCGCACGCGGTCGAACGAGCCGCCTCGGACCGCGGCAAGATCGTGCTGATGGGCAACTCGGACTACGCCGAGGACCGCGAGATGCACTACATCCAGGCCTTCCTGGGCATGCGGGTCTCCGGCCTGATCCTGGTCAGCCAGGGCGCCCCGCAGCGCGCCGCCAAGGAGTTCGCCGCGATGGAGGGCGCCAAGGTGGTGCTGCTGCACCGCCGGCCCGAGGCCATCGACGACGTCTCGGTGGTCACCGACGACGTGGGCGGCGCCGAACTGGTGGTGCGCCACCTGCTGGAGGAGCACGGCCACCCCTACGTCGCCTGCTTCGGCGGCCCGGTGGACACCCCCGCGCCCGGCGACCCGGTGATCGACCACGTCGAGGGCTGGCAGCGGGCGATGGAGGCACACGAGCTGCCGATCGACCAACACCTGATCGACGCCCCCTTCCACCGCTACGGCGCCTACGAGGTGGCGCTGGAGCTGCTCCGCTCCCCGAACCGCCCGCCGGCCGTCTTCTGCTCCACCGACGACCAGGCGCTCGGCGTGCTGCGGGCCGCCCGCGAGGTGGGCCTGCGGGTGCCGGAGGACCTGGCGGTCGCGGGCTTCGACGACATCCCCGAGGCGGCGCTGGCCGATCCGCCGCTGACCACGGTGGCCAGCGAGCGCGAGGCGATGGCGCGGGCCGCGGTGGACCTGGTGCTGGACGACTCGCTGATGGTGCCGGGCTCCGACACCGAGCGGGTGCGGAAGTTCCCGTCCCGCCTGGTGGTGCGGCGCTCCTGCGGCTGCGCCGGCAGCGCCGCGCGGTGAGCCGGGCGGGCTCGGCAGGATAGCTGGTCTTTATGAGAAGCCAACGGGCTTCTCTGCCCGTTCTGACCCGTCTCTCATCGGTTCTTCATCCACCGGGCGGACGGTTTGGTCCATGAGCGACCAGCACCGCACCACCGCAGATGAGTCGGGGTCCACCCTCCCGCCGAAGCCGGCCGGAGCGCCCACCGCTCACCAGGACCACCCGATGGCGCCGGCCCCGGCCGCGACCCAGCCCGAACACCCCCGGCCCGCGAACCAGCAGCCCACGTACCAGCAGCCCGAGTACCCGCACCCCGGATACCCGCAGCCCGCGTACACCGAGGCCGACCGCACCGGGCCCGACCACGCGCAGGGCTACTACGCCGCGGACTACGCGGCCCCGCCCGCCGGGGGTGGCGAGCCCCCGTACTACGGCCCGCCGCCCGTCCTGCCGGGTGGGCAGCCCGAGCCCGCCGGCCCCGCGCACCGCGCCCGCACCGGCTTCCTGCGCGGCCGGCTCGCCCTGGTCACCGCCGTCGCGGCGGTCGCCGCGGTGCTCGGCGGGCTGGCCGGCGGCGCGGTCGCCGACGCCCGGCACGGCAGCACCACCGCGAGCTCGACCACGCTGGTCAGCCCGGTCTCCGCGAAGAGCGACGGCAGTGCCGACGTCGCCGCGATCGCCGCCGCCGTCTCACCCTCCGTGGTGCAGATCGACGTCCAGTCGCAGAGCGGCACCTCGACCGGCACCGGGGTGGTGCTCACCGCGAACGGGCAGATCCTCACCAACTACCACGTGATCTCCAGCGCCGTGAGCGACGGCGGCACCATCACCGTCACCTACCAGAACGGCACCAAGACCTCCGGCAGCATCACCGGCACCGACAAGTCGCTGGACGTCGCGGTGATCACCGCGAGCGGCGCGAGCGGCCTGCCCACCGCGACCCTCGGCAACTCCGACGCGATGGCGGTGGGCGACGCGGTGGTGGCCATCGGCAACCCCGACGGCCTGACCGGCACCGTCACCTCCGGCATCATCAGCGCCAAGAACCGCCAGGTCACCGTGCAGGTCGACGAGGGCAGCACGCGCGGCAACGGCGGCTTCGGGTTCCCCGACTTCCCCGGCTACAGCGGTCGCAGCTCCACCGCCTCGTCCTCCGACACCGCCACCTACTCGGCCCTGCAGACCGATGCCGCCCTCAACCCCGGCAACTCCGGCGGCCCGCTGCTCAACTCCGCCGGCCAGGTGATCGGCATCGACTCCGCGATGTACTCCGGCAGCGGCAGCAGCTCCGGCAGCAGCCAGGCCGGCAGCGTCGGCCTCGGCTTCGCCATCCCGATCGACGCCGTCAAGCAGGTACTGCCGAAGCTGCAGGCCGGCCAGACGCTCTAGTCCACGGCCGGGGCGTGTGCCGGACTCCGGCCCACGCCCCGGTCCACGGTCCGGCTCCTGCATCCGGGTGGCCGGACACCGCACAATGGCAAGACCCCTTCCGGACCCAGAGAGGGCCACACCGCCGATGACTCCCCCCGCCGACGACCGCACCCCTGCCGAGCAGCCGGCCACCGCGCGTCTGCTCGTGGTCGACGACGAGCCCGCACTGCGGGACGCACTCGAGAGCAGCCTCGCCTTCGAGGGCTACGAGGTCACCACCGCCACGGACGGCTACGAGGCCCTGGAGGCCGTCGAGCGCGACCAGCCCGACCTGGTGCTGCTCGACATCATGATGCCCCGGATGGACGGCCTCACCGCCGTGCGCCGGATGCGCTCGCGCGGGGACACCGCACCCGTGCTGATGCTCACCGCCCGCGACGCCGTCGGGGACCGGGTGACCGGCCTGGACGTCGGCGCGGACGACTACCTCGCCAAGCCCTTCGAGCTCGACGAGCTGCTCGCCCGGGTCCGGGCGCTGCTGCGCCGCAACGCGCTCGCCACCGAGGCCGCGGCGCGGGCCACCGCCGTGGAAGACGACTCCGAGGTACTGGCCTTCGCCGACCTGCGGATGAACACCGCGACGCGCGAGGTCACCCGCGACGGGCGCCCGGTGGAGCTGACCCGCACCGAGTTCATGCTGCTGGAGATGTTCCTCGCGCACCCCCGCCAGGTGCTCACCCGCGAGCAGATCCTCAAGGCCGTCTGGGGCTTCGACTTCGAGCCCTCCTCGAACTCGCTGGACGTCTACGTGATGTACCTGCGGCGCAAGACCGAGCAGGGCGGCATGCCCCGGCTCATCCAGACCGTGCGCGGGGTCGGCTACGCGCTGCGCGCGCCGAGCGTGGCGACCGGCTGAGCGGCGGCGACGGCGACCTGAGGAAGATGGGCACCATGGCAAGGCAGCGGGGGCGGGGACGGGTGGCGGGGTGGTACCACGGGCGGTCGCTGCGGAGTCGGTTGGCGATCCTGACCGCGGCAGCGGTGGCGGTGGCGATCGCGCTGTCGGCGATCGCCTGCTGGTTCTTGGTGAGCCAGCAGCTCTACCAGCAGGTCCGAGCGAACCTGACAGCCAGCCCGCTGGTCCCCGTGGTGGTCACGAGCAACTGCGCAGCTACGCCGTCCGCAGCCCAGGCCAAGGCCGAGCTGTATGCTCCTCCGCACCGCGGCAGTTCAAGCACCAAGCGGCCGCCCCACACCGAGCAGGCCAGTTGGGAGGTCTTCTCCCCGACCGGCTCGCAGGTGTGCCTCATCAACGGCTCCGCCAAGGGGATCCAGATCTCTCCTGGCGACCAGGAAGCTGTCACCAGCGACCAGATCACCTACCGGCCCGGCACCTTCGTGGACGGGACCCCTGCCGACGTCCGGGTCAGCCCCGTCGAGGACGGTTCGGGCAACGTCTACGTCCTGCTCACCGCTCTGCCTGTGAAGAGCGTCCAGGACTCCCTGCAGCGGCTCGCGCTCATCCTGGCCGGTGTCGCCGTCGTGGGAGTCGCCGTTGCGGGCCTCACCGGTCGCATCGTCGCCCGCGCCGCGCTCAAGCCGGTGGACGACCTCACCGACGTGGTCGAGCACATCGCCCGCACCGAGGAGGTCGGCTCCACCATCCCGGTGCAGGGCAACGACGAGATCGCCCGGCTGGCCGGCTCCTTCAACTCCATGAGCGTCGCGCTCGCCAACTCCCGTGAGCGGCAGACCCGGTTGATCGCGGACGCGGGCCACGAGCTGCGTACGCCGCTCACCTCGCTGCGCACCACGGTCGACCTGCTGATCCGCAGCGACGAGACCGGGCGGCCGCTGCCGCCCGCGACCAAGACCAAGCTCCTCGGCAACATGAAGGCGCAGATGCAGGAGCTCACCCTGCTGATCGGCGACCTGCTGCAGCTCTCCCGCCCGGACTCCCCGAAGCCCGGGCAGAACGTGGCGACCGTCGCCTTCCACGAGATCGCCCAGCGCGCCGTGGACCGCGGCAAGCTGCGCGGGCCGAGCCTGGTCTTCAACGTCGAGCTGGAACCGTGGTTCGTCCGCGCCGACGCCGCCGCGCTGGAGCGGGCCGTGATGAACCTGCTCGACAACGCGGTCAAGTACAGCCCGCCCGGCGGCGCCATCGACGTCGTGCTCTCCCAGGGCCGGCTCACCGTGCGCGACCACGGGCCCGGCATCCCGGCCGACGAACTGCAGTACGTCTTCGACCGGTTCTGGCGCTCGCCGTCCTCGCGGCAGCTGCCGGGCTCGGGGCTCGGGCTGTCGATCGTGGCGCAGACCATCCAGGACTCCGGCGGCCAGGTCGCGCTGGGACCCGCCCAGGACGGCGGCCCCGGCGCGCTCGCGGTGGTCCGCCTGCCCGGCTCGGCCGACCAGCCGCCGGCCGTGCCACCGGTGCTGCCCAGGGACTGAGGGCGAGCGCCTCAGCTCCCGACTCAGACCCCCGGCTCGGCCGCCAACTGCCGCTCGGCGCGGATCCGTTCGGCGACCACGTCCTCGGTCATCGCGCGGTCGGTGTAGACCAGCGGACGCTCGGTGTCGGTGATGATGTGCTTGACCACCTGGACATTGCCGTTCACGTCCCAGACGGCGATGCCCGGGGAGAGGGTCGGGATGATCTCCACCGCCCACCGGGGCAGACCCAGCACCCGGCCGGTGGCCCTGGCCTCGTCGGCCTTCTGCATGTAGATGGTCCTGGTCGAGGCCATCTTGAGGATCGCCGAGGCCTCCTTGGCCGCCGCCCCGTCCACCACGTCGGAGAGGTGGTGGACCACGGCGACGAAGGAGAGGCCCAGGCGCCGGCCGAACTTGAGCAGCCGCTGGAAGAGCTGCGCGACGAAGGGGCTGTTGATGATGTGCCAGGCCTCCTCGACCAGGAAGATCCGCTTCCTTCGGTCGGGGCGGATCCAGGTGTGCTCCAGCCAGACGCCCACGATCGCCATCAGGATCGGCATCGCGATCGAGTTGCGGTCGATGTGCGAGAGGTCGAAGACAATCAGCGGCGCGTCCAGGTCGATGCCGTCGGTGGTCGACTCGTCGAACATGCCGCGCAGGTCGCCGTCGACCAGTCGGTCCAGCACCAGCGCCACGTCCAGGCCCCAGGACTGCACCTCCTGCGGGTCGACCCCCAGCGACTCGACCGAGGACAGGTCGGGGCGGCGCAGGGTGTCGATGATGTCGCCCAGGATCGGCTGGCGGTCCGTCACGGTGGCCCGCACATGGGCGTGCGCGGCCTTCAGCGCGAAGCCGGCCCGCTCCTCCAGGCCGCGCCCCATCGCCACCTCGATGATGGTGCGCAGCAGCGAGAGCTGACCGGTGGTGGTGATCGCGGGATCCAGCGGGTTGAGCTTCACCCCGCCGTCCCGGGCCGCCATCGGGTCCAGCCGCACGGACTTTATCCCCAGCGCGTTGGCGATCAGGTTCCACTCGCCGACCCCGTCCTCGCCCTGCGCGTCCAGCACCACCACCTGGCGGTCACGGAACCGCAGCTGGCGCAGCACGTAGGTCTTCTCCAGCGCCGACTTGCCGTTGCCGGACTCGCCGAGCACCAGCCAGTGCGGGGCCGGCAGCTGCTGGCCGTAGAGCTGGAACGGGTCGTAGACGTAGCCCTTGCCGCTGTAGACCTCGCGGCCGATGATCACGCCGGAGTCGCCGAGGCCCGGGGCCGCGGTGGGCAGGTAGACCGCCTGGGCCTGCCCGGTGGAGGTGCGCACCGGCAGCCGGGTGGTCTCCACCTTGCCGAACATCAAGGTGGTGAAGGAGTCGGTCAGGTTGCCGATCGCCACGAGGAGCTCCGGGGGGTCAGCGGCGGATGCCGGTGGCGAACGGGAGGGTGTTGACGAAGGCCCGGTGGTGCTCGCGGTCGCACCACTCCAGCTTGAGGTAGCTCTTGCCCGCCGAGGCCCGGATGGTCCGCTTGTCGCGGGCCAGCGCCTCGGGGCTGCGCGAGGAGACGGTGATGTAGCCGACCAGGTTGACCCCGGCGGCGCCCGAGGCCAGGTCGTCGCCGCGCTGGTCGACCCGGCCGGTGTGGGCCAGGTCGCGCGGGTCGACGGTGCGGTTCATCTTGGCCGCCCGGCTCGCCTCGGCCTCGTCGTTGGTCTTCTCGGTGAGCATCCGCTCGATCGCCACGTCGGTGGGCTCCAGGTCCATGGTGACGGCCACCGTGCGGATCACGTCCGGGGTGTGGACCAGCAGCGGGGCCAGGAAGTTGACGCCGACCGGGGTGAGCGGCCACTCCTTGATCCACGCGGTGGCGTGGCACCAGGGCTCGCGGGTGGTCGACTCGCGGGTCTTGGCGGTCAGGTACTGCGGGTGGGTGGCGTCCAGCTCGGCGGGCCAGGCGTTGCGCCGGCTCATCGCCTGGATGTGGTCGATCGGGTGGTCCGGGTCGTACATCGAGTGCAGCAGCGAGGAGAGCCTGGCCTGGCCCAGCGGCTGCCGCACCCGGATGTCGGCCTCGGCCAACCGGGCGCAGATGTCGGTCAGCTCACGGGCCATCACGGCCGCCAGGCCGTCGTCGTCCCGGGAGCTGTCGCTGGTCGCCCGCTTGTCGTAGGAGGTGCGGCCCATCGCGTGCGCCTCGGCGGCCAGGTCCCGGTTGTAGTGCATGCAGGCGACCAGGTAGGCGCGGTGCTGCTCGGAGGAGGTGGAGACCATCGACTGCAACTGGTCGTAGGAGTCCTTCAACCAGCGCGGGGACTGCTCGTCGCCGCGCCGCTCGACGTCCTTGGCGTGCGCGTCCGGGTCGGCGGGCAGCGTGCGGGCCAGGATCTGCAGCCGGGTCACGAAACCGTCCCCGTTGGCGACGTGCTTGAGCAGCGTGCCGAAGCGGTCGACCAGCGCCTCCTGGTCCTCGGAGTCACGCAGGCCCACGCCCGGGCCCTCGATCTCGATCGCGGCGGTCACCGTGCGCCGCTCCAGGTGCATCAGCACCCCGACCTCGTCCGGCCCGAACGGCGCGCTCAGCCAGCGCAGCCGGCCCACCCCGGGCGGCGGGCCGACCTCGATCTCGCGGCCGTCCAGGCGGGTCCCGGCGTCCATCGCGGTGGACTGCCACAGCGCCCGGCCGCTGCGCACGGTGCGCCGGTAGGTCCGGTTGATCTCGACCCACCTGTAGAAGGTCCGGCGCCGGTAGGGCACGTACACCGCGGCGATCGCCAGCACCGGGAAGCCGACCAGGCCGACGATCCGCAGCACCAGGATCGGCATCAGCAGACCCCAGAGCATGCCCAGGAAGGCGCCGAAGATGATCAGCAGGATCTCCCCGGACTCCCGGTTGCGCCCGATCGGCGCGTTCGGTCGGGCCTTGCCGATCAGATAGGTGCGGCGCTGGTGGATGTACGGCTGGGCGTACTGCCCCCCGTACTGGCCGAGCGGTTCGCTGCTCAAGGTGCGTCACCCTCCCTTCGCTGGGTTCTGTGCCGGGGCCTGGGCGGGTGGCTGGGCGGGTGGGGCCGGGGTGCGCGAGGCGTGCGCGGCGATCCCGGGCGCGACCGAGCCACCACCCGCACCGCCGCCGGAGCCGCCGCCGTCGGCGCCACCGCGCGAGCCGTGGGTGGAGATGCCCTGCTTCACCAGGTTGGCCGGACCGTTGATCATCGCGGAGCCGGCCGACACCGCGCTCGCCCTGGCCTGGCGCAGGTGCAGCATCTCGTCGCCGAAGCCGGGCACGAAGCGGTAGATGGCGGTGCTGGCGAAGATCGACAGGAAGAGGATCGCCAGGCCCGAGAGCACCCGGGCGAAGTCGTCCGAGGCACCGGACCCGCTCGCCACCGCGCTGGCCAGCCCCAGGATGATCACGATCACCGGCTTGGCCAGGTCGATCGCGGTCATCAGGCCGGCCCAGCGGCGCACGTGCTTCCACAGCTGCTTGTCCACCAGGCCCGCGTAGACCGCGGTGCCGAGCAGCGCGCCCACGTAGAGCATCGCGGCCCGGATCAGCAGCTCGATCCAGAGCACCGCGGCGGCCAGCACCGCGACCAGCGAGACCAGGATCAGGATCAGCGGGCCGCCGCCGATGGTGCCGTGCTCCAGGGTGTCGGCCAGCCCGCCGAGGTAGCCGCTGGTGTCCGACTTGGTGCCGGCCGCGATGGCCGCGGTCAGCCCGTCGGTCGCGCCGGTCACGGTGTAGAGGATCAGCGGGGTGAAGGCGGAGGCGACCACGGTCAGCCAGAGGAAGCCGATCGCCTCCGAGAAGGCCTGGGTCAGCGGCACCCCGCGCACCGCGCGCTTGGTCACCGCGAGCAGCCAGAGCACCAGGGTGACCACGGTGGCGCCGGCGAAGACCACGGCGTACTGCTGCAGGAAGCTGGCGTTGGTGAAGTCCACCGAGGTGGTGCCGTCGATCTGGCCGGACAGGCTGCGCACCACCCAGGCGGCGGCCTGCGCGCAGCCCTTGGCGAGGGAGCCGAGGGGGTCGGTGACGGAGCCGACGGTGGAGGAGCCGGGGAGGGAGGTGCCGCCGGTGCCTTGAGCGCAGTAGACGTCACTGCCCGGCAACGGAAGGACGTTGCAGGCGCCCGCCGTCGACGACGGCGACGGCGAGGGCGCCGCGCTCGGCGCCCCCGAGGGCGAGGGCGCCGCGAACGCGCGCTGCGCCAGCAGCAGCGCGCTCAGCTGCACCAGCGCCAGCGCACCCCCGAGCCGCCCGGCCCGGCGCAGCGGGGAGCCTTGCGATGCGTCAGCGGGCATAGCGGAAGCCTCCGAACTGCTGGACGGCGCCGGTGATCTCGTCGGCACTGGCGGCCTGTTGGTCGGCGGAGATGGGGGCGGGCCCGTTCTGGCGGGTGAAGTCGGCGAGCTTCCAGTCCCCGCCGGTCCAGTGCAGGCTCAGCGTGAGGGTGTACCAGTTCTCGGTCACCGGCTTGGTCGAGGAGGTGCCCGCCAGGCCGCCCAGGCCCACGCACCAGACCATCGCCTTGGTGCTGTCGGCGGTGTAGCCGTCGGTGCGGGTGCCGATCGGCACCGCGCGGCTGACGAAGGTGAGGCCCTTGGGCGGCTGACCCTGGGCATCCAGGCCGTAGGCGCCCAGCACATCGGGGGTCATCGCCTGGTCCAGCCGGCCGCGCAGCGCGTCGGCCACCGCCGGGTCGGCGATCGTGCCCAGCACGCTGCGCCGCCCGTCGGCCCGGAACATGTCCGTGCCGCCCAGTGCGACAGCGTAGTTGGCCGCCGCCGACTGGGCCCCCTGCTCGGTGTCCGGGTAGCCGGTGGCGATCCCGTTGCTGGTGGTGCCGACCGGCTGGGCGCCGCTGGGGGCGGTGGCGGTGGCCCCGGCGGGCGGCGGCGGGGCGGCACCGGGCACCTCGCCCGCGCCCGACCCGGAGGACCCGGGCTTGCCGCGGTTGGCGATGGAGATGGCGATCACCAGCAGGGTGACCACCAGCAGGACCGTCAGGAGCTTCCGCAGCGGCCGGGGCTGACGGTTCGGCGGGTAGGGGGAGGACTGTTCGCCGACCGGCAGCCGCGTACGGGTGTGCGGCTGGTCGTCGGGCAACGGCACGGCGGCCCTCCAGGGACAGGGAGCCGGCGGTGGGCTCCAGCGAGACGTTCCGGAACACCCGGCAGCGGCCGGCCCGGCTGACCGCAGGTGGGCCGCCCGGTGCTGGCCGTCCGATTCTGACGGACCGCAGGCGGACCGCTGACCGACCGGTATGACTGTCTGACTGTCAGATGGACATGCCGTACACAATGGTGAACAGAGTGCCCAGGGATCCGATGATGAACACGCCGGTCAGGCCGGCGATGATCAGTCCCTTGCCCTGCTCGGCGCTGAAGGTGTCCCGCATCGCGGTGGCCCCGATCCGCTGCTTCGCCGCACCCCAGACCGCGATCGCCAGGCAGGCCAGGATGGCGACCGCCATCACGACCTCCACCATGATCCGGGCCTCCGAGCCGAGTGTGGAGAAAGGGCCCCAATCCGGGGCGATTCCCCCGATGATGGTGTTGATGTCGCCCTTCGGGGCCGGACTCGGGTCCGCGGCCAGCAGGCCACTCGCGTAACCGTTCACGGCATCGCCCACACTGCTCACCCTGTCACTCACGTGCATTCCTGTCTCACCGCCCGATCAGGCAATTCAAGGCCCACCACCTCAGGAGTGCGAAGGGCTGAGGCCTATTCTTGGCCAGATCTGATGTCGACTTGGCTACTTCTTGAGGATTGGTCGCACGACTTGGGACATGTACGCCAGTATGTCCACCGTACGAAGGATACCGCTCACTCTTTGTATCTCCGATGATTGCGCTGAGCAACGCCCTGCAGAACACTGGTGGGGGTGTCGGCCGATCGACCTGGCGCATGCGAGGGGCATATGCGGACCCGTGTCGCGCCGGAGGCTCCGACCCAGGTTCCGCTGGGACGCAAGCACTCTGACACTGCATCGGGATGGTGCTGATGGTACTCCGGAAAGGCGTCCGAGCGGCGGTCGCGGGTGGAGCTGTTGGTTTCGGCTTCCTGCTGCTGATCGGCGCCGGAACCTATGCGGCCAGCGGCCTCGGACAGGCCCCGGGCAGCAGCGCGGCGCTCGCGCCCGGCACGGTGCCGGCCGCCTATCAGGGCCTGATCCAGCAGTGGGGCGCCAAGTGTCCGGAGATCTCGCCGCCGATGCTGGCCGCCCAGCTCTACCAGGAGAGCGGCTTCGATCCGTCAGCGCGCAGCGGGGTGGGAGCCCTTGGCCTGGCCCAGTTCATGCCGGGCACCTGGGCCGAGTACGCGGTGGACGGCGACGGCGACGGCAAGAAGGACGTCTGGGACCCGGCCGACGCGATCGCCTCCGCCGCCACCTACGACTGCGACCTCGCCCACGACGTCGCCGACATCCCGGGCGACCGCCAGGCCAACATGCTCGCCGCCTACAACGGCGGCGAGGACAACGTCCGCAAGTACCAGGGCATCCCGCCCTTCGCCGAGACCCAGGGCTACGTCCGCTCGATCCAGGCCCTCATGCAGAGCTTCAGCGCGCCGACCAGCACCGTGGCCGTCTCCCCGCAGGCCTCCGGCGCCATCTACTTCGCCCAGACCAAGCTCGGCACCCCCTACCAGTGGGGCGGTGAGGGCCTGGCCTCGCAGAACTACGAGTTCGACTGCTCCGGCCTGACCCAGGCCGCCTACCTCTCGGTCGGCATCACCCTGCCCCGGGTGGCCAACGACCAGTGGTACGCCGGCCAGCACCCCTCACGCGACCAACTGCGCCCCGGCGACCTGGTCTTCTTCGCCAACGACCTGACCGACCCGCGCAGCATCCACCACGTCGGCATCTACGTCGGCGGCGGCTACATGATCGACGCCCCGCACACCGGCGCGGTGGTCCGCTACGACTCCATCGACCAGAAGGACTACATCGGCGCCACCCGGGTCACCCAGGACGGCGCGGCGGCGCTGCCGGTGCGCGACAACAGCGGCAACGGCAACATCACCGGCGGCTCCGACCCCGGTGCCACCGCCCCCGGCCAGCAGCAGAGCACCACGCCGACCCCCGCCCCCTCGACCCCGCCGGCCGGCACACCACCGGCCGCCGCCGCGCTGCCGGCGCCCGACGCCACCGTCAGGACGGGCAAGCAGGCCTGACGGCACGGCAGTCCTGACGGCGCACCAGATCCGAGCCGTTCACGTCAAGTTTCCATAACACCCGCTCGGCGTGGAACGCTGTGACCTGCCCGGCTCGTTCTTCAAGGCGCACTGACCACACCGCGGAGCACAGGAGGTACGGCGTGTCGACGCTGTCGGCCGACACCACCAACCCCGACCTCGAACTGCTCTACACGGTCAACGGCTGGGCCAAGGGTTCCCCCGCCTGGCTCGACACGCTGGTCTCCTGGATCGGCGAGTACGGCATCCTGCTCGGCCTGGTCGCACTCTGCGCCGCGGCCTGGCTGCGGGCCCGCCGCAGACCCAACGCACCGGTGGCGGTGGCCGGGGTGCTCTGGGCCCCGCTGGCGATGGCGCTGGCGGAGCTGGCCAACCTGCCGATCTCGGCGATCGTGGGCCGGCCGCGCCCCTTCGTGAACCACCCGGGGCTGGACGTCCTGGTGGCCGGCAAGGCCGGCACCTACTCCTTCGTCAGCGACCACGCGACCATGTCGATGGCGGTGGCCGTGGCGCTCTTCCTGGTCGACCGCCGGCTGGGCGCGCTGGCCGGCTCGCTGGCCGCGCTCCAGGGCTTCTGCCGGATCTTCATGGGCGTGCACTACCCGACCGACGTGCTCGGCGGCTACGCGCTGGCCACCGCGGTGGTGCTGCTGCTGGCCCCGCTCGCGATGTCCGTGCTGGTGCCGCTCTGCCACGCCCTGGCCCGCACTACGGCCGCACCGCTGATCACCGCGGGGCCGGCCGGCACCCCGCGCGGCGGGCGCCGCCGGCGCGGCGGGACGGGCGGCGGCCGCTCGCTGCCGGAGCCGGAGCACGCCGCCCCCGCCGACTCGGACCTCGCCGCCTGAGCGCACCGCACGCAACGCCGCCGACAGCACCAGCCGGGTCCTAGTCCTGCGGCGGGCCCGCCAGGTGCTCGGCCGCGTCCCGCCGGGCCCGGTCGCGCGAGCGCCGCCCGGGCGCGAACCAGCCGCAGTCGCAGGAGGCGTAGGCGAAGGACCCGCGCTCGGTGATCCGTACCTGGTGTGCGGTTGGTCCGCTGTCGTGTCCATCGCGGGAGTCGGCCTGGGCCGACGGCTCCGTATACACGCGCTCCACGGTAACCCGCCCAAATGAACGCACGGCGCGCGCCGATCGCCGCGCGCCACCCCGCCCGTAACCGGCACGGTGGCCGGTCGTTCTCGGCAGTAACGGCCTCGCCCATCCAGGGGCGGCGGCCCGCCGGTCGTCCGACCCGAGGGGGCCGGATCACCATGGGGGTTGAGATCACCATGACCACGTCGCGCTCCGCCCGTCTCCTCGGCCCGGTGGCGGCCACCGCACTGCTGGCCGCCGCGCTCACGGCCTGCGGCGGCGCCTCCGGGGGCTCCACCGACACCAGCGGTGCCGGAGCGGCGAGCCCGGTCGCCGACAAGCTCGCCGACGACCCGCTGACGGCCGTGCGCAACGCCGCCGACATCACCGGGCGCACCGGTTCGGTGCAGGCCGCCACCCAGCTGACCACCGAGTCGGGCGAGAAGAAGGCCGCGTTCACCGGCAGCGGCGGGTACGACTTCGCCAAGCGGATCGGCCGCCTGGAGGTGCAGGTGCCGCCCGGCGCCGCGACCACCGGCAAGGTGGTCGAGGTGGTCGAGCCCGGCATCGTCTTCCTGCAGAACAGCGGCGCCAAGGTGCCCGCCGGCAAGTGGGTCGAGCTGGACGTGCGCCAGCTCGCCGACGGCAATCTGATCAGCAACGGCGCCACCGACCCGGCCACCGCCGCCGCGGCGCTGCGCGGCGTCCAGCAGGCCTCGGTGGTCGGCGACGAGACGGTGGGCGGCGTGCCCCTCAAGCACTACCAGGGCACCCTGGACCTGGCGAAGGCCGCCAACGCCACCGGCGGCCAGGCGGCGAACGGGCTGCGGATGGCGGCCGGCACCTTCACCGTCAAGGCGATCCCGTTCGAGGCCTGGCTGGACTCCCAGGGCCGGCTGAACAAGGTGGTCGAGGTCTTCAGCTTCGCCGGGATCGCCGGTTCCAAGGACCCCAAGGACCAGGTGAAGGTGACCTCCTCGGTCGCCTACAGCGGCTTCGGCCGGCCGGTGCAGGCCGCCGAGCCGGCCGCCGCGGACGTGGTCGAGATGACGGAGTCCGGCTCACCGAAGTGACGCCCTGTCATGCCCTTGTCGGCAGTCACCCGTTTCGGCGGCAGAGATGGCCCGTCCGTGCCATGGGGGCCGGGCCCGCCACTCTCTACGCTGGAGAACGGGTGGCTCCCGCCCCGGCGTACGGGTGGTGAAGGGGTGGTGCGGGGTGTCGTCGTCCTCAGCGGATCGAGCGGATCGCACAGGCGGCCACGAGAGCGCGGCCCTCGATGAGATCGAGCTGGCCGGCGAGCTGATGATCGCCGCCACGGCCAGCAGTGCCGAGCGGCTGCCCACGGCCCGGATCGACGAGGTGCTGCTGCACCAGCAGCCCCAGGCCGCCCCCGCCGAGGGCCCCGCCGACGCGACCGCCCGGCGCGGGCCCCGGCGCCGGCACGGGGACGAGGGCCCGGCCCCGGTCAGCTCCGCAGCAGCCGGCTGATCGCGGCCATCGCCTCGGCCACCTTGTCGTCCATCGCCTCGCCGCCCTCCTCGACGGCGGCCGCCACGCAGTGCTTGATGTGCTCTTCGAGCAGGGAGAGCGCGAAGGACTGCAGCGCCTTGGTGCTGGCCGAGACCTGGGTGAGGATGTCGATGCAGTAGACGTCCTCCTCCACCATCCGCTGCAGGCCCCGGGCCTGACCCTCGATCCGGCGCAGCCGCTTGAGGTGGTCCGCCTTGTGCGCGCTGTACCCGTGCGGGCCGTGGCCGGCGGGCGCGGCGGCGTTGCTGTCCGTGCTGCTGCTGGTGCTCATCGGCCTGCCCCGTTCTCGTCCTCGCCCGGCCGATCGCCGCCGGTGCTCCCCAGTGTCCCGCACCGCGGGCGGCCGCGGGGGTTCCCCCGTCCGGGCGGCTGATCCTGATCACCAGGTGCCCATCGGGGGCAATCCACCCGAGGTTCCGTCAGACTGGGACCTCACGCCCGCACGCCGACGTACGGGGGCCGAACGGGTACAGGTCAAGCTGTGGCCGGAAGAGGAGCATCCGGTTCCCCGCCGCGCACCCCGTTTGCACAACCCTGACGCAGAGCACCTAGCATCGTTCAGTCCACTCCCCGCTCATCGGAGACTTCCGTGCGTTTTAGCCTGACCCCGAAGGAGACGAGCTTCTACGACATGTTCGCCGCGGCCGCGGAGAACCTGGTCGTCGGATCGAAGCTCCTGCTGGAACTGCTGGGCTCAGACGTGTCGTCCCGTGCGGAGATCGTCGAGCGCATGCGCGCCGCCGAGCACGCCGGCGACGACACCACCCATGCGATCTTCCACCAGCTCAACTCCTCCTTCATCACGCCGTTCGACCGCGAGGACATCTACAACCTGGCCTCCTCGCTGGACGACATCATGGACTTCATGGAGGAGGCCGTCGACCTGGTCGTCCTCTACGACATCCAGACCCTCCCGCGCGGGGTCGAGCAGCAGATCGAGGTGCTGGCCCGGGCCGCGGAACTGACCGCCGAGGCGATGCCGAACCTGCGCAGCCTCTCGCACCTGACCGAGTACTGGATCGAGATCAACCGGCTGGAGAACCAGGCCGACCAGATCCACCGCAAGCTGCTCGCCCACCTCTTCAGCGGCCAGTACGAGGCGATCGAGGTGCTCAAGCTCAAGCAGGTGGTGGACGTGCTGGAAGAGGCGGCCGACGCGTTCGAGCACGTCGCCAACACGGTGGAGACCATCGCCGTCAAGGAGTCCTGACCAGCGTGGACATGGCAGCACTCATCTGCGTCATCGGCGTGGCGTTCTTCTTCACCTACACCAACGGCTTCCACGACTCGGCGAACGCGATCGCCACCTCGGTCTCCACCCGGGCGCTCACTCCCAGGGCCGCCCTGGCGATGGCCGCGGTGATGAACCTGGCCGGTGCCTTCCTCGGCAGCGGCGTGGCGCAGACCGTCTCCAAGGGGCTGATCGACACCCCCCAGGGCAGCAAGGGGATGACCGTCCTCTTCGGCGCCCTGGTCGGCGCGATCGCCTGGAACCTGGTCACCTGGTACTTCGGCCTGCCGTCCTCCTCCTCGCACGCGCTCTTCGGCGGCCTGGTCGGCGCGGCCCTCGCGGCCGGCACCGGGGTGATCTGGAGCGGGGTGATCGACAAGGTCATCATCCCGATGCTGCTCTCGCCGGTCGTCGGCCTGGTCTTCGGCTACCTGGCGATGCTGGCCATCCTCTGGCTCTTCCGCCGGGCCAACCCGCACCGCGCCAAGCGCAACTTCCGGGTCGCGCAGACCGCCTCGGCCGCCGCGATGGCGCTGGCCCACGGCCTGCAGGACGCCCAGAAGACGATGGGCATCGTGGTGATGGCGCTGACCATCTCGGGCCACCAGAGCGGCAGCGGCATCCCGATCTGGGTCAAGGTCTCCTGCGCCACCATGCTCTCGCTGGGCACCTACGCGGGCGGCTGGCGGATCATGCGGACGCTGGGCCGCAAGATCATCGAGCTGGACCCGCCGCAGGGCTTCGCCGCCGAGTCCACCTCCGCGACGATCATGTACGTGACCTCGTACGTCTTCAAGGCGCCGATCTCCACCACCCACGTGATCACCTCGGCGATCATGGGCGTGGGGGCGACCAAGCGGATCCGCGCGGTGCGCTGGGGCGTGGCCAAGAACATCGTGCTGGGCTGGTTCATCACGATGCCCGCCGCGGCCCTGGTCGCCGCCGGTGCCTACGCCCTGACCGACCTGGTCGTCGGCTGACAGACGGCGCCCCGGGGGGCACCCCCGCCCGGGGCCGCCCACCCGGCCGGCCGGCCGCTCGGCGACGAGACCCGCCCACCGGCCATGGGCACAGCGAAAGAGGGCCCGCCCCCGTGTCCCGGGGGCGGGCCCTCCCTCATGCTCCGCGGCGGCACCGCCATGCAGCGCCGAGGAGCAGTTCGCGGCGGTGCGACTTAACCGAAGCGGCCCGAGATGTAGTCCTCGGTCGCCTGCACCGACGGGTTGGAGAAGATCCGCTGGGTGTCGTCCAGCTCGATCAGCTTGCCCGGCTGGCCGACCCCGGCCAGGTTGAAGAAGGCGGTGCGGTCGGAGACGCGCGCCGCCTGCTGCATGTTGTGGGTCACGATGACGATCGTGAACCGCTCCTTGAGCTCGCCGATCAGGTCCTCGATCGCCAGCGTGGAGATCGGGTCAAGCGCCGAGCAGGGCTCGTCCATCAGCAGCACCTGGGGCTCGACCGCGATCGCGCGGGCGATGCAGAGCCGCTGCTGCTGGCCACCGGAGAGGCCGGCACCCGGCTTGTTCAGCCGGTCCTTGACCTCGTTCCACAGGTTGGCGCCCTTGAGCGAGTTCTCCACCACGCCGTCCAGCACCGAGCGCTTCCGCACACCCGCGAGCTTCAGCCCCGCGACCACGTTCTCGTAGATCGACATGGTCGGGAACGGGTTCGGCCGCTGGAAGACCATCCCGACGGTGCGGCGCACCGCCACCGGGTCGACGCTCGCGCCGTAGAGGTTCTCGTCGTCCAGCAGGACCTTGCCCTCGACCCGGGCGCCCGGGATCACCTCGTGCATCCGGTTGAGGGTGCGCAGGAAAGTGGACTTGCCGCAGCCGGAGGGGCCGATGAAGGCGGTCACCGAGCGGGGTTCGACGGTCATCGAGATGTCCTCGATGGCCTTGGTGCCCCCGTAGTAGGCCGACAGTCCGCTGACGTCGATGCGCTTAGCCATGATCTTTCGTCTTCTCTCGTCTGTTCGTACGTCAGTCGGTCGGTCAGCGTCCGCCCTTGGGCGAGCGCCACCATGCGATCGCCCGGGCGATGAGGTTGAGCCCCATCACGAAGGCGATCAGCACGAGCGCGGCGCCCCAGGCGCGGGCATAGCCGTACTGGTTGTTGACCTGTGCGTACTGCTGCCAGATGTAGACCGGCAGGTTCATCTGCGGCCCCACGAAGGGGTTCGAGTTGATCGAGCTCGAGACGAACACCAGCATCATCACCGGTGCGGTCTCGCCCGTGATCCGGGCGACCGCGAGCATCACACCGGTGGTGATACCGCCGATCGCGGTCGGCAGGACAACCCGCAGGATGGTCTTCCACTTGGGCACGCCGAGCGCGTACGAGGCTTCGCGCAGCTCGTTCGGAACGAGCTTGAGCATCTCCTCGGTGGAGCGCACGATCACCGGCATCATCAGGATGGCCAGCGCGAGGCTGCCCGAGAAGCCGGAGTAGGCGAACCCGAGTGCGAGGTTCCAGACGGAGAGGATGAACAGACCGGCGACGATGGACGGGATGCCCGTCATCACGTCGACGAAGAAGGTGACCACCTTGGCGAGCCCACCACGGCCGTACTCGACCAGGTAGACGGCGGTGAGCAGACCGACCGGGGCCGCCATCGCGGTGGCCAGACCGACCTGCTGCAAGGTGCCCAGCAGTGCGTGGTAGATGCCGCCGCCGGGCCCCGAGGAGAGCACGCCGCGCATCGAGTGGGTGAGGAAGTCGCCGTTCACCACGCCGGCACCCTGCTGGATCGTGTAGATCAGCAGCGAGGCCAGCGGGACCACGGCCAGGATGAAGGCGACCCAGACCAGCGAGGTCGCCAGCCGGTCCTTGGCCTGCCGGCGGCCCTCCACCGTGGTCGAGACGGTGTAGCTGACCACCACGAAGAGCAGCGCGGCGAGCAGGCCCCACTGCAGGTGGCTGCGCAGTCCGGCGACCGCGCCGATCCCGCAGCCCAGCACGATGGCGAGCGCGGCGATCGCGGCCGGGGCCCACTTGGGCAGGCGCGCGGCGGTCAGGGTGTGGTTGAGCGCGGAGACCGGCGAGCGGTCCGCCGTAGAGGTCGCGGTGGTCATGCGTTCGCCCCCGAGTACTCCTTGCGACGGGCGATGATCAGCCGCGCCGTGCCGTTGACCAGCAGGGTGATCACGAACAGCACCAGGCCGGAGGCCATCAGCGCGTCCGTGCCGACCTTGCCGGCCTCACCGTATTTGAGCGCGATGTTCTGCGCGAAGGTGCCGCCGCCCGCGTCCAGCAGGTGCAGCGAGAGGACGTCGCTGGTGGAGAGCACGGTGGCGACCGCGATGGTCTCGCCCAGCGCGCGGCCCAGGCCCAGCATCGAGGCCGAGATGATGCCCGGACGCCCGAACGGGATCACCGCGGTGCGGATCATCTCCCAGCGGGTGGCGCCGAGCGCGAGCGCCGCCTCCTCGTGCATCCGCGGCACCTGGCGGAACACCTCGCGGCTGACCGCGGTGATGATCGGCAGGACCATGATGGCCAGCAGGATGCCGACGGTGAACAGGTTGCGGGCCGGGGCCCCGGGGTGGCTCACCTTGAAGAGGTAGGTCCAGCCGAGGTACTCGTTCAACCAGCTGTTCAGGCCCGCCATGTGCGGCACCAGGTAGAGCGCGCCCCACAGGCCGTAGACGATGCTGGGCACGGCGGCCAGCAGGTCGACCAGGTAGGCGAACGGCTGGGCGATCCGGCGCGGCGCGTAGTGCGAGATGAAGAGCGCGATCCCGATCGCCACCGGAACCGCGATGAGCATCGCGATGGCGGCGCTGGCGATGGTGCCGAAGGCCAGGACGGCGATGCCGAAGCTGGGCTTCAGGAGGTTGTCCGGGTCCCACCCGAAGGTGGTGAGGAAGTTCGTCTGGTCCTTGCTGATGGCGTTCCCGCTGCGCCAGACCAGGAAGGCCGCGATGGCCCCCATGATCACCAGCAGCAGGATGCCGGACCCGGCCGACAGGCCGAAGAAGAGCCCGTCACCGAAGCGGCTGTTGCCCTTCAGCGAGCTCGTCCTGGGCTCCTGGGTCGGCGCCGGCCGCTGGGACGAGGTGTCCTCGGGCCGATCCCCCTGGGTCGGGGAGGCGGAAGCGGGTGGTCCCGACTTCGTGTAGTCGGGAGGTGGGGAGGAGGTCATGAGGTCAAGTTCTCCGGTCTGGCGGCGCTGCCCCGGTGGAGGGGCGGCACCATGGCGGCGGTGCCCCGGACGATGGTGTGCGGTGGGTGAAGCCCGGCAGCGGTCCCGTCCCCCCCATACGGGACCGCCGGCCGGTGGTGCGGTGCTGCGATCAGGCGATGGTCGGGATGACGGCCTTCACCTTGTCGGTCACGACCTTGGGCAGCGGGACGAAGCCCTTGTTGCCGATGGCGGCCTGGCCGGCGTCGCTGATGGTGTAGGTCAGGAACGACTTCACGGTGTCGAGGGTCGCGGCCTGGTTGCCCTTGTCGCAGACGATCTCGTAGGTGACCAGCACGATCGGGTACGCGTTGTCGGTCTTGGTCGCGTAGTCCAGGCTCAGCGCGAGGTCGTTGCCGGTGCCGACGAACTTGGCGGTGGCGATCGTGGTGGCGGCGTTGGCGGCGGTGGCCGCGACCGGCTGGCTGGCACCGGTGGAGATCAGCGCGCTGTTCAGGTTGTTGGACTGCGCGAAGGACAGCTCGGCGTAGCCGATCGAGCCCGCCGTGGCCTTGACCTGCGAGGAGACACCGGCCGAGCCGCTGGCCGACTGGCCACCCTTGCCGGCCCAGGTCTTGCTGACCGGGTAGGTCCAGGTGTTGTTGGAGGCGGCGGCCAGGTAGGCGGTCAGGTTCTGCGTGGTGCCCGAGTCGTCCGAGCGGTGGAAGGCCTGGATCGGCAGGTCCGGCAGCGTGGCGGTCGGGTTCAGCGCCTTGATCGCCGGGTCGTTCCAGTTGGTGATCTCCGAGTTGAAGATCTTGGCGATGGTCGGCGCGTCCAGGACGAGGTTGCTCACGCCCTGCACGTTGTAGATGATCGAGACGAGGCCGCCCACCATCGGCAGGTCGATGCCCTGGCCACCGGGGCAGACCGCCTTGGAGGAGGCGACATCGGCGGGCTTCAGCGCGGCGTCCGAGCCGGCGAAGGCGATCTTGCCCTGGTTGAACTGCTGGACACCGGCGCCGGAGCCGACACCGTTGTAGTTCAGCGTGCTTCCGGAGCAGGCGTCACCGTAGGCGGTCTTCCAGACGTCGATGGCGTCCGTCTGGGCGGTGGAGCCGGCGCCCAGGAACGGGGCCTGCTTCGAGGCGCAGCTGATCGCCGCCGCGCTCGCGCTGCTGCCACCGGAGGTGGAGCTGCTGGCGGTGGTGTTGTTGTCGGAGCCGCAGGCCGCGAGCGACAGCGAGCTGACGAGCGCCACGGCACCGATCGCGAGGGCCTTGGTGCGGCCGTTCCGCTGGAGCTTCACAGGGTGTCCCTTTCTTTGGCACAGCCCGCACGGGTCCCACCGGGAAGTGGTCGGACGGAAGGGGCGTTGCTGTTGGTCCGGGGCCTCTACGGCCCTCCGGTACGACCGAAGCTAAGCGGATCAGGTGACGCGTCAGCCGGTCGCAAATGAACGGAGAGTGAACCTCGGACGGATGCCAGGAAACACCGGTCGGTAATCACGGTTGCATCACGGCAAGGATTCGGCCAAGACACGCTCCCGGCCGACCAAGGCCCCTCACCCAGGCGAACACCGGGGTCCGCGCCCGTTCACCCCGCCAGCCGCTCCAACCGCCCGAACTGCTCCAGCAACGCGTCGATCAGCTCCCGGTCCCGGTCATGGGTGAGCTTCGCCCGCGCCTTGCCGGGCTTCAGCCACTTCATCCGGTCCACCTCGCGGTTGGGCCGGAACTCACCGCGCACCGGCACCGCCGCCCAGTACCGCACCTCCTTGGGCCGGCCCTGCGCCAGGTAGTGCTGCGCGGGCAGCGGCGCGAGCAGCCGGCAGACCAGTCCGGTCTCCTCCTCAACCTCCCGCAGCGCCGCCTGCCACGGCGTCTCACCGGCCCGCAGCTTGCCCTTGGGCAGGCTCCAGTCGTCGTACTTGGGGCGGTGGATCAGCGCGATCCGCGGCTTGCGCTCCCCCGAGCCGTCGCGCCGCGGGCCGCCCGGCAGCCACAGCACCGCACCGGCCGCCAGCACCGTACCCATCCGGCCCCCCGACCCGTCCGCTTCGCGCGCCGCCGCGGCATCGCGACCCGCCGCGTGCCCCGCACCCGTCCACCGCCCCTGCCGCTTCGCTTCCCGCGCCTGCCTGCGGGCCAGCGGGCCGGCCGGGCCGGCCGCCGCCGCGGCCATCCGGGGCTCCCCGGACCGGGGACCGGTCTGCCGGGGATCGGTCTGCTGCTCAGCGCTCAGGCGCTCGCCCATTCATGCCATCCGTGGTGCGGGAGGGTCGGCCACTGCAGACCGAAGGCGTACCTGGCCGCCTCGACCTCCAGACGCTGATCAGCATGCACCACCCCGAGCACGTACGCCGTGGCAGGGGTGATCCGCGGCGTGCGCGCCGCCGTGGCCACCGTCACCGCCGCGTCCGCCGCCTCCTGGTGCCGGTCCAGCACCTGGTCCAGCACGTCCAGCTCGAGCCCGGGCCGCCCGCACACCTGCGAGGCGTACCTGGCCCGCTTCAGCAGGATCCGCGTGCGCTGCCACGGCGCGTCGTCCGCCGCCAGCGCCCCGTCCGCGTCCCCCGCCGCCGGCCGTCCCTGGGGTGGGACAGCCACCGCCGCGTCGGTACCCCCCGCACTGCCCAGCCGGTGCAGCGCGTCGCCCTGGTAGGCGGTGGCCGCCCGGTGCAGCGGCAGCGCCCGGACCGCCTGCCCCAGCGCCTCGAACGCCTCCGCCGCGCGGGCCGGCAGCAGCTCGCCGGCCCGGCCGGCCGCCATCGCCACCAGCGGCGACTCCCCCACCAGCAGCGTCATCCGGTCCGCCAGCGCGTGCAGCCGCGAGGAGCGCAGCTCCTGCAGCACCGAGCTGTGCGCCCGGGTCCTGGCCAGCGTCAGCTGCCGGTCCAGCAGCGCCCGTGCCTTCGGGGCCCCCTGGTGCCCGGCCAGCATTCCGGGTCCGAGCCCCTCGCCGCCCTGCCCGGTGGCGCTGAGGGTGTCCAACGCCCCCAGCAGCCGGAGCGATCTGCGCAGGTAGGCGGGCTCCTGCGCGAGCAGGCCCAGCAGCCAGCGCAGCTCGGTGCGCGACTCCTCGGCCCACTCGGGCTCGAAGAGCGCGCCGAAGGTGTGCAGCGCGCCGCCGAGCCGCCGCACCGACCGCAGCAGCTCTCCCGTCCCGGCGGTGCCGCCCGGCGAATTCACCGAGGGCAGCGTGCCGGGGCGGGCCCCGGCCTCCCCCACGGCCTGCGGCAGGGCACGCAGGAATCGGCCTGCCTGTTCGGTGAGATACCGCGAAAGGACCTCGCCGGCGGTCGCGGTGGCCGCCGGGGCCGTCATGGGCGCGTCAGTCATGTCGTGGGTACTCCCCGTTCCCCCAGGGCAGGCGACGGATGATCAGGGGCGGTCGAAAGCGGTCAGAGCGAGGCGGCGACGCTCCGACGGCGCAGGCGCGAGTCGATGAGCAGTTCTTGGATGTCCCGGAGCCGGTGGCCGTTCTCGTCCTGGCTCCGTCTGGACCAGGCCCCGTCCGGGCCCAGGTGCCAGGAGGCGGTGTCCTCCGCCATCCCGAGGTCGATCAGCCCGGACAGCTCCGTGCGGTGCGCCGGATCGGCCACCCGGACCAGCGCCTCGATCCGCCGGTCCAGGTTACGGTGCATCATATCCGCACTGCCGAACCAGACTTCGTGATCTCCACCGTTGCCGAAGACGAAGATCCGCGAGTGCTCCAGGAAGCGGCCGAGGATGCTGCGCACCCGGATGTTCTCGCTCAGCCCGGGCACTCCGGGCCGGATCGCGCAGATCCCGCGCACCCACACGTCCACCGGCACGCCGGCCCGCGAGGCACGGTAGAGCGCGTCGATCACGTCCTCGTCGACGATCGAGTTGACCTTCAGCTTCACGTAGGCCGGCAGGCCCGCGCGGTGGTTGGCGACCTCGTTCTGGATCCGGGCCAGCAGCCCGTCCCGCAGCCCGCGCGGCGCGGTCAGCAGCCGGCGGTAGGACTCCCGGCGCGAGTAGCCCGACAGGCGGTTGAACAGGTCCGACAGGTCGGCGCCGACCTGCGGGTCGGCGGTGAGCAGCCCGACGTCCTCGTAGAGCCTGGCGGTCTTCGGGTGGTAGTTGCCGGTGCCGACGTGCGCGTAGCGGCGCAGCAGCTCGCCCTCCTGGCGCACCACCAGCGAGAGCTTGCAGTGCGTCTTGAGGCCGACCAGCCCGTAGACCACGTGGCAGCCCGACTCCTCCAGCTTGCGGGCCCACTTGATGTTGGCCTGCTCGTCGAAGCGCGCCTTGATCTCCACCAGCACCAGCACCTGCTTGCCGGACTCGGCCGCGTCGATCAGCGCGTCCACGATCGGCGAGTCGCCCGAGGTGCGGTAGAGCGTCTGCTTGATCGCCAGCACGTGCGGGTCGGCCGCGGCCTGCTCCAGGAAGGCCTGCACCGAGGTGGAGAAGCTGTCGTACGGGTGGTGCAGCAGCACGTCGCGCTCGCGCATGGCCGCGAAGATGTCCGGCTGCGAGGCCGACTCGACGTCGGTGAGCCCGCGCGCGGTGCCGGCCACGAACTTGGAGTACTTCAGCTCGGGGCGGTCCAGGCCGGCGATCCCGAACAGCCCGGTCAGGTCGAGCGGACCCGGCAGCGGGAACACCTCGGCCTCGGTGATGTTCAGCTCGCGCACCAGCAGGTCGAGGATGTAGGGGTCGATCGACTCCTCCACCTCCAGCCGGACCGGCGGACCGAACCGGCGGCGCATCAGCTCCTTCTCCAGCGCCTTGAGGATGTTCTCGGTGTCGTCCTCCTCGACCTCGAGGTCCTCGTTGCGGGTCACCCGGAAGGCGTGGTGGGCCAGCACCTCCATCCCGGGGAAGAGCTCCTCCAGGTGGGCGCCCATCACGTCCTCCAGCGGCACGTACCGCTGCGGCGAGGCCTCCAGGAAGCGCATCAGGGACTGCGGAACCTTCACCCGGGCGAAGTGCTTGTGCCCCGAGACCGGGTTGCGCACCACCACCGCCAGGTTCAGGCTCAGGCCCGATATGTACGGGAACGGGTGCGCCGGGTCGACCGCCAGCGGGGTCAGCACCGGGAAGATCTGGGCCCGGAACAGGGTGTGCAGGCGGGCCTGTTCCTTCTCGGTCAGCTCGGCCCAGCGCACCAGCTCGATGCCCTCCGACGCCAGGTCGGGCAGCACCTCCTGCTGGAAGGCGGCCGCGTGGCGGGCCATCAGCTCGCGCGACCTGGTCCAGATCAGGTCCAGCACCTCGCGCGGCTGCAGGCCCGAGGCGCTGCGCTGGGCCACTCCGGTGGCGATCCGCCGCTTGAGGCCGGCCACCCGGACCATGAAGAACTCGTCCAGGTTGCTGGCGAAGATCGCCAGGAACTTGGTCCGCTCCAGCAGTGGGATCTGCGGGTCCTCCGCGAGCTCCAGAACGCGCTCGTTGAAGGCGAGCCAGCTGCGCTCCCGATCCAGGAAGCGGCCTTGCGGCAGCTCGTCCAGATCGTCCGCACCGTCCGCGTCGGGGAACTGGTCGAGAGCCACGCCGAGCGCCTTGGTCAGGCGGGACGGGGCGGGCACTCCGGGTGACTCGGGCATGGCGGTGACTCCTGACGGGTCGGACGCTTCGGGCTCTCTGGCCGCGACCGGGCGGGGAACGGTCATGGGTTCCAGCTCCTCCAGCGGATGACGCCCGCGCACCCGGCCCGGGCACGCCGGCGCGCGCCGACCGGTGCCGGACACGGCTCACCGGGCCGATCGCCCGGCCTGGTCGTTAGCCGACCAGGCCCGGTGATGTGGCCCAAGCTGCGGGAGCGAGACACTACGGACGTCATCCTGTGATCTTCGCGGCGGCAATTGAATCCACGGTAAACACCGCATGGCCAGGAGGAAAGCTGAGGCGGTCGGCCCCGCGGTGCGCTACCGCACCGGCCGCCCTTCGGCGACCCGATACATCAGGTCTACCTCGTGGACGGTGAATCCGACGCGCTCGTAGACCCGAACCGCCGCCGTGTTGTCGGCGTCGACGTAGAGCAGCACGGTGGGCAGGCCGCGGTCCTCGGCCAGATGCCGCAGGCCGGCCGCGGTGAGCGCCCGGCCCAGGCCGTTGCCCTGCTCCGCCGGGTCCACCCCGACCACGTAGACCTCGCCGAGCTCGGGCTCGGTGGCTGTGGCCGGGTGCACCTTGGTCCAGTGGAACCCGACCACCCGCTCGGCGTCCACCCCGCTACCGTCCCCCCCGCTACCGTCCTCACTGCCGTCTGCTCCGCCGCGCACCGCCAGGAAGAAACCGGCCGGGTCGAACCAGGGCTCGGCGATCCGATCGGCCAGGTCGCGGGCGGTCCAGGAGCCCTGCTCGGGGTGGTGGGCGAAGGCGAGCGCGTTGAGTCGCAGCCAACCCTCGTCGTCCGTCCCGGGGCGGAAGGTCCGCAGGGTGATCCCGTCCGGCAGCGGCACGGCGGCGGGAGCCGGCGCGGTGCGGCGCATCTGCCGAAGCTCGCGGACCAGCGCGGCGCCGTGGACCTCCGCGAGCCGGCGGGCTCCCGGGTGACCCCCGTGTGCCCAGAAGTCGACGGCGCGGCCCGGCCCGGCCTCGGCGAGCACGGCCCGCACCAGCTGCCCGCCCAGGCCCCGGCGCCGCAGCTCGGGCAGGACCGCGAGCTCGACGGTGGCCGGTTGCGCCTGCCCGCCGAGCTCGACCTGCGCGTAGCCGGCCGCCGCCCCGGCCGCGGTGGCCACCACGTGCCGGATGCCCGGACGCGGCTCGGCCGCCCGAAGGCGCAACCGACCGGCCTCGGAGACGGCCTCCCGGCCGTCCGCGGCCGCCGCCGCCGCCAGGACGGCCCGCGCCGCGTCCAGCTGGTCAGGGGCGAGGGTGTCAGCGCTGCTGATATGCGTGGCAGTCTCCATAGCTGGGACCCTACGCTGCCTCACATGTCATCAGATGCCGTACGAAGAGTCCGTCCTGCCGCCTACGCGGTCTGTGTCGAGGACGAGCGGATCCTGCTCGCGCGCTGGGTCTCGCACGAGGGGGAGCGGTTCTGGACCATGCCCGGCGGTGGTCTGGACCACGGGGAGGACCCGTACGACGCGGCGATCCGCGAGGTTGCCGAGGAGACCGGCTACCAGGTGGAGCTGGAGCGGCTGCTCGGGGTCGACTCACACCACGTGACCTATCCGCCGGACCCGGTGAACGGACCGTCCCCGCGCGACTTCCACGGGCTGCGGATCATCTACCAGGGGCGGATCACCGGCGGCGAGCTGCGCAACGAGGAGGACGGCTCGACCGACCTGGCCGCCTGGATCCCGCTCGCCGAGGTCGAGCAGCTGCCACGGATCTCGCTGGTCGACATCGCGATCGCGCTCTACCGGGAACGGCCGGCGCTCGGGCGAATCGCACCGTGAACGCGAAGAAGCCCCCAGCCGAAAGGCTGGGGGCTTCTCCTGAATGATTGTTCGGCGGCGTCCTACTCTCCCACAGGGTCCCCCCTGCAGTACCATCGGCGCTGTAAGGCTTAGCTTCCGGGTTCGGAATGTAACCGGGCGTTTCCCTCACGCTATGACCACCGAAACACTATGAAACTATCGGCCGCACCACACCCGTGACCAACGGTGTGGGGTCGTTGTTTCAGAACAACACAGTGGACGCGAGCAACTGAGGACAAGCCCTCGGCCTATTAGTACCGGTCAGCTCCACCCATTACTGGGCTTCCACATCCGGCCTATCAACCCAGTCGTCTACTGGGAGCCTTACCCTCTCAAGGAGGTGGGAGTGCTCATCTCGAAGCAGGCTTCCCGCTTAGATGCTTTCAGCGGTTATCCCTCCCGAACGTAGCCAACCAGCCATGCCCTTGGCAGGACAACTGGCACACCAGAGGTTCGTCCGTCCCGGTCCTCTCGTACTAGGGACAGCCCTTCTCAACACTCCTACGCGCACAGCGGATAGGGACCGAACTGTCTCACGACGTTCTAAACCCAGCTCGCGTACCGCTTTAATGGGCGAACAGCCCAACCCTTGGGACCTACTCCAGCCCCAGGATGCGACGAGCCGACATCGAGGTGCCAAACCATCCCGTCGATATGGACTCTTGGGGAAGATCAGCCTGTTATCCCCGGGGTACCTTTTATCCGTTGAGCGACGGCGCTTCCACAAGCCACCGCCGGATCACTAGTCCCTGCTTTCGCACCTGCTCGACCCGTCGGTCTCACAGTCAAGCTCCCTTGTGCACTTACACTCAACACCTGATTGCCAACCAGGCTGAGGGAACCTTTGGGCGCCTCCGTTACTCTTTAGGAGGCAACCGCCCCAGTTAAACTACCCACCAGACACTGTCCCTGATCCGGATCACGGACCCAGGTTAGACATCCAGCACGACCAGAGTGGTATTTCAACGTCGACTCCACGACAACTGGCGTTGCCGCTTCAAAGTCTCCCACCTATCCTACACAAGCCGAACCGAACACCAATATCAAGCTATAGTAAAGGTCCCGGGGTCTTTCCGTCCTGCTGCGCGAAACGAGCATCTTTACTCGTAATGCAATTTCACCGGGCCTATGGTTGAGACAGTCGAGAAGTCGTTACGCCATTCGTGCAGGTCGGAACTTACCCGACAAGGAATTTCGCTACCTTAGGATGGTTATAGTTACCACCGCCGTTTACTGGCGCTTAAGTTCTCAGCTTCGCCCCACCGAAGTGGAGCTAACCGGTCCCCTTAACGTTCCAGCACCGGGCAGGCGTCAGTCCGTATACATCGCCTTACGGCTTCGCACGGACCTGTGTTTTTAGTAAACAGTCGCTTCTCGCTGGTCTCTGCGGCCACACCCAGCTCAGAGAGCAAGTCTCCTCACCAGACATGGCCCCCCTTCTCCCGAAGTTACGGGGGCATTTTGCCGAGTTCCTTAACCATAGTTCACCCGAACGCCTCGGTATTCTCTACCTGACCACCTGAGTCGGTTTGGGGTACGGGCCGCCATGAAACTCGCTAGAGGCTTTTCTCGACAGCATAGGATCATCCACTTCACCACAATCGGCTCGGCATCAGGTCTCAGCCTCAATGAGTGGCGGATTTGCCTACCACTCGGCCTACACCCTTACCCCGGGACTACCACCGCCCGGGCTGGACTACCTTCCTGCGTCACCCCATCGCTCACCTACTACCCTGTTGGATCAGCGGCTCCACCACGTCCCTTCGTCCGAAGACTCCAGGCCGGCTTCACGGCTTTAGCATCCAGAGGTTCGACGTTGGCGCTTCAAAGCGGGTACGGGAATATCAACCCGTTGTCCATCGACTACGCCTGTCGGCCTCGCCTTAGGTCCCGACTTACCCTGGGCAGATCAGCTTGACCCAGGAACCCTTGGTCAATCGGCGCAAGAGTTTCCCACTCTTGTATCGCTACTCATGCCTGCATTCTCACTCGTATCCCGTCCACGACTCGATTCCTCGGCCGCTTCACCCGGAACACGACGCTCCCCTACCCATCCACAGCGCCGTTGGACGTATTCTGTGAATGACACGACTTCGGTGGTGTGCTTGAGCCCCGCTACATTGTCGGCGCGGAATCACTTGACCAGTGAGCTATTACGCACTCTTTCAAGGGTGGCTGCTTCTAAGCCAACCTCCTGGTTGTCTCTGCGACTCCACATCCTTTCCCACTTAGCACACGCTTAGGGACCTTAGTCGGTGTTCTGGGCTGTTTCCCTCTCGACCATGGAGCTTATCCCCCACAGTCTCACTGCCACGCTCTCACTTACCGGCATTCGGAGTTTGGCTAAGGTCAGTAACCCGGTGAGGCCCATCGCCTATCCAGTGCTCTACCTCCGGCAAGAAACACGTGACGCTGCACCTAAATGCATTTCGGGGAGAACCAGCTATCACGGAGTTTGATTGGCCTTTCACCCCTAACCACAGGTCATCCCCCAGGTTTTCAACCCTGGTGGGTTCGGTCCTCCACGCGGTCTTACCCGCGCTTCAACCTGCCCATGGCTAGATCACTCCGCTTCGGGTCTTGGGCATGCAACTGCGTCGCCCTATTCGGACTCGCTTTCGCTACGGCTACCCCACACGGGTTAACCTCGCTACACACCGCAAACTCGCAGGCTCATTCTTCAAAAGGCACGCAGTCACGGCCCGCCGAGAAAACTCGACGAACGACGCTCCCACGGCTTGTAGGCACACGGTTTCAGGTACTATTTCACTCCGCTCCCGCGGTACTTTTCACCATTCCCTCACGGTACTATCCGCTATCGGTCACCAGGGAATATTTAGGCTTAGCGGGTGGTCCCGCCAGATTCACACGGAATTTCTCGGGCTCCGTGCTACTTGGGAAAAGCTCAAGTGAGCCGCACAGATTTCGTCTACGGGGGTCTTACCCTCTACGCCGGACCTTTCGCATGTCCTTCGACTATCCATACGGTTTCTGACTCACCCAGCCGCCGGCAGACGACTGAAGAACTCTCCCACGACCCCGAAGTGGCAACCCCTGCCGGGTCTCACACCACTACGGTTTAGCCTCATCCGGTTTCGCTCGCCACTACTCCCGGAATCACGGTTGTTTTCTCTTCCTGCGGGTACTGAGATGTTTCACTTCCCCGCGTTCCCTCCACATACCCTATGTGTTCAGGTATGGGTGACAGCCCATGACGACTGCCGGGTTTCCCCATTCGGACACCCCCGGATCAAAGCTCGGTTGACAGCTCCCCGGGGCCTATCGCGGCCTCCCACGTCCTTCATCGGTTCCTGGTGCCAAGGCATCCACCGTGCGCCCTTAAAAACTTGGCCACAGATGCTCGCGTCCACTGTGCAGTTCTCAAACAACGACCAGACACCCACCCTCAACACCCGAAGGCATCTCAAGTAGGACCGGCACTGAGACAACGGAAACCCGTTCCCTCAGGACCCAACAACGTGCCCGACACACCAGACTCACAGTTACGCTTTCCACGCCGAAGCAGTACTCACGAACCATCACCCAGTGTGCCGAATAGTCAACGTTCCACCCATGAGCAACCAATCCGAGGCATTCGCTCGGATCTGGCCATGTGCTCCTTAGAAAGGAGGTGATCCAGCCGCACCTTCCGGTACGGCTACCTTGTTACGACTTCGTCCCAATCGCTGGTCCCACCTTCGACGGCTCCCTCCCAAGGGTTAGGCCACCGGCTTCGGGTGTTACCGACTTTCGTGACGTGACGGGCGGTGTGTACAAGGCCCGGGAACGTATTCACCGCAGCATGCTGATCTGCGATTACTAGCAACTCCAACTTCATGGGGTCGAGTTGCAGACCCCAATCCGAACTGAGGCCGGCTTTTTGGGATTCGCTCCACCTCACGGTATCGCAGCCCTTTGTACCGACCATTGTAGCACGTGTGCAGCCCAAGACATAAGGGGCATGATGATTTGACGTCGTCCCCACCTTCCTCCGAGTTGACCCCGGCAGTCTCCTGTGAGTCCCCATCACCCCGAAAGGCATGCTGGCAACACAGAACAAGGGTTGCGCTCGTTGCGGGACTTAACCCAACATCTCACGACACGAGCTGACGACAACCATGCACCACCTGTATACCGACCACAAGGGGGCGCCCATCTCTGGACGTTTCCGGCATATGTCAAGCCTTGGTAAGGTTCTTCGCGTTGCGTCGAATTAAGCCACATGCTCCGCTGCTTGTGCGGGCCCCCGTCAATTCCTTTGAGTTTTAGCCTTGCGGCCGTACTCCCCAGGCGGGGAACTTAATGCGTTAGCTGCGGCACCGACGACGTGGAATGTCGCCAACACCTAGTTCCCAACGTTTACGGCGTGGACTACCAGGGTATCTAATCCTGTTCGCTCCCCACGCTTTCGCTCCTCAGCGTCAGTAATGGCCCAGAGATCCGCCTTCGCCACCGGTGTTCCTCCTGATATCTGCGCATTTCACCGCTACACCAGGAATTCCGATCTCCCCTACCACACTCTAGCCTGCCCGTATCGAATGCAGACCCGGGGTTAAGCCCCGGGCTTTCACATCCGACGCGACAGGCCGCCTACGAGCTCTTTACGCCCAATAATTCCGGACAACGCTCGCACCCTACGTATTACCGCGGCTGCTGGCACGTAGTTAGCCGGTGCTTCTTCTGCAGGTACCGTCACTTGCGCTTCTTCCCTGCTGAAAGAGGTTTACAACCCGAAGGCCGTCATCCCTCACGCGGCGTCGCTGCATCAGGCTTTCGCCCATTGTGCAATATTCCCCACTGCTGCCTCCCGTAGGAGTCTGGGCCGTGTCTCAGTCCCAGTGTGGCCGGTCGCCCTCTCAGGCCGGCTACCCGTCGTCGCCTTGGTAGGCCATTACCCCACCAACAAGCTGATAGGCCGCGGGCTCATCCTGCACCGCCGGAGCTTTACACCAACCCCCATGCGGAGGAAGGTCATATCCGGTATTAGACCCCGTTTCCAGGGCTTGTCCCAGAGTGCAGGGCAGATTGCCCACGTGTTACTCACCCGTTCGCCACTGATCCACCCCGAAGGGCTTCACCGTTCGACTTGCATGTGTTAAGCACGCCGCCAGCGTTCGTCCTGAGCCAGGATCAAACTCTCCGTGAATGATTACCCGTAATCGGGTTCACACCCGCGTTGAGCGGCACGACAACCACCGGAATAGGGCGGCCCCGTGCACTGCGTCCTCGCTGTGTCTTACTTCAAAAGGAATCTCCAACCCCCACCAAACGGTGAAGGCCGGGGATGTCAACATATCTGGCGTTGACTTTTGGCACGCTGTTGAGTTCTCAAGGAACGGACACTTCCTTCAAGCCGCTCTCGCAAGCTCTCCGGGCATTCGTTTCAGTATTACTGCGTTCTTTCTTCTCTTCGAGCTTATCAGACCCGCCTCCCGGCGTTTCCCGACTCGCTCTCGGTGTTTCCAACCCTACCAGATCTTCCGCACCGCTCCGGCCTCAAGAGGCCTTCGCCGTACCGGACCTGACGGCCCGTCCGACGTGCTGAACTTTAGCCCAGTCCCGCTCCGAAAAGCGAATCCGGCCCCACTCACCGAATTACCGGCACAACAAAACAAGCCCATCGCAGAAGCGTGCGAAAAGCAACGCGCCGACGACCGACGATCTTGCTGAGGGTGGTGTTTCAGAGAGTGGCTGCGCTCGGGACCGTCCGTACCGAAGTGAACGTCCGGGGCTCCCTGACAGGCAGCTCGAAGAACACTAGACCTCTGCGACGGCTGAGTCAACCTCCGACTCAACCCCTGGCTCGCTCCCTGCTTCGGCCCCTGCCGTGCCGGGCGGTAGGGCCCCGGCCTCGGCAACCCGGTGCGGCAGCTGGAAGGCGAGCACCGCCACGTCGTCGTCGTGCTCCGCCGTGACGCCCATCGCGCGCAGCAGGCGGGCGCAGATCACCTCGGGGGCTCCGATGGCGCCGGTCAGCGTGCGGGCGAGCTGGTCCAGGCCCTCGTCGATGTCCTGGTCGCGGCGCTCGACCAGGCCGTCCGTGTAGAGGACGCCGGTGGTGCCCGGCAGCAGGCGCAGCGAGTGGGACGTGTGGGAACCGCCGCCGGTGCCCAGCGGCGGGCCGTTCTGCTGCTCGCCCTGCAGGACGGTGCCGTCGGGGCTGCGCAGCATCAGCGGCAGGTGGCCGGCGGAGGCGTAGGTGAGGGTGCCGCCGTGGGACCGGCCCGCGGCGGAGTCCTCGGGAGGGTCGTAGACGGCGTAGACGCAGGTGGCGATCTGGTTGGCGTCGATCTCCATGGCGATGTCGTCGAGCAGGGCCATCACCTGGTGCGGTGGCAGGTCGAGGCGAGCGTAGGCGCGCACGGCGGTGCGCAGCTGGCCCATCACGGCCGCCGCGCGCAACCCGCGGCCCATCACGTCCCCGATCACCAGGGCGGTGCGGCCGCCGCGCAGTGGGATCACGTCGTACCAGTCGCCGCCGACCGCGGCGTCCGCGCCGCCCGGCTGGTAGGTGGCGGCGACCCGCAGGTCGGCCGGCTGCTCCAGCTTCTGCGGCAGCAGGCTGCGCTGGAGGGTGACGGCGGCCTCACGCTGGCGGCGTTCGGCCTCGCGCAGCCGGCCGGCCACGGCGACCTGGTCGGTCACCTCGGCGGCGTAGATCAGCACACCGATGGCCGGGGGCGGCTGGCCGTCGCGGGCGGCGGCGGTGCGCTCGGTGGAGCGCAGCGGCACGCAGGAGACGTTGAAGCAGCGGGTCCGCCCGGCCGGGCCCGCCGGGACGGCGGCCGGGTCGGCGATGCTGCGCGCCTTGACGCTGCGGGCGCGGCCGCTGCGCAGCACCTGGTCGAGCAGCGGCAGCAGGCCGAGCTCGGCGAGTTCCGGCATCGCCTCCTCGGCCGGCTCGCCGGGGGTGCGGGCGCCGAAGAGCTCGCGGTAGGCGTCGTTGGCGTAGCCGAGCCGGTGGCGCGCGCCGTAGGTGATGACCACGGGGGCGGGCAGCCGGCCCAGCACGTCGCGCAGGTCGTAGAGCTCGTGCAGGTCGAGTTGCTGGTCCGGGCCGAGCAGGGCGGCCGCGGCACCGAGCGGGTCGCGCGGGCCGGGCAGCGCGACCGGGTCCTCGTGGGCAGGGGCAGCGACACGCCACGGGGCCCCGGTGAGCCGCGCACTCCAGCGCATGAGGTTCAACCGACTGTCGCTTTCCTAGGCTCGCGGATTCCGTCACACTTCGTACTGATGTTTGCACTGGCCGTGACGGGGTGTCACGCAGATCCTGTCAGGTGAAGGTGCGGTTCTGGAAGTCGTACGTGTGTTGGTCGTGTTGTACGGCCTTCTTCGTCCCGACGTCGAGCCCTCTCCGGTCTCAGCTCTCCGGGTTTCCCGCGGCCGCCTCGAACTCGGCGCGCGGGTGTTCCACCGAAGCCAGTGATACCGCCTCCCGGGTGAACAGCGCGCCCAGCAGCCAGTCGGCCAGCACCCGCACCCGGCGGTCCGGGCTGGGCAGGCCGCGCAGCGTGCGGGCGCGGTGCAGCAACCACGCCCGGCGCCCGGTCAGGCTGCCCTTGCGGGTGTGGGCCACCGCGCGGCGCAGGCCGAGCGAGGCGGAGGCGTAGGTCCGCGCCGGCCGGTAGGGGTACGGCGTCTGCCCGGCGGCCACCGCGAGCAGGTTCTCGGCCAGCAGCTCGCCCTGGGCCAGCGCGTGCCACGCGTTGGGCGCACAGAACGCGCCGCGGGCGGTTTCACCCACCGTCTCACCCGCCGTCTCACCCGCCGTCTCACCCACCGCGTCAGCGGCTGCGGCTGCGGCGGTGGCGGTGGCAGCGGCTCCGGGGCCGGCGGGGTCCGCAGCGGGCACCGCCGCGCAGTCGCCGGCCGCCCAGGCGCCCGGCAGTGCCCGGCCGTCGGCGTCGACCGCCTGCAGGGTGGGCAGGCAGCGCACCCGGCCCGCCTCGTCGAGCGGCAGGTCGGTGGCGGCCAGGACCGGAGCGGGGCGCACCCCGGCCGTCCAGACCAGGGTGCGGGCGGCGAACCGGCTGCCGTCGGAGAGCGCCATCACCCGGTCCTGGGCCGAGTCCAGGGTGGTGGCGAGCCGGATGTCCACGTTCCGCTCGCGCAGTTGGGCCAGCGCGTGCTCGGCGAGCCCGGGATCGGCCTCGGCCAGGATCCGGTCGCCGGCCTCGACCAGCACCCACCGCAGGTCGTCCGCCTGGATGTTGGGGTAGCCGCGCAGCGCCTGCCGGGCCATGTCCTCCAGCTCGGCGAGCGCTCCCACTCCGCCGTAGCCGGCGCCGACGAACACGAAGGTCAGCGCGGCGTCACGCAGTTCGGGATCGCGGGTGGAGGAGGCCAGGTCGAGCTGGTCGAGCACGTGGTTGCGGAGCGAGACCGCCTCGCCGACCGTCTCGAAGCCCACGCCGAACTCGGCCAGGCCCGGGATCGGCCGGGTTCGGGAGACCGAACCAGCGGTCAGTACCAGCTCGTCGTAGGCCAGTTCGGTCTCGACGCCACCGCTCGGGGCCAGCCAGGCGAGTCGGCGCCCGTGGTCGATCCGGGTGATCCGCGCGGTGAGCACCCGGCAGTCGGGCAGCGCCCGGCGCAGCGGCACCACGACGTGCCGCGGGTCGATCGAGCCGGCTGCCACCTCGGCAAGGAGCGGACGGTACGTCAGGTAAGGTGCGGCTTCGATCACGGTGATCTCCGCGCGCCCGGCCCGCAGCTCCTCCTGGAGCTCCCGCTGGAGCCGCTGCGCCGTGGTCAGCCCGGCGCAACCGCCGCCCACGATCAGGATCCGGATGGTGCCACCCCCGCTCGACATCGGTGTGTGACCTGGTTCACGCAACCATGACGCCCTGCCGAGGGGCCTCTTGTCCACAGTGCGTACCGGATTCGGCCGGTGCCGCCAGGCGGCGGGCGGCCGGGCGGGGTGGGACGGGGCGGGGTCACGGGCCCGAAAGCCGTCACCCCGGGTGGTGAATCCATTACGGCCTGATTTACCGTAGGCCGACCAGCCCGACTGGCCGAGCCCGAAACGGGGAAGGGTAGTTCGCGGATGATCCTTGCCCGAACGGGGGACGAGCGGCTCCGCGCGGGATTCGGGCGGCCGCGCGGACGGTGGGGGCCGGGTGCTGGGGGCTGGACCCGTGCAGGTCACGGGCGGCTGCGACGACTTCGCACGAGAGCCCCGTGGTGGGCTCCTCCGGGGGAGGGTTGGGATTGAACGATCAGGATCACCTGCTGGGCGAACCGCCCGTGCCGCAGTTCGGCGCGGGCCAGAGCATCGTGCCCGAGCAACGGGCGCCGACGGGCGTCCCGCACCGGTCCGGACCCGGGCCGGGCGCGCCCGAGCCGGTCGAGGAACGCCGGCCGGGTGGGCCCCGGCTGCGGGTGGACGCGCGGCGCAACCTGGAGAGCGTGCTGCGCGCGGCCCGCGAGGTGTTCGGCGAACTCGGTTACGACGCGCCGATGGAGGAGGTCGCACGGCGGGCCGGAGTGGGGGTCGGCACCGTCTACCGGCGCTTCCCGAGCAAGGAGGTGCTGGTCCAGCGGATCGCCGCCGAGGAGGTGGCCTGGCTGACCGCGAGGGCCCGCGAGGCGCTCTACGGGCCGGCCAGACCGTGGGAGTCGCTCGCGGGCTACCTGGCGACGGCGGTGGGCACCGGTGCCGGGCGGCTGCTGCCCCCGGAGGCCTTCGGCTACGCCGAGGAGCTGGCCCGGGTACCCGAGCAGCGGCTGGCGCCGAGCAGCGGTTCGTACCTCACCCCCGGGACGGGCGGGGGGCCGGACGCCGACCCGCGGTTGCTGCTGCAGTTGCTGGCCGCGCTGGTGGCGCGGGCGGCGGCTGCCGGTGAACTGCGCCCCGGCGTCACCGTGTCGGAGATCGTGCTGGTGCTGACGGCGGCGGTGCCGCCGTCGATCGGGCGCGGCGCGGCTCCCGGGGCAACGGCGGAGCCCGCCGAGCGGCTGCTGCGGATCCTGCTGGACGGGCTGCGGGCGGCCTGAACCGACCGCGCGGGAGCGCTCCCGGGGCCGGTGCGGCGGCCGCGGCGCGCACCCCGGCGTCAACCTGGCGTCAACTGGCTGCGCCGGAGCGGGGGAAGCGGACCTCGGACGCTTCCCCGGAAGAGTGGGTCCAGCGGTCCGCGACTTCCGGAGCACCCGCCGCTATGCCATTCTTTGGCCGTGGTTGGAGCCAATGTCCCGGTGCGCACCCTTCGCGGTGCCAAGACGGCTGCGCACGCCCGCGCAGGCGAAGGCGCATCGCAGCACGCCGCTCGGCACTGTGCGCCCCTGGCAGGGGCGCCGGCCCCGAGCGAACCGGGCTGCGCTTCCGGCGGGTCCGGTGCGGTCGGCGGGGCCGGTGCCACCGGTGCTCCGGCGCGGGCCGACCGAGCGGGCGGGGCGCGCCGATGACCGCCGAGGAGCAGAACGACCGCGGCACCGAGCCCGGCCCCGAGCCGGTGACCGGCCAGGTGCCGGGGCAGGGCGGCGCGCCCTCGCGCGAGTCACTGGCCGGCTCGCCCTACGGTGGCGCGCCGGTCAGCGGCCGGGTGCCGGGGCAGGCCGGCGCCGGCCAGGGCGGGGTGACCCCCGAGGCGTTCATCGCCCGCCGCGGCGGCCCGGCCGGACCGGGCGGCGACTCCGCCGAGGATTCGGAATCAGAGGTTCCGCTCGGTCTGGTGCCACCCCCCGCCGACCCGGTGGACGGCGAGCTGCCGCCCTCCGACGCCGAGTTGACCGCCCTGGTGCGGGCCGGCGACGACAGCGCCTACGAGGAGATCTACCGCCGGCACGCGGAGGCCGTGCGCCGCTACGCCCGCTCCTGCTGCCGGGACAGCTTCACCGCCGAGGACCTGGCCGGCGAGGTCTTCGCCCGCACCTTCCAGGCGCTGAAGGCGGGCAAGGGACCGGAGTTCGCGGTCCGCGCCTACCTGCTGACGGCGGTCCGCAACATCGCCGCCGCCTGGACCAGGGGCGAGCGCCGCGAGCAACTGGTCGACGACTTCGGCAGCTTCAGCCATTCGGGTGCCGCCCAGGCGATCGAGTACGACCTCGCCGACCCCGGTGCGGACGCCTGGGCGATGGCGCTGGCCGACCAGCGCATGGTGATGCAGGCCTTCACCGAGCTGCCCGAGGACGACCGGCTGCTGCTCTGGCACACCGTGGTCGAGCAGGAGTCGCCGAAGACCGTCGCGGTGCTGCTCGGCAAGACCGCCAACGCCACCGCCGTGCAGGCGCACCGGGCCCGGTCCCGGCTGGCGGCCGGCTTCCTGCAGGCGCACGTCTCGGGCAGCCAGGCACAGGGCTGCGAGGAGTACGCCAACCGGCTCGGCCTGTACGCGCGTGGCGCGCTGCGCAAGCGGGCCTCCGCCGAGGTGGGCGACCACCTGCGCGGTTGCGAGCGGTGCACCGGTGCGCTGCTGGAGCTGGTCGAGCTCAACCACGCGCTGCGGCTGCTGCTGCCCGGCGGCGTGCTGGTCTGGATCGGCGCCGGCGCCTTCTCCGCGATCGCGGCGGCGCTGGGCGCGGGTGCGGTGGCCGGTGGCGCGGCGGCCGGTGGCGCGGTGGCGGGCGGTGCGGTGGCGGGCGGTGCGGTGGCGGGCGGTGCGGCGGCCGCGAGCGCCGGCACGGCGGCTGCGGGCGGTACGGCGGGTGCGGCAGCGGGCTCGACGGCTGGTGCGGCGGCAGGCGCGGGCGCAGCAGGCGCGGGCGCGGGTGCTGGCGGGGCGTCCGGTGGCGGTGGTGCCTCCGCGCTCGCCGGTGAGGGCCTCGGCACCGTCGCCAAGGCGGGCATCGCCGCCGCCGTGGCGGTGGCCGCCGTCGCCGCCGTGGCCTACGCGCTGGCCGGCTCCCCCGCGCCGGCGCCCCCCGCCGCCGCGCCGCCCCCCAGCGCCGCCCCGGCCCGGCCCACTCCCCCGCCCCCGGTGCTCCCGCAGCCCGCCCCCACCCCCAAGGCGCAGCCCCCGACCCCCGTGGCCCCCACGCCGCCACCCACGCACGCCCCGGCGCCGAAGCCCACGCCGCCGAAGCCACGCCCGACCCCCTCGCCGAAGCCCAGCCCGACCCCGAGCCCCACGCCGAGCCCGCTTCCCGTCCCCACACCGCCGCTGGTGCCGACCCCGCCGCCGGCGCCGACCCCGGTGGTGCCGACCCCGGTGGTCCCCACGCCCGCACCGGTGCCGAGCGTGCTGCCCTCCCCCGTCCCCAGCCCGGTGCCGGTCCCGCCGGTCCAACCGCCGGCCAGCTACTGGATGGACGAGCTCCCGTTCAGCACGGGTGGCGACCGGATGCCGCCGCCGGGCCCGAGCATCAGCCGCCGGGACAGCAGCGGCTGGCTGCTCCAGCGCGAGGGCCTGCGGCTGGGCGGCGCGTCCTACCAGCGCGGGGTCAGCGTGCACGGGCCGTCGACGCTGGCCATCGACCTCAACCGGTCCTGCGCCTCCTACGACGCCGTGGCCGGACTGGACGACGCCACCTTCGCGCCCGGCGCCGTGCGCTTCACCGTCACCGGCGACGACCAGCGTCCGCTCTGGAGTTCGCCCGCGCTGCGCCGGGGGGACGCCGCCGTGCCGATCCACGTGCCACTGGGCGGACAACACCGGATCCAGCTGGTGGTGACCCCGGTGGACGGCCTCTGGTCGGGCGGGAACATCGCGGACTGGGCGGACGCTCGCTTCACCTGCTGATCGGCTGATCGGCCGGCACGCTGATCGGCCGGTCGGTCGGCACGCTGATCGGCTGGTCAGCTGATCCGATCCGGGGGGGGCGGGCCGCCGTCAGACCGCGCAGGCGCCGTCCGCGCACGCCTCACCGTGCTCCGTACCGCCCTGCTCCGCGCCGCTGCTGTGCTCCGCGCCACCCTGCGACTCGGCCGCCACCTGCTGCAGCACCTTGAGGAAGGTGTCCGCGTCCTGGCCGCCCTGCACGGCCCACTGGCCCTCGAAGACGAAGGTCGGCACCGCGCTGATCCCCAGCTGCCGCGCCTCGGCGAGCTGCTCGCGCACCTCCCGCGCCCCCTCCTCGCCCGCGAGGTACTCGGTCACCCGGGCCCGGTCGAGCCCTGCCGCCACCGCGACCTCGGTGAGCGCGGCCCGATCGCCGACGTCCACCCCGTCGGTGAAGTGCGCCTTGAGCAGCGCCTCCTTGAGCACCCCCTGCGCGGCCGGCCCGTACTCCGTCTCGGCGAGGTGCAGCAGCCGGTGGCCGAGGAAGGTGTTGGCGTGCAGCGCGGCGTCGAAGTCGTAGTCGATGCCCTCGGCCTTGCCCAGCTCGGTCACCCGGTCGTCCATCGCCCGCGACTGCGGGCCGTACCGCTCGGCGAGCCAGGCGCGGTGCGGGCTCGCGGTGGCGGGAGCGTCCGGTACCAGCTGGTAGGGCCGGAAGACCACCTCGACCTCACCCTGGCCGGCGAAGCGCTCCAGGGCCTGATCGAAGCGGCGCTTGCCGATGTAGCACCACGGGCACGCGATGTCGCTGTAGATCTCGACCTTCATGGGGGCTGGCTCCTGTCGACCTGGGTTGAGCTGGACGAGGAGTGTGAACCGATTTGTCCGACTCCGCATTCCCGCGATCCGGCCCGCCGCCCTGACCCGACACCGTCCCGTCCCGCTCCAACCGCCGCACGGTCAGCGTCAGCATCCGCCGCGAGATCTCCCCGGGGATCCCCCGCTGCAGCTCCCGGAACCGGCGCACGCGCCGACTCAGCTCCACCAGCACCTGCACCTGCACCTGCACCTGCACCGACCACTACGTGATCGCCGCGGTGCCGGTCGCGGGCGCGAGCGACCTGCCGGGCCTGCTCGCGGGCGAGCCGCGCGACGTGCGCGAGCAGCTGGTCGCGGTGGTGCGGGAGTTGACCGGCGCCGCGTAGCCCGGTCGGCGCGGAGCGGCCGTGCGGAGGCCGTGCGCCCGCCTCAGCCCCGGTCTATGGTGTGAGGCCGACCGAGGGGAGTCATCAGCATGGCGGACGGTTTCGAGGACTTCACGGACTTCACGGACCACACGGGCCCCGCGGGCCCCGCAGACTCCGCGGACCACACGGACTTCGCTGCTTTCGTCCGGACCGCGCTCGGCCACGCCCCGCACCCCTACCAGCGTCGTCTCGCCGCCGAAGGCCTGCCCGGCCTGCTGCAGGCCCCCACCGGCGCGGGCAAGACCGCCGCCGCCGTGCTGGCCTGGCTCCACCGCCGCCTGGTCACGGCACCCGAGCGCACCCCGCGCCGCCTGGTCTACGTGCTGCCCGCCCACGGCCTCGCGGACCCGACCGCCGCTCGGGTCCGGGACTGGCTGGCGCGGCTCGGGCTCACCGACGAGGTCGGGCTGCACCTGCTCGCGGGCGGGTCGGTCCTGGACGGCGGCTGGCGGCGCCGCCCCGAGCGCACCGCGATCCTGATCGGCACTCAGGACGTGCTGCTCAGCCGGGCGCTGATGCGCGGCCAGGCCGACTCGCCGCGAATGGCGGCCGTCTCGTACGGCCTGCTGCACAACGACGCCCAGTGGGTCTTCGACGGGCTGCACCTGTTCGGCCCCGGCCGGGCGACCGGTCAGCGGCTGCAGCGGCTGCGCGACGAGCTGGGCACCGCCGCACCGAGCGCCACCCTGTGGCTCTCCTCGACCTGGGATCCGGGGGACGCGCACGGTCCGGTGCTGCGGGCCGCCGCGGCCGACCTCACCAGCGGCCCGGCCGGCGGCCCGGCACGACCCGCGGCGACGCGTCGGATCAGCCGGCTGCGTCCCGACCCCGCGCACTACGTCGAGGAGCTGACCCGCGCGCTGCTGGCCGCCCACCGCCCCGGTACCCGGACCATCGCCGTGCTCAACACCCTGGAACGGGCCAGGGCCGTGCACCAGGCGCTGGCCGCGCGGGCCGGGGCGACTGCGACGCTGCTGCACCCGCACTTCCGCGCCGCCGAGCTGCCGCCGCTCGCGGACCTCGGGGGCGTCGGGGACGTCGGGGACGTCGGGGACGTCACGGACCCCGGGGGCGTCGGGGGCGTCGGGGGCGTCGGGGGCGTCGCGGAGATCGTGGTCGCCACGCCCGCGCTGGAGACCGGGTCCGACCTCTCCTGCCGCACCCTGCTGACCGAACTCGCCCCCTGGAGTTCGCTGGTGCAGCGTGCGGGCCGGTGCAACCGCCACGGCGAGCACCCCGAGGGCGGCGACCTGCTCTGGTGCACCCCGCCGGCGGACCGCGGCGAGCCCGCGGGGGACGACGGTCTCCCGGCGGTGACCCGCTGGCTCACGGCGCACGAGGGGCAACCGGTGACCGCCGGACAGCTCTTCGAGGCACGGATCGCCGAGCACCCCGCAGCGGGCGGGCCAGGGCCGGAGCCGGAACGAGAACTGGAGCCGGGACAGGAGCCGGAGCTGGAACGCCCGGAGCTGCTGGCACTCTTCGACACCACCGCCGAGGTGCCCACGACCGACCGACGGGTCTGCGCGGACACCGACCGCACCGTGCTGGTCGCCTGGCGCTCCTGGCCGAGCGGCACTCCCGCCGAGGACGAGCCCGACCCGGGGCGCGACGAGCTCTGCCCGGTCCCCCTCACCGAGCCCGCCGCGCTGCTCGACGGCCGCGCCTGGCTGCGGGACCGGCTGGACGGCCGGTGGCGCCCGGCGGCGGCACCGGACCTGAGGCCGGGCGCGATGCTGCTGCTCGACGCCGCGCATGGCGGCTACCTCCCCCAGGAGGGCTGGGCACCCGCGAGCCGCACGCCGGTCGAGGTGGCGGGCGGACCACCCGCGCCGTCCTGGGCCTTCGCCTGCGCGGCCTGGATCAGCCTCGACCAGCACCTGATGGAGACCGAGCAGGAGGCCCGCGCCCTGCTGGCCGCGCTCCCCCTCCTGCCCTCCGAGCAGGAGGAGGCCGTCCGGCTGGCGGCCCGGTATCACGACCTCGGCAAGTGCCACGAGGTGTTCCAGGCGATGCTGCGCGGCGGCGAGGGCGGCGACCCACCGACCGGGCTGCTGGCGAAGTCCAAGGCGCCGTACAACACCGGGGTCTCCAGCCGGCCGTACTTCCGGCACGAGCTGGTCAGCGCGCTGCTCCTGCTGGACGGTGAGTCGCGGGGCGAGCTCCTCGGCGGCTTCCTGGTGGTCTACCTCGCCGCCGCCCACCACGGCAAGGTCCGGATCACCGCGCGGCCCGGCCCCGACGAGGCACCGCTGCTGCTCGGCGTGCGGGACGGCGACCGGACACCGGAGTTGGCGCTTTCCACCGGCGAGCGCTTCGCGGCACACACCCTGCGCACCGACGCGTTCCGCACGCCCTCGACCTCGGGCTCGGGCTCGGGTTCGGGCTCGGGCTCGTTCTCGACCTCGCCATCGTTCTCGACCTCGCCATCGCTCCCGCAGTCCCCGTCGCCCTGGACCGAGCGGGCGATCGCGCTGCTGCACCGCGCGGACCTCGGACCGTTCCGCCTCGCCTATCTGGAGACCCTGGTCCGGGTCGCCGACTGGCGCTCCAGCGGACGCCACGACGCTCCGGTGCCGACCCCGACGGACGCCTGACGCCTGACGGCTCGCGGGAGCGCGGCTCACCGGCCTCTCCGGCCGCCGGGTCAGTCCAGCGTCAGCAGCACGAGCAGCAGGACGACCAGGATCACGACGGCGGAGGCCGAGACCAGGTAGGCCGCGACCCGGTGCGGGGCATTGGGAAAGCCGGTCTCCTCCTCCTCCCCGCTCCGCAACAGCACACAGGCGACCAGCTCGTGCGCGAACCCCGAGGTGTCGGTCCGGTCGATTTCCCGCTGTTCCGTCATGTGGGCTGAACCAATCGACAAAGGACGTCGGCAAGATCCGGGATGTCCAGGTTGGCCGTGTCGACCGAATACGTCAACGCCGCGCGGGCGATGCCGTACCCTTGACGACCACTCAGCCGCACCTGAGCTGGTCTCCCGGGGCCCGTCGAACACCTCGACCGCCTGCTTGCCCGCCCACCACTCCGTCCGGCATCGGCGGAACTCTGCTTCGTGCACTACCGCCACGTGCACTGATGTCCTGGTAATCAGTCCGGAGCGGCCGTTGAACCGCACGGGGGGCAACACAGTGATGACAGCACAGGACACACCGGCTGCGGACCACGGGTTCCTGGAGCGGGCCGACCCGCAGGCGCCGCCCCCGTCGTGCCGCGCCCGGAGTGGGTGCGGGAGCACGCCTGGAAATCGGAGGCCCTCTTCCGACTCCCCGGAGCACCTGGAGTCCGCCGACGCACCCTGGCACTGTTCGTGCGCGTTCGTCGGCAAGTGATCTGCGAAGTACCAGTGGTGACTGATACTCAGTGTCGTTTCCGTATTGCCGTCAGATAAGATGATGAGCTTACCGAATGTACAGGGGGCTCGCGTGCCGGGATCCAGGTTGTTCGCGCAGCCGGCGGCAGTACAGGCGTGGCAGCGGCACGGCACTGCGCCAGTGGACGAGTTCCGGGACGAACTGTCACCGGTACGCCCGCCTGATGGAGAAGCCGCGAACGGGGAACACGTGCTTCACGGGGTGGTGGCGGGTCGTGGCTGACTCCTACGAGGTGAACCCGGACGCGTTGAAGGCGACGGCGAAGGGGATCAACGACGCGATCGCGGAGTTGAGGACGCTGGGGATCGATGAGAGTGCCGAGGGTGGGCGGGGCTTCTCCGAGATCGCGTTGACGGGGATGCAGGTCGGCAATCCGGGTCTCCAGTCGGCGTTGGACGACTTCTGCGAGCGGTGGAGCTGGGGGGTGCGCACCCTGGTCCATGACGGCAACGAGATCGCGCAGCGGCTGGGGTTGTCGGCGGGTATGTACTACGACCAGGAGCAGTACGCCTCGGGGATGCTCAAGGACGTGGTCTCCGCCGCGATGGGTGATCCGGATCTGACGCAGGATCAGGTGGAGTCCCGTTCCTGGGGTCAGACCTGGTCGGACAACGAGTACGCCCAGGTCCGCGATGCCGACTATTCGGCGGGTTCGTTCGAGAAGGCCGCCGCGAACTCGCGGGCGGCGTGGTCGGCGGAGGGCAAGGACATCAAGAACAGCGCCCCGCTGCCGGGCTTGCCCGGGGTCGTCGTGTCGACGAGTGAACTGCCGGGGGGCAAGGGCTGATGGGGTTCCTGGACGACGTCGGCAACGGCCTGGAGGGGCTGTACAAGGACGGCAAGAAGCAGGTCGGCAAGGTCATCGACCAGAACGCCCACACGGTGGGCGGGATGCTGGACTTCGTCGGCCTGCACGACGCCGCCCACGCCGTCGACAAGTTCGGCGACCACATCGCCGACAACCTCGGCGCGCAGATCGGCGAGATGCAACTGGGCGACTCCGATGATCCCAAGGACCTGGTCCACGGTGACGCGAAGGCGTTGAGCGACTCGGCGGGGCACCTGCGCACGTTCCACGACGCGTTCCAGGAGACCGGTGGCGGCCTGCAGTCGATGGACTCCGACCACTGGAAGGGCCAGGCCGCCGACGCGTTCCGCACCCGCTTCCAGCCGCACCCCGCCCAATGGTTGAGCGCCGCCGACGCCTGCGCCACCGCCGCCACCGCCCTGGACGGCTACTCCACCACCGTCACCTGGGCGCAGGATCAGGCCAAGCAGGCCATCGACGCGTACAACGCGGCCAAGAAGGCCCACCAGCAGGCCCAAGACGCCTACAACACCAGCGTCGACGCCTACAACAAGGCCGCCAAGGCCTGGAACACCGCCGCCAAGTCGAACCCGAACGCCGCCCCGGGCCCGAAGCCCACCGACCCCGGCACCTTCCAGGACCCCAGCACCACCCAACTCACCCACGCCCAGGACCTGCTACGCGCCGCCCGCGCCGGCCGCGACACCGCCGCCGCCAACACCGCCAAGGCGCTGCGCACCGCCCTGGCCACCGCCCCCGCCGAGCCGAGCTTCACCCAACGCATGAAGCTCGACGCCGTCGACCTCTACGAGGGCTCCACCATGGGTGTCGCCCACGTGTACGGCGGCATCATCAAGGGCGCGGCCGACATCGTGAAGGTCGCTCGCGGCCTGGACCCGTGGGACGTCTACAACCTCACCCATCCCGCCACCTACCTCGATCACCTCAACCAGACCGCCGCCGGCCTCGTCCACGCCGACCTGCACCCAGTAGACGTGGTCAAGTCCCTGGCCGGCACCGGCTGGAGCTCCGACCCCTTCGAGGCCGGCGGCAAACTCATCACCAACCTCGCCCTCGGCGCCGCCACCGACGGCGCGGGAACCGAGGCCGACGCCGCCCTGAACGCCGCCAAGGACACCACCGAGACCGCCGCCACCAAGCTCGGCGACAGCACGACGGAGAACGCCGCGACGGACGCGGCGAAGGAACCGGCCCCCGCCGCGCCACCAGCGCCACCAGCGCCACCAGCGATGAAACTCCCCGACACGCGCGTCACAGCGCAGGCCATCCACGCGGGCTCCATGGACAAGGTGGCCGCCGACGCGTTGATCGACGAGGAGTTCCCGTGGCTGAAGACGATCAACAAGCCCCGCTGGGAGACCGACACCCCGGGCTACACCTACAACTGCACCAACAACGCGGGCACGGTCAATCACCGGCTCGACGGTATCGAGGTCGACACCGCGCCGCTGTCCGCGCCGCGTCTGCTGAACGCTGCCGAGGTCGGCGCTCCCGGTATGACCTCCCGGCCGGTCGACAGCTATGACGAGATCATCAACTCCATGAGTACCAGCGGTGATGGGGCCCGCGGCCTGGTGATCATCCACCGGGAGACGAGCGGACACGTGTTCAACGTGATCAACAGCGGTGGCCGGGTGATCTTCCTGGACGGTCAGACCGGGGCCCTGGGGCGGCTGGAACAGAAGGGCATCGAGGAACTCCGGTTCCTGCACTACCGCCAGGGACACTGACGGCCCGGACACTGACGGCCCGGACAAGCGGTCCGGACAAGCGGTCCGGGCCGACCGCTGACCAACCGCTGAAGCACCATTGACCGACCGATGACCCGACCCGATGACCCGATCCGAGGAGCAGCAGAGTGATGACAGCGCAGGAGGCACTGACCGCGGCCCGCGAGTTCCTGGCGCGGGTCTACCCGAAGGCGCCGCCGACCATCGTGCTGCGCCCGGACTGGGTGCGGGAGCACGACTGGGCTTGGGAGGTGGTCTTCGACTCCCAGGAACACCTGGACTCCGGCGACTTCGCACAAGCGCTGTTCACTCGCGTCGTCGTCGTCCCGAAGAACGGCCACCGGGTGGACTTCATGCCCACCGTGTTCGATGTCGAGATGCAGCAGTACTACCTGGCCACCGGCCGGCGCACCCGATTCGAGGCGGAACACTGAACACCATGCCCACCTCTCCCATGGACCCCACCCGTCGCGCCGCCGAGTGGGTGCACCGGACCTACGGCCCGCTGGTCCAACTCGCGGTCCCCCACCCGGTGGCCCAGACGCCGCAGGCCTGGCTGTTCAGCCTGTGCGCCGTACCGCAGCCGGGCTACCCCGAAACGGCGATGCTCAATGCCTCCGTGGTGGTGCCGAAGGACGGCGCCGTGCCCTTCCACCCGGCCAACGCCGACCCGTGGGGCGATGTGGCGGCGCTCGCCCAGGACCCGGGCCCGCGTTCGCCGGAGGACTGGACCCGCCGGGTGAACGCGCGCGGCTGCGTGGTGAGCGTGGACGCGGCGGTGAACGGCGCGGCGGCGACGGCCCTGCCGTGGCGGTCCGCGCACGAGGCCCCGGGCTGGTGGGGCCGGCTGGTACACCGCCACTTCGTCGGTGACACCGGAACGCCGCAGGTCGCCACCCTCCCGGACTGGGACGCGGTGCTGGAATCGGTGCGTGCGGGTGGCGCGGGCACCCGTGGTGTGGTCTGGCTGCGTCGCGAGGCGGGCGGCCAGGAGGCCACCGGGCACCTGCTCTACCTCCTGAACGACGGTCAGCGGGTGGTGGCACTGGACGGCCAGACCGGCGGCCTGGCCCGGCTGGAGACCGACGGCGTGCGCTCGCTGACGCTGGCGCGCTTCCAGCGCCCGGTCCCGGGCGAGCGCCCGCCTCGTCCCGACTGGCAGCAGCCGGCCCAGGAGCTGTCCGCGGCCGTCCGCAAGGCCACGGCCTGGCTGGAGCACACCTACGACGGCGAGGTGGTCCTGACCGGCCCCACGGCGGCGGACGACCTCGGCCGGGGCTGGCTCTTCGCCTGCAACACCAGTGCCTTCCTGCGGAGCGGTGACTGGCGCCAGGGCATGCTCGACGCCGCCCTGGTGGTGCCCAAGGACGACGGCATCCCCTTCGGACTGCCCAACTCCGACCCCTGGACCTGGTTGGAGCGCTGGCGGCTGGGCGGCGAACCCGGCGAGGACGGCCTCGACCTGCTGCCGCTGCCCGGCCCGGCCGCCTGGCTGGAACCGACGATGGCGCGGCTCGGCCCTGTCCTGGAGACCAGCGAGTACCGCGGCTGGCACCAGGCGATCACCGCGCTGGCAGCCACCCCGGACGGCACGCGAGCCCTCATCTGGGTCCGCCGCCAGGACGCCCGAGGACGGGAGTCCGTGGGCCTGCTGGTCAACGCGGCCCAGACCGGGACGGGACTGCTCCTCATCGACCCCACCCGCAACGCACCGGCCACCCTGGAACTGGCGGGCGTCCTCGCCCTCCACCTGATCCGCTACCGCTGACGACGGCGGGGGCTGACGGGCGGGAGCCCGCTGCGCGAGGCTGTTCGGTCCGCCTTGAGGCTCAGTGTCATGTCGGCATTACTGTCGGCTAAGGTGATGAAAGTATTGCCATGATCACTGAGCGCTATGGGGGCTCGCGTGTCGGGGTCTGGGCTGCTCGCGCAGCTGACGTCTTTTCTGACGGCCCGCGGGTCGCGGTTGCTGGAGCTGCCGCTGCCCGCGTTGATCGTGCCGGATGTCGCGGTGGTGGGTCGTGGCTGACTCCTACGCGGTGGACCCGGAGGCGTTGAAGGCGACGGCGAAGGGGATCAACGACGCGATCGCGGAGTTGAGGACGCTGGGGATCGATGAGAGCGCGGAGGGTGGGCGGGGGTTCTCCGAGATCGGGTTGACGGGGTTGCAGGTCGGCAACCCTGGTTTGCAGTCGGCGTTGGCGGACTTCTGTGAGCGGTGGAGCTGGGGGGTGCGCACCCTGGTCCATGACGGCAACGAGATCGCGCAGCGGCTGGGGTTGTCGGCGGGTATGTACTACGACCAGGAGCAGTACGCCTCGGGGATGCTCAAGGACGTGGTCTCCGCCGCGATCGGTGACCCGGATCTGACGCAGGAGCAGGTCGAGGGGCAGTCCTGGGGTCGGACCTGGTCGGACAATCCGTACACCGATCTCACCCGTCCCGATGACTCGGCGGCTTCGCTGGACAAGGCGGTGGCCGATTCGCGGGCGGCGTGGGCGGCGGAGGGCAAGGACCTTGAGAACAGCGCCCCGCTGCCGGGCTTGCCCGGGGTCGTGGTGTCGACGAGTGAACTGCCGGGGGGCAAGGGCTGATGGGGTTCCTGGACGATGTCGGGGACGGCCTGGAGGGGTTGTACAAGGACGGTAAGAAGCAGGTCGGCAAGGTCATCGACCAGAACGCCCACACGGTGGGCGGGATGCTGGACTTCGTCGGCCTGCACGACGCCGCCCACGCCGTCGACAAGTTCGGCGACCACATCGCCGACAACCTCGGCGCGCAGATCGGCGAGATGCAACTGGGCGACTCCGATGATCCCAAGGACCTGGTCCACGGTGACGCGAAGGCGTTGAGCGACTCGGCGGGGCACCTGCGCACGTTCCACGACGCGTTCCAGGAGACCGGTGGCGGCCTGCAGTCGATGGACTCCGACCACTGGAAGGGCCAGGCCGCCGACGCGTTCCGCACCCGCTTCCAGCCGCACCCCGCCCAATGGTTGAGCGCCGCCGACGCCTGCGCCACCGCCGCCACCGCCCTGGACGGCTACTCCACCACCGTCACCTGGGCGCAGGATCAGGCCAAGCAGGCCATCGACGCGTACAACGCGGCCAAGAAGGCCCACCAGCAGGCCCAAGACGCCTACAACACCAGCGTCGACGCCTACAACAAGGCCGCCAAGGCCTGGAACACCGCCGCCAAGTCGAACCCGAACGCCGCCCCGGGCCCGAAGCCCACCGACCCCGGCGCCTTCCAGGACCCCAGCACCACCGGCCTCACCCACGCCCGCGACCTGCTGCGCGCCGCCCGCGCCGGGCGCGACAGCGCCGCCGACCAGGCCGCCAAAGCGCTGCGCACCGCTCTGGCCGGGGCGCCCGCCGAGCCGAGCTTCACCCAGCGCATGAAGCTGGACGCCGTCGACCTCTACGAGGGCAGTTCGCTGGGGACCGCCCACCTGCTCGGTGGTGTGGTCAAGGGTGGGGCCGACATCGTGAAGTTCGGGCGCGCTCTGGACCCGATGGACGCCTACAACGTCACCCATCCCGCCACCTACCTCGATCACCTCAACCAGACCGCCGCCGGCCTGGTGCACGCCGACCTGCACCCAGTAGACGTGGTCAAGTCCCTGGTCGGCTCCGGCTGGAGCTCCGACCCGTTCGAGGCCGGCGGCAAGCTGTTCACCAACATCGCGCTCGGGGTGGCGACCGACGGCGCGGGGACCGAGGCCGACGCCGCCCTGAACCTCGCCAAGGACTCCACCGAGAGCGCCGCCACCAGCGCGCTGAAGAACGGCGCCGAGAACGCGGGCAAGGACAGCGCCGCCGGCGGGGCGGACCAGATCTCGGCGCAGGACGCCGCGGACTACGCCCGCTGGGCGCACCTGAGGGATTTCTACAACTCGCCGAAGGGACCATGGGGACACCTCGCCAAGCCTGCCGACGGCATCGAGTCCAGTGCCATTCACGCCGGCTCAGTCGAGGACCCGGAGCTCGCCCAGCAGTTCCTCGATGACCAGTACCCGTGGATGCGCGAGGTCAATCGGCCACGCTTCGAGGACGGTACGCCCGGCTACAACCAGAATTGTTCGGAGAACGTCATCGCGGTCAACAAGCAACTGGACGGAATCAAGGCCACCGCCGATCCGCTGATGGAGGGCCGCTGGCCGGACCCGGCGCGGCTGGGCAACCCGAACGCCACTTGGGAGAATCCGTTCACTTACGACAACATCATCCAGGACCTCAAATCGCGCGGAGAGGGCTCTCGCGGCGTTGTCTACATCAGCCGTTCGGACGGCACGGCGCACGTGTTCAACGCGATCAATGATCCGAACGGTGTCGTCTTCCTGGACGGCCAGATCGGAAAACTGGCCCGTCTGGAACCCGCGGACAGCATCAGATATCTTCCCTACCGCTAACTGACACAGGAGCCAGTCGCGCATGCTCTCCCGAAGCGAGGCCCACGATCGGGCCAAGGAATTCCTCAACCAGCACTACGTAAACGTTCCGATGACCATCGTGCTGCAGCCCGAGCTGACAGTCGAGCACGACTGGGCCTGGGCGGTACGGTTCGACTCCCAGGAACACCTCGACACCGGCGACATCTTCAAGGCTCCGTTCAACCGGTTGCTGGTCGTCCCCAAGGACGGATCGCCAGCGCACCCCGCCCCGACCGCCTTCACCCTGGAACAGACGACGCACTACCTCGGCACGGGAGAGCGTCCCGGGCAGCAGACAGAGAGTTGAAGTCCCGTGCCCCTGTCGGTCAACGAAGCAACCGTCCAGGCCCGGAGCTGGCTCGCTGCCACCTACCGCAGCCAGGTGGAACTGGCGGTTTCGCAGCCGGTCGCGCAGTCGCCCGAGGCGTACTTGTACAGCTGCCGGGTGCTGCCGCAGCCGGGGTTCCGGCCGACCCCGATGCTCAGCGCCTCGCTTGTGGTTCCGGTCAACGGCACCGGGCCGTTCCACCCGGCCACCGACCGGCCGTGGGCCGATCTTGCCTCGCTGGGCCAGGATTCGCGGCCACGGACCCTGGCCGGCCAGGCGCACCGCCTCAACGCCCGTGGCTGCGTAGTGGTCATGGACGGCATGATCGACGGGGTGCGGAGCAGCGTGCTGCCGTGGCAGCCCTATCACGAGGCACCGGGCTGGTGGAGTCGAATGCTGCGCCACCACTTCGGCCAGGCGGAAGTGGCCGTCTGCGGCAACTGGGACGAGCTCATCGGTGCCGTCCAGGCGAGTGGCCCGGACACCCGCGGCGTGGTGTGGGTTCGGCGCGAGATCGGCGGCGAGGAGGCCACCGGCCATCTGCTCTACGTCCATAACAATCAAGGCAACGCCGTGGTGCTCGACCCGCTCGCCGGTGGTCTGGCACGCCTGGAGCTGGAGCACGTCCGCCGACTGACCCTAGCGCGGTTCCGCCGGGACGTGCAGCCGGAGGCACAACCTCAGGAGCCCTGGCGCCGCCGGGCCCCAGACTTCCACGCGGCGAAGCACAAGGCGCAGGCATGGCTGGACCAGCAGTACGGCGGCCAGGTCCTCCTGGTGGATCCGCAGCCAGCCGACGAAGGGTCGCGCGGCTGGCTGTTCGCCTGCAACACCCAGGCCTTTCTGGCCGGAGGCCGCCGGGAGGACGCACTGCTGGACGCGGCACTGGTTGTCCCCAAGGACGCCCGCGCACCGTTCAGCCTGCCGAACTCCTCGCCCTGGACCTGGTACACGCAGTGGTCGAGCGGACGGGACGACCAGCCGCTGCCGCCCGCCCCGGCACCGCTGGACTGGCTCGACCGCACGATGAGTTCGCTAGGCGGACTGATCCGGGTCACCGACCACACCGATTGGCCCACCCTACTGGCCGAACTGGTCACCTTGCCGACAGGCGTACGTGCCCTGGTCTGGGTCCGCCGCCGGGACGGCCGGGGCCGCGAGTCGGTCGGCCTGCTGCTCAACGCCGCGTTGACCGAGCGCGGGCTGGTGCTGCTGGATCCGACCACCGGCGAACCCGCCACGCTGGAAGGCGAGGACGTCAGCTCGATGCATCTGCTCCGGTACCGCTGAGGCCCGCCGGGCGCTGGTGAGCCTTGCTGCTGACGCCCGCCACAGCTCCACTCCGGCTACCCGGCCGGTGCCATGAACCCGAAAAGTGAGCGACAGTCATGGAAGATCTCTGGAGTACATCATCACCGTGGATCCACCGATTCGCCGGAAAGAATCCGGATGAGGCGTATTGGACCCTGCCACCTCAGGGGACTTCTTTCGTCGCACGGCTCGACGGCGAAAAGATGACGGACCTGCAAGGCGTCTTCGAGGAGTTCTCCCGGGGCTTGCGCTTCCCTGCGTACTTCGGATGGAATTGGCCCGCGTTCTCGGAGTGCCTTCGCGATCTCGCTTGGATCGGCAGCGAGAACTACCTGCTTGTCATCTCGGGATCACAGTTTCTCCTCTCCGACGAGCCGGAGGAGATGAACACCTTCATGAAGATCTCGGAAGAAGCCGGACGCACCAGAAGCCGGATGATCAGGCAGCCTGCCACCTCCTTCAATATTGTTCTGACCTGAACATTCAGGCAGCGCGATGGGCTCGACGAAGAAATGTATTGGAGTCAGCAGTGGAAGCCGACGACTACTCCGAGGTCGCTTCGTGGAGCAGCGAGTTCGGCGGGGAGCCCGATTCATTCGACTTCGTCTCGGCCCGTTTCAGCCTCGGCGACTGGATCTCCATCGCGGCGATCTTCGGTCCGAAATTCATCGAGGTGGACGGGTGCATCCTCTGGGAGCGCGCTTTCGAACGGCAGAACTTCGAGGCCTGGCAGGCCGAACTGTCCGGTGACCGCGCTCGGATCGAAGCCGTACTGAACCAGTTGAGGCTCTGGCAGCTGATCGAGTACGGGGAATCACCGGAAGAGGCGGCCGCCGCGGCCGCCATTGCAAGGTCGATCGCACATTGCTGGCGCTTGCGCCTGGCCGAGCAGTTTCCCGAGGCCCGTTTCACGGTTGCCGTGCACGAGTCCGAAGACGGACCAATCGTCACATTCAATTCCGTGCAGCCCTGACGCCAACTCCCTGGGAGCCCTGAGCACTGTCGAGGAGGCTCACCCACCCCCCGCCACCGGCGCCGGCACCACCAGCACCGGGCAGGCCGCGTGGTGGACCGCCGCCGTGCTGACCGAGCCCAGCAGGAGCCGGCTGAAGCCGCCGTTGCCGCGGGCTCCCAGGACCAGGGTGTGCTGGCCGGGGGTGGCCGCGAGGAGGACCTCGACCACCTGGCCCAGGGCGACGTGCAGGGACAGCTCGCCGCCGAACGGCTGGGGGCGGGCCCGGTCGACCGTCGCGACGGCGCGGCGCAGGCCGTCGGCCATGCTGGCGGTGAGGCGTTCGACGCTCTCCTGGACCAGTTCGGCCATGCCCGGGGGGTAGCCGCCGCCCGGGGAGGGGTTGACCACGCCTAGGACGTAGAGGGGGAGGGCGTAGCGCTCGGCCTCGGACATCGCGCGGTGCAGGGCCCAGAGGGAGCCGTCGGAGCCGTCGCAGGCGGCCAGGATGCCGGGGGGCAGCGGTGGTCCCGGCGGGGTGGTGGAGACGGGGCTGGTGGAGACGGGGGTGGTCACCTGCGGGGCCTCCGGCTGATGGGGTGTCAGTCAGCCCATGATCCGTCGAAGGTCGGCCGAATCCCGGCAGGCGCAGGCACACGCACAAGCTCAGGCACAAGCTCAGGCGAACCGTGCCTCCGCCACCGCCCGCCGTTGCGGCAGCGGCAGGCCGGTCCAGCAGGAGCCGTGGCGGCGGGCTTCGAAGCGGCGCAGCCACAGCTCCACCGCGACCACGTCGGCCAGGCCGTCCAGGGCGCCCGGCGGCAGGTCGGCGTAGGGGTCGGCGGCGCGGCGCAGGGCGCGGCGGACGGCGGGCAGGTCGATCAGTCCGGCCTCGGCGAGCAGCGGCTCCTGGAACAGCTCGGCCAGCGCGTCGGCGGCCGCGCGCAGGCCGGCCCGGGCGGCCTCGGCCCGGTCGGGGCGCGGGGCGCGGCCCCAGTCGGCGGGCAGGTCGACCCGGCCGGCGCCGGCCAGCACGGCGCGCAGCAGGGCGTGCCGGGCGCCGGGTTGCAGGCGCAGGTCGGCGGGGAGCAGGCGGGCGGCGCGGATCACCCGGTTGTCGAAGAAGGGGGCGTGCACCCGCTGGCCGTGCTGCTCGGCGGCGTGCACCAAGGTCCGGTAGGCGCCGGCGTGGTGGTGCAGCGCCAGCCGGGCCCGGCGCACTCCGGGGTGCAGCTCGGGCGCGGGACCCCGGGCCGCGAGCCGCAGGCGCAGCGCGACCGAGGCGAGCGCGTCGTCGGAGAGGAAGCGGGCGGCCGGGCCCGGCACGCACCAGGCGAGGTCGGCCACCGAGTACGCCCCGGCGGTGTACCGCGTCCCGGGGCGGGTACCGCGGCGGACCGCGCCCCGTCGGGCCGTCAGCAGCACCGCGGCGTCGTCCAGCGCCTCGGCGTAGCCGCCGCGGGCCAGTCGGCGGGCCGCGCGCAGCACGGTGACCGGGGTGCGGACGGCGCCGGTCAGGGTGCCGGCGAGCGCGCGGTCCAGGCCGGCCAGCGCGGCGACCGGCGGGAGCAGTTCGCGCGGGCGGCCCTCGCGGAGCAGGTCGGCGAGCCGGGCGGGGTGGCCGTCGAGCACCTGGCGGGCGCCGTGTCCGGTCAGGTGGTCGACACCGCCGGCGCTCAGCCTGGCCGCGGTGCCGGGCGCGGTGATCAGGGCCCGGCCCGGCTCGTCGGTGAGCGGCCCGGCGGTCAGATCGGCATAGGGCAGGCCGGCCGGGGTGGCGGCGAGGACGGTGTGGCGCAGCCGGGAGCGGCCCACCTCACCCGGGGCCTCGGGGGTGGAGCGGGGAGACTCGCGGACGGTGACGGCGGTGAGGAGCTCCGGTTCGGGCGACCGGGGTGCCGGATCCTGCCGGGTCCAGGAGCCCTTGGTCGCGCCGGTGCGCGGAGCCCCGTCCGCGCGAGCGACGGCCTCGGCGGCCGGCCCGGGAGCAGGATCAACGGCCGACCCGACTCCCGCACCCGCACCCAGGCCCGCACCCGAACCCGGGCCGATCGGGACGGCCGCGGCGAGCAGTGCGAGCGCGGTGGAGGCGGTGCCGTAGGAGAGGTCGGCACCGATCCGCGGCCGCCGGGGCCCGAGGCCCGCGGCGGCGCCGGGCGCACTGCGCACCCGGGAGCGGACCGCCTCCAGCAGCGTGCGGGTCAACTCCCGTACGGCGGGCGCCTCGCCGCCGTGGCGGCTCCGGACGCCGCCGGGTGCGCCCTCGTCGTCGTACTCGGTCAGGTGCGGGCGCCCACCGCGGATCGCCAGGGTGTGGCCGGGCGGCACGCGGCGCACCCCGACGTACGGGGTGCCGGTGCCGAGCGCCTCGGGGGACTCGGGGCAGGCGAGGGCGGCGGCCAGGTGGCCGGTGTCGACCGGCGCGCCGATCAGGTCGGCCAGCGGCAGGGCGGCGGTGGCGTAGGCGGTGCCGCCGCACCAGGGGGTGTGGAAGACGGGCTGCAGGCCGGCCAGGTCGGTGAGCAGCAAGGTGCTTCGGGTGCCGATCCGCAGCACCACGGCGTAGCTGCCGGGCCAGCCGGTCAGCTGACGCACGGCGCCACCCCGGGCGGCCGCCAGCCCGGCGGCCAGCTCCTGGTCGGTGGCGCCGCAGTGGCCGAGCACCAGCAGGCGGGAGACGGACTCGGTGTCCTGGCTCAGGTCGGCCGGCCGCGGGCCGGTGCTGACGGCGGGGTGGCCGGTGCCGGGCAGTTGGACGGCCTGACGGATCTCCTCGGGGCGCCAGTCACCCACCGCCCAGAGCGGGTCGGGGCCGGTCCACAACGCGGTCGCGGCCAGCGGCCGGACGGCTGCCAGAGCGGCGAGCGCGTCCTGCGCGGTGGCGGTGGTCGGCCCTGCACCGGTCGGCCCCGCACCGGTCGGCCCGGCCGTCGCGGCCCTGAACGCGGCCGGAGGGCGGGCCGGGATCAGCAGCTTGGCCGCGCTTCCGCTCCAGCCCGCCAGCCACCGCATCGCGCCTCCACCGGGTGTGGACGTCCCTGCGCCCGCGTGCGCGACGGGCCTGGCGGGCCGGCCGCGGACGGGCAAGGGACATGCTGCCACCGCGGAGGCGTCCGGGGGGTGTGGCGGAGGTCGGGTGATTCTGGGGAGGTACGGGTGAATTCGGGCATCCGGGGCGCCGTTGGGTGCCGCGCGGGCCGGGCCTCCCCCTCCGTGGCCCGGGCCGCGCGGCGCGGGCGGCGGGGCCGGGGTGCACGCGGCGCCGGCCGCCCGGGTTCTGGTGCCCGGTCGACCGTGGGACGGAACGGCGTCCCACGGTCGACCGGGCGGCTTCTGGCGGGCTGTCGGTAGCTGACGGACTGTCGGTAGTCGACGGTTGGTGAACAGCTGCTGATGGCTCACCGGTTCAAGCCTGGCGGAGACTGAGCGCAACTGAGCGCAACCGATCAGACCCAACCGGACCCGCCCGGACCCGACCGGTTTCAGCCGCCCCCGCGCCCAGGCCGGACCCGGCACAACCGGCCCCGGCCCCGGCCCGCCCCCGCCCCGGGCGCCGCGCGTCCGATCCGCGGCGCCCGGCCGAGGCGGGCGGTCCCGGTGGCGGCCGATCGGTGCACCCGGCCCCGGGCGCACCGATGACCCGCAGCGCGCCGGTCGGCCGGGCCCCGTCGGCCGCCCTCGTCCCGCGCTGCTCACCCGACCGAACCGTCCCGGCGGGCCCACCTCGCTCGTGCTGCTCACCGCCCCCGTCCGGCCCGCCCCGGGCCGCTCCCCGTCGAGTGTCCGGTGACGGCATGGCCATGCCCATATGGCCAAAAAGTGGCGCAAGCCCGGGAGGGCATCCGCATGCCCTCCCGGACCTCGGCCACCACCCGCGGGGAACTGAGGCAGCGGCATCCCCCGGCCCGCCGGGTCCTCGACGGCGGGCCGACCCACAGCCCCTAGCGAACTGCCGAGCAGCGACCCCGGCCAGGGGGCACAGGTGGGCGCACGTCAACACGGGACCGGAGCACGCCCCTCCTCCTTGGCCCGCCCCGCCGCCGGCCCGCCCCGCGGGTGCCGCCGCGGCACCGCGCACCGGGGCGGCACACCACCCCCGGAGCACCCCGGCGCCCACGGTTCACCGCCCGATGCCCCTATGCGATCCCGCCATCCGGAATGCTTCCCCTTAACCCTGGGAACCCGGCCGACTACGCTAGGTACCACCGCACCGGGCCGGCCCGCCCGCAGCGCCGCACGACCGGCGACCACCGGTCGTCGAACGCCGAATGGCAGACACCGAACGGCAAACACCGAACAAGGGGGTGCCGTCGCATGAGCATCAGTCCGCGGGGACCGAACGAGCGCCTCGGCGTCCTGCTGACGCAGGCTCAGATCAGCAACGCGGGGCTGGCCCGCCGGGTCAACGACCTGGGCGCCCAGCGCGGGCTGACGCTGCGGTACGACAAGACCTCGGTGGCCCGTTGGGTGAGCAAGGGCATGGTGCCGCAGGGGCCGGTGCCACACCTGATCGCCACCGCGATCGGCGGCAAGCTGGGCCGCCCGGTGCCGCTGGAGGAGATCGGGCTCGGCGACACCGACCCGACCCCCGAACTGGGCCTGGCCTTCCCGCGCGAGGTGGCCGAGGCGGTGCGCTCCGCCACCGACCTGTGGCGGGTCGACCTGGAGTTGCGGCGCGGCCCCGGCGGCGGACGTTGGAGCGACGGGCTGGCCGGGACCTTCTCGGTCGCGGCCTACTCGACGCCGGTGGCCCGCTGGCTGATCAACCCGGTGGACAGCTCGGTGGCGCGCGGCGCGAGCGAGCCGCCCACCAGCGCGACCACCCGCGGCTCCGCGACCGGCTCCAGCGCCGCGACCGGCACCGGCGGCAGCGGCACCGGCACCGGCACCGGCACCGACCTCCCCACCGTGCCCACCCCCCGCTCCAGCGGCTACCGGGTCGGCCAGTCCGACGCCGCCAAGCTGCGCGAGGCCGCCCAGGAGGCGCGCCGCTGGGACTCCAAGTACGGCGGCGGCGACTGGCGTTCCTCCATGGTGCCGGAGTGCCTGCGGGTCGAGGCCGCCCCGCTGCTGCTCGCCTCCTACAGCGACGCGGTCGGCCGGGCGCTGTTCGGCGCGACCGCCGAGCTGACCAGGCTGGCCGGCTGGATGGCCTTCGACACCGGCCAGCACGAGGCCGCCCAGCGCTACTACATCCAGGCACTGCGGCTGGCCAGGGCCGCCGCCGACGTACCGCTCGGCGGCTACGTGCTGGCCTCGATGAGCCTGCAGGCCTGCTACCGCGGCTTCGCCGAGGAGGCCGTCGACCTCGCCCAGGCCGCGCTGGAGCGCAACCGGGGCCTGGCCACCTCCCGCACCATGAGCTTCTTCCACCTGGTCGAGGCCCGCGCCCAGGCCAGGGCCGGCAACGCGGCGGCCTCCTCCACCGCGCTCGCGGCGGCCGAGAGCGCGCTTGAGCGCTCGCGCCCCGGCGACCCCGATCCGGCCTGGATCGACTTCTACGCCTACGACCGGCTGGCCGCCGACGCCGCCGAGTGCTTCCGCGACCTCGGCGTCCCCGCCAAGGTCCGCCAGTTCACCCGCGAGGCACTGGCCCGCCCGACCGAGGGCTTCGTGCGCTCGCACGGCCTGCGCCTGGTGGTCTCCGCGATGGCCGAGGCGGAGGCGGGCAACCTGGACGCCGCGGTCGAGGCCGGCGAGCGCGCGGTCGAGGTGGCCGGGCGGATCTCCTCGCAGCGCAGCCGGGAGTACGTGCTGGAGATGCTGCGGCACCTGGAGCCCTTCCAAGCCGAGCGCCGGGTACGGGAGTTGACGGAGCGCGCCCGGGTGGTGCTGGCGGCACCCGCGTAGCGCGGCGGCGCTAATTGGGGTGCGGGCGCCCGCCCGCCCTCGTTAGGGTCGGTCCTGTCCAGGTGCGCAGGCAGGGGTTACTTCCACTCTTAATGGGCAGGTCCCGGGTTCGAGTCCCGGTCGCCGGATCCGTCCGGCGGTAGCTCAGTTGGCAGAGCAGCTTCGTCACCTCCGCCGCTTCGGTCCTCTGGACACCCACACAACTGAACGAGCAACACCGCACCTCCCGGTGCGTCGGAGCCCGGCCGCTTCCTGACAGAGCCCGCCGTGCCCCGGTCCAGAACTCGGGAGGCATCGCGCCGGAGCGCCCGGTGCGCAGGCGGGGGTTACTTCTGGTTTCGGCGGTTCCGGGTTCGAGTCCCGGGCGGCGGCACTGCGTGCCGCCGCTAGCTCAATCGGAGAGAGCACCGAACTGTCACCTCCACCGACGTCGGCCCGACCGGGCCGGCACTGATCTCGGGCGCTCCGCTTCGCCATGCCCCCGCGCCGCAGTCACCTCATCAACCTTTCCCGCTTTCCCGCAGGGGGACTCCGTCATGGCCCGCTTCAACCTCAAGCACCGGCAGGCCCCGCCGCCGCCCCGCTCCGCCGTGCGCACCACCGGCGAGCAGCGGGCGAACCACCAGGGCGGCACCGGGTTCGTGCGCGAGCCGAAGTCGGAGCTCTTCCTGCTCGCGGTCAGCAACCTGGTCAGCCAGGAGTCGTTCTACGAGTCCGGGGGCAGCCGGGACGACCGCTTCACCGCGCTGGTGCGCGAGTTGGCGGTCACCGACCCGCAGTGGACGCTCGGCCTGCTGCGCTGGCTGCGCGGCGAGGCGAACATGCGCACCGCCTCGCTGGTCGGCGCCGCCGAGTTCACCCGGGCCCGGCTCGACGCCAAGGCCGCGGGCTTCTCCCGGCAGGCCGTCGAGACGGTGCTGCGCCGCCCGGACGAGCCCGGCGAACTGCTCGCCTACTGGACCGCGCGCTACGGCCGCCGCCTGCCCCAGCCGCTCAAGCGCGGCGTCGCGGATGCCGTGCGCCGCCTCTACACCGGCCCCGCGCTGCTCAAGTACGACACCGCGGGCCGGGGCTACCGCTTCGCCGACGTGCTGGAGCTGACCCACCCGAGCCCGGACCCGCGGCGGCCCGGCCAGGGCGAGCTGTTCAAGTACGCGCTGGACCGCCGCCACCACCCGGCCGAGGCCCTCCCGCCGGCCGGCGACGCGCTGCTGTGCGCCAACCGCGAACTGCTCGCGCTGCCGGTCGAGCAGCGCCGGGCCCAGCTCACCGCGCCCGACGCCGCCGAGCGGCTGTCGGCGGCCGGGCTGACCTGGGAGGCACTGGCCGGCTGGCTGCAGGGACCGCTGGACGCCACCGCCTGGGAGGCGGTCATCCCCTCCATGGGGGCGATGGCGCTCACCCGCAACCTGCGCAACTTCGACCAGGCCGGGGTGAGCGACGCGGTCGCCGAGCGGGTCGCCGCCAAGCTGAGCGACCCGGGCGAGGTGCGCCGCTCCCGCCAGTTCCCGTTCCGCTACCTGGCCGCCTACCGGCACGCGCCCTCGCTGCGCTGGTCCTACCCACTGGAGCAGGCCCTGGCCCACTCGCTGCGCAACGTGCCGGCCCTGCCCGGGCGCACCCTGATCCTGGTGGACCGCTCCGGCTCGATGTTCGACCGGCCGAGCGAGCGCAGCGGGCTCAACCGGGCCGACTCGGCGGCGATCTTCGGCACCGCGCTGAAGGTGCGCGCCGGCGACGCCGACCTGGTCGAGTTCGGCACCGGCAGCAACGTGCTCGCGGTGCGCCGGGGAGAGTCGGTGCTGGCCGTGCTCAAGCGCTTCGGCGACCTGGGCGGCACCAACACCGCCGAGGCCGTCCGCAAGCACTACCGGGGCCACGACCGGGTGGTGATCGTGACCGACGAGCAGACCGCCGGCGGCCACCGGGGCAGCGACCCGCTGGCGGCCGTACCGGAGCAGGTGCCCGTCTACACCTGGAACCTGGCCGGCTACCGCACCGGCCACGGACCGTCCGGCGGCGCCAACCGGCACACCTTCGGCGGTCTCAGCGACGCCGCCTTCCGGTTGATCCCGCTGCTGGAGCGCGGCACCGCGGCCGGCTGGCCCTGGGAGACCGGCGCCTGACCGGGCACCCGGGCCGCCCGCCCCGCCCCGGCACCGCTCGGGGCCGCTCAAGGCCGCTCGGGGCCGCTCGGGGCCCGCTCCAGGCACCGGCCCGGGCACTGCTGACGCCTGGCGCCTCCCCGTGGCACCATCGGCCACGGGGGCGCGTCGGCGTGAGGAGAGCGGCGGATGGCGTACGACCACGAGGTGCTGGTGGTGGGCGGCGGCATCGTCGGGCTGGCCACCGCGCTCGCGCTGACCCGGGCCCGGCCCGGGCTGCAAGTCGGGGTGCTGGAGAAGGAGCGGGCGCCGGCCACCCACCAGACCGGGCACAACAGCGGCGTGATCCACAGCGGCGTGTACTACCGCCCGGGCTCGCTCAAGGCCCGGTACGCCACCGAGGGCGCGGCGGCGATGGTGCGCTTCTGCCGCGAGCAGCAACTCCCTCACGAGGTGCCCGGCAAGCTGATCGTCGCCACCGCCGCCGCGGAGCTGCCCCGGCTGGCCGCCCTGGCCGAACGCGGTCGGCTGAGCGGCATCCCGGTGACCCGGCTGACGGCGGCTCAGCTGCGCGAACACGAACCGGCGGTGGCCGGACTGGCCGGACTGCGGGTGGCCACCACCGGGATCTGCGACTACACCGCCGTGGCCGCCCGCTACGCCGCGCTCGCCGCCGAGCGCGGTGCCGAGCTGCGCTGCGGGGCCGAGGTCCGCGCCGTCGACCGGCGCCCGGACGGCGTCACCGTGCGCACCGCGGACGGCACCGAGCTGCGCTGCGCGGTCCTGGTCAACTGCGCGGGCCTGCACAGCGACCGCCTGGCCCGGCTGGCCGGCGACGACCCGGGCCTGCGGATCATCCCGTTCCGCGGCGAGTACTACGAACTGGCCGCGGACCGGCGGGACCTGGTGCGCGGCCTGGTGTACCCGGTGCCCGACCCGGCCTTCCCGTTCCTCGGGGTGCACCTGACCCGGGGCATCGGCGGCGACGTCCACGTGGGCCCGAACGCCGTCCTCGCGACGGCCCGCGAGGGCTACCACCGGCGCACCGTGCGCCCGGCCGAGCTGGCCGCCGTCCTGGCCTTCTCCGGCACCCGGCGGCTGGCCCGCCGGCACTGGCGCTACGGCCTGGGCGAGCTGCACCGCTCGCTCTCCAAGCGGGCCTTCACCGCGGCGGTGCAGCGGCTGCTGCCGGCCGTCACCGCCGCCGACCTGGTGCCCGCCCCGGCCGGCGTCCGGGCCCAGGCGGTGGCCCGCGACGGCACGCTGCTGGACGACTTCGCCTTCGCCGGCTTCGACCCGGACCGCCCCGGCGCGAGCCGCCGCCTGGTGCACGTGCTCAACGCCCCCTCCCCCGCCGCCACCGCCTCGCTGCCGATCGGCCGCGAGGTGGCCCGGCGGGCGCTGGCCGCGCTGGCGGCCGAGGCCTGACGAGTGGAGCCGCCCCGTAAACTCGACGGCATTGTGACTTCGACTGCCACCTCCCCCCAGCTCCCCGCCCAGTCGGCTCCGGCCCAGTCGCCCTCCGCGCGCCTGTCGGCCGCGCCCGCGGGCTACCCGGCCCCGATGTATCCGCACCGGGCCACCGAGGAACAGCACCGCGAGCACCGGATCCGCAGCTTCCAGCCGCGCCGGGGCCGGATGACCCCGGCGCAGGCAGGCGCGCTGGACCGGCACTGGGAGCAGTGGGGCCTGGCGATCGACGGCACGCCGCTGGACCTGCCCGCGCTCTTCGGCGGCCTGCCGGTGACCCTGGAGATCGGCTTCGGAATGGGCGAGACGACGGCCGCGATGGCCGCCGCCGACCCGTCGACGGGCATCCTCGCCGCCGACGTGCACACCCCGGGACACGGCAACCTGCTGGGCCTGCTGGAGCAGAGCGGGGCGCGCAACGTGCGGCTGGCGGCCGGCGACGCGGTGATCCTGCTGCGCGACATGCTGGGCGACGCGAGCCTGGCGGGCCTGCGGGTCTACTTCGCCGACCCGTGGCCCAAGCCCAAGCACCACAAGCGGCGCCTGGTCCAGCCGCACTTCCTCGACCTGGTGCTGCCGCGGCTGGCCCCGGGCGCCCTGGTGCACTGCGCCACCGACTGGGAGCCGTACGCCGAGCAGATGCTCGACGTCCTCGGCGCCCGCCCGGAGCTGGTCAACCTGCACCCGCAGGGCGACGGCAGCGCCTGGACGCAGGAGGAGCGCCGGGCGGACGGCACCGTCCCCGGCTACGCGCCGCGCCCCGAGTGGCGCCCGGTGACCAAGTTCGAGCGGGCCGGCCTGGCCAAGGGCCACGTGGTGCACGATCTGCTGTTCCGCAAGATCTGATCCTCCGTTAGGTCTACGCTCTTCGGGTGAGCAGCCCGTCACGTCCGCGCTCGGCCGGCCCCACCGCCACCGGGCTGGTGCTGGCCGCCAGCGCGGTGCTGCTGGTCCATCTGGTCCAGGCCCAGACCGGTACCACCGGGCTGCTGGTGGGCCTGGGCCTGGCCGTGCTCCCGCTGCCCTTCGTGCTGGCCGCGCTGACCTGGCTGAACCAGAGCGCCCGGGTGCCGGCCCGCCGGCTGGCGCTCTGCCTGGTCTGGGGCTCCTGCGCCGCCGCCACGATCGCGATGCTGGCCAACGGCTGGGCCAGCGACACCCTGACCGCGCTGCAGGGCAGCAGCCGCGGCGAGACGCTGGGCGCCGAGTTCGCCAGCCCGCTGATCGAGGAGAGCGCCAAGGGCGCCGTGCTGCTGCTCACCATGGCACCACCGCTGCGCCGGTGGGCCAGGGCGGCGCGCCTGGCGCCGACCCCGCCGGCCAGGGCCCGGCTGCGGCACCGCGCGGTCGCCACCGGCCTGGTCCTGAGCGGCTTCAGCGCCTGCGGGTTCGCCTTCGCCGAGAACGTCCTCTACCTGGGCCGGGCCTTCACCGATGACCAGCGCCAGCGGCTGGACGCGATCGGGCTGGGGCTGAGCCCGAGCCTGCGCGACTACGACGACACGGTGCGCACCTTCGTGCTGCGCGCGCTGCTGTCACCCTTCGCGCACCCGCTCTTCACCGCGCTGACCGGCCTGGGCCTGGCGGTCGCGCTCACCTCCCGGCGGCGCTGGCCGGCCCGGCTCGCGGCCCCGCTGGGCCTGCTGGCGGCGGTGGCGCTGCACGGCGCCTGGAACGCGGCGGCGGGCCTGGGCACCCATGGCTTCCTGCTGGTCTACGCGGCCCTGATGGTCCCCTGCTTCGCCGCGCTGACCGGTCTGGCCCTCTGGGCCGGGGCCCGCCCGGGGCCCGGTGTCCGATAACCGATTTCCCTTTCCGGTCAGCACCCCGTACTGTTGGGTTCACCGACGCGGGGTGGAGCAGCTCGGTAGCTCGCTGGGCTCATAACCCAGAGGTCGCAGGTTCAAATCCTGTCCCCGCTACTCAGTAGCACAGAAGGCCCGGCAGAGACTCTCTGCCGGGCCTTCTGCTGTGCTTTCCGCATTCCGCCGGGCCCTCTCGGGGGCTTCATGAGACCCCGATGAGAAGTGCGGATCATCCGATGGTGTAGCTTCTGCCCGGTTTCGGCCGCCGTCCGCGGCCACTCGTCCGAAAGAAGGACCGTGCGCATCCACCGCCACCTGGGCATCACGCTGACCTGTGCCGCCCTCGCCCTGACCGCCACCGCGTGCGGCAGCTCCTCGAAGCACGCCGACACCGCCGCCGGGGCGGTCGGCTCGGCCGGACCGGTCTCCACCCCCGCGGCGCCCAGCACCGCTCCCAGCTCGGCCGCTCCCACCACGGCCGCCCCGTCGACGCCCGCCGCGGCGCCCACGCCGGCCGGCCCGGACCTGAGCAAGATGACCGGCAACCAGATCGAGAAGCAGGCCTCCGACGCACTGGGCAAGGCCACCTCGCTGAAGCTCGACGCGGTGGGCACCGACAGCGGCGACAGCATCGAGATGCACCTGTCCCTGGACACCACGGGCGACTGCTCCGGCAGCATCGCGATGGGCTCCAAGGGCAGCTTCCAGATCCTGAGCACCCCGCAGCAGACCTGGATCCAGCCCGACGCCAAGTTCTGGACCACCATGGGCGGCGCGCACGGCGCCGAGGCGGCCGAGCTCTTCAAGGGCCGCTGGATGACCGGTTCGAAGGACGACCCGGACCTCAAGAGCCTGGCCGAGTCCTGCAACCTGACCCAGTTCACCGGCGACATGAACCAGGACGGCGACCAGGCCACCAAGACCGGGGCCGACACCGTCAACGGCCAGCCCACGGTGACGCTCCACATCAAGTCGACCGACGGCACCAGCGGCGACATGTGGGTCGCCGCCCAGGGCACGCCGTACCCGCTCAAGGCGAACACCACGAACGGCAAGCTGGCCTTCAGCAACTTCGACCAGCCCGTCGTGGTGCAGGCCCCGTCGGCCGACCAGGTGATCGACATCTCCAAGCTCAAGGCGCTGCAGTCCGCCTGATCCGGCGGCCCGAGGATGCCGGTCCGCCAGGACCGGGCGGCTAAATCCGTTGCCTCCCGCCGGGGTTCCTGCCTATCGTGGCGGCACACTGAAAGGAGGTGATCCTGAGTTGAGTTACGCCAGGATGTGTGAGGTGGCTGCTCGCTAGAGCGCCGCTGCCTGCAAGCCCCAGCGGCGCAGGCGAATTTCCAGCAGTCACCCGGCCCGTGGGCTCGCCGGAACATCCCCGGCGCCACGGCGGTTCATCCGCCGTGGAGAGCGCCCACGGGCCGTCTGCGTCTCTCCGCCCGATCCTGCCGGGCGGGCCTGCTCAGACCAGAACAGGCCAGAACAGGTCAGGTCAGGTCAGGTCGGACCGGACGAGGTCAGACCAGTCGCTGCAGGTAGCCGTTGGTGACCAGCCAGCCGACGTTGATCTGCGCGGGCGCACCGGGGATCAGGGTGGCGTCCAGCTGGTACTGCCAGCCGAGGCCGGGCTGGTTGAACCACGGGGCGATCGGTCCGCCGTGCACGGTGAACGACTTGAGCACCTTGTAGTCGTGGTAGTTGCAGCCGGCCGCCGGGGTGCTGTCCAGGCTCTGCGGCGGGATGGCGCGCATCGGGTACGGGGTGCCCTCGGGCGCCAGGAACGAGCCGTACTCGCTGCCGTAGCGGTCGATGTCCTGGCCCGCCGGCAGCGGCTGGTCGAACTCGATCGGCTGGCTGTTGAAGCCGAGCAGGTAGCCGTTCTGCGGCGGGTACTTCCAGCTGCCGGCGGCGGAGTCGTAGTACTTCGCGAGGAAGTCGGGGACGCTCGCGCCGCCGGTGCGCCGGTAACCGAGCAGTTGCCGCCCGACCGGACCGGTGCTGGGCAGCTGCTCGGGCCCGAGCCGGAAGTCGCCCTGGTGGAAGGCGGCCGAGCACTGGTCACTGGGAGTGGTGTCGGCCTGCGCGGCCGGAGCGGCGGTGAAGAGCGCGGCACCGGCGGCCAGGGCGACCAGCAGGCGGCTCGACTTGCGTACAGTGATCATCACTCACGCAGGGTAGCGCGCAGGTCAAGGATCTCCGCAGCATTCAGGCCATGCGCCGTCAGGTAGGCCTCGGCACTGCCGTGCTGCTCGCGGACCCGGGCCAGCACGTCGGTGATCAGGTACGCCTCGACCGGGTGGGAGAGTCGGACCACCCCGCTCGGGTCCACGTACTCCCCCGGGCCGTCGAGCAGGCCCAGGCCCTCGTTGGAGAGCAGGTAGTCGGCGACGATCTCCTCCTCGGGCACGCCCAGCAGGTCGAGCAGCAGCGCGAGCACGATGCCGGTGCGGTCCCGGCCGACCGCGCAGTGCACCAGCGCGGGCAGCGCCCCGGGCTCCAGCAGTCGGCGCAGCACGGCGACCACGACGGGCCCGGCGGTGTCGACCAGCAGCGGGTAGAGCTCCTGTGCCGGCAGCCCGTGCAGGTTGCCGGCCCCCTGGGGCAGCAGCGGCAAGTTGGCCAGAACGACGTCCAGGCCCTCGGTGCGGTCGGGGCGCTGCGCGAGTTCGATCGCGTCGCGCAGGTCGATCACCGTGCGCAGGTCGAGCTTGGCCAGTTCGCGCGTGCCTTCGGAGGTCAACTCGGCCAGCCAGCCGGAGCGGTAGAGCAGTCCGGGGCGCACTGCCCCCAGCCCGCCGAGGTCGCGCAGGTTGCGCAGACCGGATATCGCCAGCAGCCGGGAGCCGTTCAGGGATTCGTCCATGGCACCGGACGGTAGCGGTGATGCCGGGTCAGCGCGAGCAGGTATCGACGCCGCCCGTCGCCCGGGGCCCGCACGGTGCGCAGCTCGCTGCTGATGCCCTGGGCGCCGAGGGCGCCGCGCAGCTCGGCGAGGTGCGGGCAGCGGCGGCTCTCGGCGTCGTGCAGCGGGTGCACCCGGACCTCGCCGCCCGGGGCGGTGACCCTCACCAGCTCGCGCAGCGCGGCCAGTTGGTCGTCCGGGGTGAAGCGCTCGGGGTAGGCGAAGAGCAGGTAGGAGCTGAGGGTGAGGGCGAAGGTGGCGTCGGCGAAGGGCAGCGCGGGCAGCGCGGCGGCCACGTAGTCGCCGGGGTGGGCGGCGCGGTCGGCGGCGAAGAGCGCCCTGGCCCGGTCCCAGCTGCGCAGGTACCTGTCGTAGGGGTGGTACCGGGGCGCCAGGTGGCGCTGCGGGGCGGTCCGCATCGCGTGGGCCATGGTCCGCCGGGCGGCTTCGGCGCGGGCCAGCAGGGCCGGCTGCGGGTCGGCGTAGGCGGGGTCGGCGGCCACCACCCGGCAGCCCAGCGCCCGGGCCTCGGCGACCAGGGCGGCGGCACCGCCCGGGCAGTCGAGCACCGGTCCCGGCAGTGCCCGCAGCTCGGCGCGACGCAGGCCGAAGAAGCCGCAGTACTCGTCCAGCGGCCGGGAGGTGATCAGCATGCCCCCACCCGAACACGGCCGCGCCCACCGCGCATCCGGCGGTGAGCGAGCGGCGTACGGGGAGGGCGGGCGGCCCGTGGGGAGGTCAGCCGGCCAGCAGGGCGGCGGCGGCGCGGCGGGAGACGACGGTCAGCGCGTGGGTCAGCCGGGCCGCCAGGAAGAGCATCAGGACGCCGGCCACCGAGACGCCCGCCAGCTGCCAGAAGTGGGTCAGGTAGTAGGCGTGGCGGACGCCGCCGCTGGTGTAGTCGAAGATCTTGTAGCCCGGCCAGCCGACGTAGTGCGGGAAGACCCAGTTGTAGGCGGGCAGTGCCGCCATCGCGGCGCCGGACGCCCAGAAGGTGACCGTCAGGCAGAAGCTGAGGATGTGCCAGGGGAACATCAGCACCTGGTACGCCGCCGCCCGCCAGCCCGCCTGGTCGGTCAGCTGCGCGGCCAGCCGCCCCCAACCGCCGGGCCGGGCCGGGCGCACCGGGGCGGGGGCGGCCTGCCGGGCACCGAGCAGCCGGGCCACCCGGCCGCGCTCGACGGCCCCGAGCCCGCGGGCACCGGCCAGCATCAGCGCGAGCACCGGCAGACCCAGCGCGGTCACCAGGGTGCCGGTGCCGAGGGCGAAGAGCACGACGGTCCAGGTGAAGCCGGCGGCCGCCAGGAAGGGGGAGGTGAGCACGTAGCCGGCCTCCCGGTAGGTCTCCCGGGCGAACGGGGCGCGCCAGAAGCGGGTCGCCCCGTCCGACAGCGCGCGGTCGGTGGCGGAGTCGATGGCGGGGGCGGTGGCGGGCTCCGGGCCGGTGTCGGCTGCCAGGTCGGCCAGCAGGTCAGCGGTGAGGTAGCGGGCCGGGATCGTCGTCGTCGTCATGTGGACCAGCCTGCCGTGGCGCGGCCGCCGGGGGTATGCGGCTGCCCGCCCGACCCGGTGGGGGGTTATCCCCCCGTCGGCCACTCGTCCGCCAGCAGCGAGTACTGCAGCGCGTCGTGCCAGGCGCCGCGCAGGTGGAGGTCGTGCCGCAGCCGGCCCTCCAGCTGGAAGCCGAGCTTGCGCAGCACCCGGGCGGAGGCCAGGTTCTGCGGGTCCAGCCGGGCGGCCAGCCGGTGCAGGTCCAGCGTGCCGAAGCCGAAGTCGCAGAGCAGCCGGGCGATCTCGGTGGCGTAGCCGCGGCCCCAGGCGTCCCGGCGCAGCGCGTAGCCGATGAAGGCCGCACGCTGACTCTCCACGCCCTCCACGCCGAGCACCGCGTTGCCCAGCGGCACCGCGTCCTCGCCCTCCTCGGTCAGCGTGACGGCCAGCCGGTAGACGGTGCGCGGGTGGTTCTCCGCCTCCTCCAGGTAGAGGGCCACCTGGTCGGCGCAGTCCTCCCGGTCCCGCGGCTCGAAGGGCAGGAAGCGGGCGGTCTCGGGATCGCCGAAGATCGCGTGCAGGGCGTCGATGTCGCGCGGCACGTGGTGGAACTCGCGGATGGTCAGCCGCGGTCCGGTGAGCAGGACGGGGTGCATGGCAGGTACGGTAGTGCGCCCGCGAGCGGTTACCGTACCTGCCATGGACCAGGAAGACCTGCGGCTCGCACCCCGACCGCACACCGCTGAGCTGCTGCGATGGGCCCAGGAGCAGGGCCTCGAACCGGTCCCCGCGGCAGCGGTGGACGCGGTGCTGACACTGCTCGAACTGGGTGACGCCCAGCTGCGCGAGGGCTTCCCCGTGCTGACCTCGGACCTGCTCCAGGAGCTGCTGTACGAGCGGATCCACCTCTACGTCCAGCCGCCCGCCGAGCAGTCCCCGTTGGCCTACGGCGCGGCGGTACGGCTGCTGATCGACCATCAGCGGGCCGCCAAGCGGCTCAACGCCAAGCGGCAGCAGCGCCTGCGCGAGGAGGCCGACTGGCAGGGCGAGCTGCTGGCCGGGCTGCTGCGCCAGCCGCACCTGCTCACCTGGCCCCGGCTCTACACCCTGCTGCTGCGCGAGGCGGGAGTGGCCGCCGCCGGGCCGGACGCCGTGCGGGCCTGGCTGGACGGCTTCCGGGCGCTGCCCGAGCAGGACCGGATCGAGGCGTTCGCACAGCTGGCCGACCTCGACCAGCCCGAGGGCGCGGCCGGCTGGACCGAGGGCGTGCTGCTGTCGATCGGGATGGCCACCGACGGCGCCCGGCTGCTGGTCGAGAACCGCCTGATGCAGCGCAGCTACCGCAACCTGGCCGGGCGCACCGCGCTGGGCCTGCCGATGCCACCCGAACTGGCCGGCGACTTCCCGGCCTTCGAGGCGGCGGTGCAGGCCGAGGCGTTGCGGCTGCTCGGCGAGTGGACCGTTCCCGGCCTGCCCGCGCTGCTGCTGACCGAGTACCAGGACCTGGCCCCGGAGCCGGGGGCCGCCGAGGTGGACGGCTACATCGTCAAGCGCGGGCTGGTGGACCTGCCGGACCTCGGTGACTGGCCGGGGGCGGCGGACACCACCGAGCAGCCGGACACCGCGCCGTGGCCGGACACCACGGAGCCGCCCGACGCCACGGGGTGACGCCGGGCGGCAGCCGGACGCTACGGGGTGACGCCGTGGGCGTGCAGCCAGCCGGCCGCCTCGACCGGGGCGCCGCCACCGGGGCGGACCTCCAGGCGCAGGCGCGGTCCGGCGGGGCCCGCGCCGGGCGGGGCGGCCATGGTGCCGGTGGCGCCGACCGTACCGAGCACCGCGCCCTGCGCGAGCGGGCCCGCCGGGACGGCGATCGTGGCGAGGTGGCAGTACCAGAGCTCGGTGCCGTCCGGCAGGGTCTGGATCACCCGGTAGCCGTAGGCGCCGGACCAGCCCGCCGAGCTGACCTGCCCGCCGGCCACCGCGGTGACCGGGGTGCCGGCTGGGGCGGCGAAGTCGAGACCGGTGTGCAGCTGCGCCCAGTGCCCGCCGGCCTGGCCGAGCGCGCTCAACGTGTACTTGGTCAGCGGCAGTTGGACGTCAGCCGGCTGGGGCACCGCCAGGGCCGGAGCCTCGGCGGACGGCTCGGCCCGGGGTGCGGCGGCCTCGGCGTCGGCGGCGGCGGGCGCCTGCCGGACCTGGACGGCCTGCTGCGCGGCCCGCTTGGCGGCCGCCTCGTTGGCCGCCTCCAGGCGCGCGGCCTCCTCCGTGGCGGTGCGGCTGTCCGCCTGCTGCTGGATCCGCGCGGCCAGGGCCAGGCCGGGGTCGGCGGCACCGTCCGTGGCGGCCGGCGTCCCGTCCGGGGCGGCGATCGGAGCGGCGGGCGCCGGGTTCGGGGTGGCAGCGGCGGCCGCGCCGGCGGTCAGCCCGGTGGCGCCGAGCGCGGCGGCCATCGCGGTGACACCGAGGGCTGGAGCACCGACCCGCGCCTGGCGGGGCACCCGGTGCCGGGCGGCCTCCGCCGTCATGCCGGGGTGGTCGAGCAGTCCGGTACCGCTCGCCTCGAGGCGGCTCTCCGGGGGGTGCGTCAACGCCACGGGGGCGCGCTCCTTTCCTTCCCTCGCGCCTACCGGGTTAGCTGACGGGTTCGGAGCAGGAAGGTCTCCTACGGTCCGACCTGGGCGCTTACAGCCTGGGTCGAGCCGATTCACCCCAAGGAACGTGGTTCCCCGGCTCCCGGCCCGGCCCGTGGGCCGAGTCCTGGATTAGGCGACGGCGCACGGTGCCGTTTCGGGTACGGCGTTGCCGACCGCGCTGCGTTATCAAACGTTAATCCCAGGAGGCCGTGATTCCAAGCCCGCTCCGATCGGATTGTCACACTCATTGAGCGTCATGCTCCCGTCATAACAGGAGCCTCGGACCCACTCGCCGAGCGCCGATCTGAGTAGCCGTACTCATGTGCCGAACACGGGAGTTGGCAATCCTTCGGGTATGACTTCCTCGGTACAGCCGCGGACCACGTCCGCCTATTACCTCCAGGCGATCCTCTCCTTCGCGCTCTCCCTCGGCGGGCTCTCGGTCGGAATCGCCTGTCTCCCGGTGAGCTCCTGGATGCGCGCCTTCCTCGCCCTCGGCCTGCTCTACGCGACCACCTCCGCCTTCACGCTGGCCAAAGTGGTCCGCGACCGTCAGGAGGCCGGCGAGATCGTCACCCGGGTCGACCAGGCCCGACTGGAGAAGCTGCTCGCCGAGCACGACCCGTTCCGGGCCGACGGCCTCTGAGGGCGCGGGCGGGCGAGGAGACGCAGGGGCGCGGGCAGGCGGGGCGCGGACAGGTGGGGCGAGGGCAGGCGGACGCGGGCGCGGGCAGAACTTGACGGCTAAGGCTATTAGCCATAGCTTTGTGGGTGTCGGCAAGGGGCCGGCGCCCACCGCACGCCGGACCAGGAGGTCCACCCCATGAACGCCACCACCACCCCGCAGACCCAGTACCTGCAGCTCCCCGGCGGCACCATCGCCTTCGACGACACCGCGGGCCCGGGCACCCCGGTCGTGCTGCTGCCCGGGATGCTCGACTCCCGCGCCGCCTACCGGCACCTGCGGCCGCTGCTCACCGCCGCGGGGCACCGGGTGATCACCATGGACCTCCGGGGCTTCGGCGAGTCCTCCATCACCTGGGACGACTACTCCCCCGCCGCGGTCGCCACCGACGTGGTCGCGCTGCTGGCCCACCTGGACCTCACGCGGGCCACCCTGGTCGGCCAGTCCTACACCGGCGCCACCGCGGTGCGGGCCGCCACGCTGGCGCCGGAGCGGGTGGCCGGGGTCGTCCTGCTGGACGCCTTCGTCGAGCAGCCGGCCCCCGGCCTGCTGACCCGCGCCATGGTCCACCTGCTCGGCTCCGTGGTGATCGCCTTCCCGAAGGCCTGGGGCTACTACCTGAACAAGATGGCCATGCCGACCACCAAGCCCGCCGACCACGAGCGGTACGTGGCCGGCCTGGTGGCCGCGCTGCGCACCCCGGGCCGGCGCCGGGCCACCCGCGGCCAGGTCCGCGGCGACGCCGGCCCGACCGGTTGGGCCGAGGAGCTGCGCTGCCCGGTGCTGGTGGTGATGGGCAGCAAGGACCCCGACTTCCCGAACCCGGAAATGGTCGCGGACCGTCAAGCCAGTGTGATGAACGCCCGTAAGGTGATGATCGACGGTGCCGGGCACTACCCGATGGCGGACTACCCGCAGGCCACCGCCGACGCCCTGCTCCCCTTCTTCGCCGAGGTGGCCTGATGCCCCGCGCCGGACTCACCCCCGACCTGGTGGTCGACCACGCGCTCGCACTGATCGACGCCGAGGGCCCCGAGGCCCTGACCCTGGCGGGCGTGGCCCTGCGAGCCAAGGTGGCCGCCCCCTCGCTCTACAAGCACGTGCCCGGCGGCCTGGGCGGACTGCGCCGGCTGGTCGGCATCCGGGTCACCGCCGACCTGGGGGCCCGGCTGGAGCAGGCCATCACCGGACTGACCGGGGATGCCGCGATCGCCGCCCTGCTGCGGGCCTACCACGGCTACGCGATCGACCACCCGAACCGCTACGCCGCCCTCCCGCAGAGCCCGTCCGTCACCGACGAGCAGCTGATCGGCGTCTCCAGCGCGATGATCGGCACCATCTTCCGGGTCCTGCAGGGCTACGGGATCGCCGACGCCGAGGCGGTGCACGCGGCCCGCGCCGTGCGGGCGCTGGCACACGGCTTCGCGTCGCTGGTGATCGGCGGGGCCTTCCAGCTCAGCGAGGACCTGCGGGTGACCCAGGACCGGCTGATCGCCATCATGACCAGCGGACTGCGGGACTGGCCCGGGCGGCTCTGAACCGGGCAGCCCCGAACCGAGCAACCCCGAACCGAGCGGCCCCGAACCGAGCGGCCGCCGTCGCCGCAACCGGTGGGCCGATCAGATAGGACTAAGAAAAGGGGACTAAGGTCCCATCCGGTACGGAATCGGGTGGCGATCGAGACCCATTCGTCGCCGAACCAGGGTGAGACTGACCCCGTCCGGGTAGCAACAGCGGACGGCGGCTCCGGCCGCACCCGAGCACTCCGGAGCGTTCCGAGGAGCGCACCCGTGAAGAGAACCGGCGAAGGACGAGGCCCATGACGCAGCCGACCACCGCGCAGCAGCACGCGGCCTTCCAGGCCGCCCCCGCCGCGATCCCCGCCCAGCGCACCACCGTCGCGACCGGCACCGGCCCGCGGCCGGGCGTCGAGGCCGGGCAGCCCACCGGCTGGACCGCCGTTCGTCGCGGCTTCGCGGTGATCCGCGGCCTGCGCTCGCTGGCCACGGTGCCGGCCCGGCCGCAGCCCGGGTACGGGGAGTCGGACGGGCAGTGACGCCCGCGGCCCACCGGGTCATCCCCGCGATGTAGGCGCTGCCCCCGCCGGATGATGCGCGCTCCCCGCCGACCTGCGAAGGTGCTCCCCGTGGGAAGTTCGGGGGAGGACATCTGGGCGGCGGTCGCGACGGCGGTCGCAGTGGCGGCGCTGCCGGCGGCCGCACTGCTCGCTCTCGCGCTGCTGCGGGCCGGGCGACGGCACCGGGCGGCCATCGAGGAGCGCGGCTGGCTGCTGGAGCGGGAGCGGGAGAGCGCGGCGCGCACCGCCGTGGACGCCGAACGGGCCAGGATCGCCCGCGAGTTGCACGACATCGTCAGCCACAACGTGAGCGTCATGGTGATCCAGGCCGGCGCGGCCCGCGAGGTGCTGGCCACCCTGCCGGGAGAAGCCGCGACCGCGCTGCTGGCCGTCGAGGGCGCCGGACGGGACGCGATGACCGAACTGCGGCACCTGCTGGGCCTGCTCGCCCCCGACGCCAACGGTGAGCAGCCCGGGGACGGCGGCGAACGGGCCGACCTGGCGCCGCAGCCGGGGCTGGGCCGGCTGGGTGCGCTGGTCGACCGGATCGCCTTCGCCGGGCTGCCGGTGGAGGTGCGGATCTCCGGCGAGCCCCGGGAGCTGCCCGCGGGCATCGACGTGACGGCCTACCGGATCGTGCAGGAGGCGCTGACCAACGCGCTGCGGCACGGGGACGGCCGGCAGGCCGAGGTGACGATCCGCTATGCCGACCGCTCGCTGCGGGTGGAGGTGCTGAACGGCGGGCCGAGTGCGCGGGCCGGCGACCCGGGCGGCAGCGCCGGCCCGCGCCGCGAGCGGGGCGGTGACGGCGCGGGCGCAGGCGCCGGGCGCGGACTGCTGGGACTGCGCGAGCGGGTGGCCGTCTACGGCGGCGACCTGGACGCGCGGCGGCGGCTGGGCGGGGGGTACCGGGTCAGGGCCCGGATCCCGCTGGACCGGCCGGGGGACCAGGCATGAGCGCGGGGACGAGTGCGGCGGCGAACACGGCGGCGAAGGCGCAGGCGAACACGGGGGCGAACACGGGGGCGAGCGTGGCGGCGGAGGGGGCGGCGAACACGGGGGAGCCCGGACCGCGGGTGCTGATCGCCGACGACCAGGCGCTGGTCCGCACCGGGTTCCGGCTGATCCTGGCCGCCCGCGGGATCGAGGTGGTCGGCGAGGCCGGCGACGGCGCCGAGGCGGTGGACCTGGCCCGCCGGCTGCGGCCGGACGTGGTGCTGATGGACATCCGGATGCCCGTGCTGGACGGCCTGGAGGCGGCCCGCCAGGTGCTGGCCCGGGACCCGGCCTGCAAGGTGATCATGCTGACCACCTTCGACCTGGACCACTACGTGTACGCCGCGCTGGCGCTCGGGGCCAGCGGCTTCCTGCTCAAGGACGTCACCTCGGACCACCTGGTCGCCGCCGTCCGCCTGGTCGGCACCGGCGACGCGCTGCTGGCCCCCTCGATCACCCGCCGCCTGGTGGAGCGCTTCGCCGCCACCAGCGGCCCGCCCGCCGACGGCACACCCGCCGGCGGCCCGCGAGGGATCGGCGCACCCGCCGGGCCGCCGGCCGCCCCCGCCGTGCACCGCGACCTCACCGCGCTGACACCCCGCGAGCTGGAGGTCCTCGCCCTGCTCGGCCGCGGCCGCTCCAATGCCGAGCTCGCCCGCGAACTCACCCTGAGCGAGGCCACCGTGAAGACCCACGTGGCCCGGATCTTCGCCAAACTGGCGCTGCGCGACCGCGCCCAGGCCGTGGTGCTCGCCTACGAGACCGGCCTGGTCACCCCCGGGGACGCGGACGAGTAACGGGGACTGCCCACCCGGCCGGACAGCTCCTAGCTCAGCGCCTCCGGCTCCGGCTCCTGGCGCTCCTCGGTGAGGTGCCAGTGCAGGTCGCGCACACCGGGTTCCAGGGAGAGCCGGGTGATCAGCTGCTCCAGGGCCCGGGCCGGGTCGCCGGTGACGGCGACGGTGGCGCGCAGCTTGGTGGTGTGCTCGTCCTCCCGGCGGGCCCGCAGGCCGGTGGGGGTGAGCCCGGCGGCGCCCAGGCCCTGCAGCAGCAGCGCGCGCACCTGGGTCTCGGCCTTGCGGTCGCAGAGCAGGTGGACGGTGGCGCGCACGCCCTCGATGTCCGGGTCGTCCTGCGGGACCCGGTCGATCAGCCGCCCGGCCGGTCGCAGCACCAGGTGGATCGCCAGCACGGCGAGGGTGCCGAGCACCGCGAAGAGCAGGTTCCCGGCGGCCGCCAGCACCCCGACGGCCGCCGAACACCACAGGGTGGCCGCCGTGTTGAGCCCGCGCACGCTGGCGCCGTCGCGCAGGATCACCCCACCGCCGAGGAAGCCGATGCCCGACACGACGTAGGAGGCGACCCGGGTGGTCGAGCCCGGGTCGAGCACGGACGCGCTGTACAGCACGAAGAGCGTGGCCCCGGCCGCCACCAGCGCGTTGGTGCGCAGGCCCGCCATCCGGGCCCGCCACTGGCGCTCGACGCCGATCAGCGCGCCGCAGCCGACCCCGACCGCGAGCCGGGTGACAAAGTCCAGTGTGCTCAGCGTGGCCACGACCGTCGCCGCTACTTCGGCGCCGGGCTCAACCGGGAGGCGACCGCGATCCGGTTCCAGGCGTTGATGGTGGCGGTGATGGAGATCAGCCGGGCCAGCTCGTTCTCGTCGAAGTGGCGGGCCGCCTCCTGGTGCACCGCGTCCGGCACATGGCCCTCGGTCAGCAGGGTGACCGACTCGGCCAGCGCCAGGCCGGCGCGCTCGCGGGCCGTGTAGTAGGGGGTCTCCCGCCAGGCCGACAGCGCGTGGATCCGGTGCTCGGCCTCGCCCGCCCGGCGGGCCTCGGTGACGTGCATGTCGATGCAGAAGGCGCAGCCGTTGATCATCGAGGCGCGGATCTTCACCAGCTCGGCCAGCGCCGGATCGAACCCGGCCTGGGCCGCCTTGGTGGCCTGCACCATGGCCTGGTAGACGTCCTCCGCCACCTTGAGGAAGGCCACCCGCTGGGCGGGTGCGGGCACGGTCGGCTGCTGCTCGGTCGTGGTAGTCATGCGGACAACCCTAGGCAGTTCCGGGCTCCGCGCGGGGCCGCCACACGGGTGCTCCCACCACCGGTCAGCCGCGGTGCGCGCCGAGCCAGAAGAGCAGGTAGAGGAAGCCGGCGAAGCCGTGCGCGGCGGCGAGGTAGATGCCCACCCGGATCGCCACCCGGTGGTCGGTGCGCTTGCCGCCGTCGGTGGTGGGGGCGTACTGGGGTCGGGGGAGCTGAACAGCCATCGGATGCCTCCCAGGCAGGTGGGTTCAGGAGGAGGTGCGGGAGATGGGTTCGGGGGGTCGTTCGGGACGCGGGCTCAGGACGCGGGCTCAGGAGGGGGCGCGGGTGGGCACCGGCAGGCAGAGCTCGCTGGCCGGGCTCTGCAGCAGGGTGTGGACGAAGAGCAGCTCCACGCCCTCGGTGCCCTCGGCGGCGAACCGGTGCGGAGTGAGCGAGTCGAACTGGGCACTGTCGCCGGGCTCCAGCAGGTAGCCGCTCTGACCGAGGGTCAGCCGCAGCCGTCCCCGGGTGACGTGCAGCCACTCCTCGCCGGCGTGCACCCGCACCACCGCGTCCTGCAGACCGGGCGGGATCTGCACCCGCAGCGCCTGCATCGCCAGGCCCGGTACGCCGGCCCGCCGGTAGGCCCAGCCGCCGGTGGTGCTCGGGGGGATCTCGCCGCCGCGCACCACCGGGTCGGGCGCGCCGGCCTGCTCGCCGAGCAGGCCGGCCACCGTGGCGCCGTAGAGCCGGGCCAGCGCCAGCAGCACCGGCAGCGAGGGCTGGCGACGGCCGGTCTCCAGGCGGGAGAGGTAGGCTGGCGACAGTCCCGCTCGGGCGGCCGCGGCCTCCAGGGTGAGGCGGGCGGCCAGCCGGTGCTCCCGCAGGCGGGCGCCGAGGCCGGTCAGCTCGCCCTCGTCCGGCCCGCTCGGCCCGCTCGGTTCGGTGGCCCCGCTCGGTTCGGTGGTCATGGACCCAGTCCACACCCGCAGTGCCTCCGAGGCAACAAATGTGCCTCAGAGGCAAAATCCGCGCGACGGCCGCAGCGGAGCGCCGACCCGAGCAGTGCCCCGGACACGCGAGTGCCGCCGGGCTGACGTGTGGTCAGCCCGGCGGCACCGCGGCGTCACACCGCTGTCGCGCTACGCCGTCACGCTACTCGGCGGCCAGGTGCTCCCCCGCCAGCGCGGAGGCGATCATCGGGCCGGCCTGCGGCGCCCGGCGGGCCGGCTCGCGACCGGGCGGCTGCACCGGCCGCTCGCCGGCCGGCGGGTTGAGGGTCGGCCGCCGCACCGGCTCGCCGACCTCCACCCAGAGCGCCTCGCCGTCGTGGTCCAGGCGCAGCTTGTCGCCCTCGCGCAGGGTGTAGGTGGTCTCCTCGTGGGTGATGTCCACCCTGAGCAGGTGGTGGCGCACCCGCATCGAGAAGGCCAGCCGGGCCAGCCCGGCGGGCAGCCGCGGCCGGAAGGCGAGCGACTCGCCGTGGTCGCGCATCCCGCCGAAGCCCGCCACCAGCGCGATGCAGGCACCGGCGAGCGCGGCCATGTGCAGCCCGTCGCGGGTGTTGCCGCCCAGGTCGTGCAGGTCCATCAGGGCGGCCTCGGCGGTGTAGTCGTAGGCCAGGTCGAGCTGGCCCACCTCCGCCGCCATCACGGCCTGGGTGCAGGCCGAGAGCGAGGAGTCGCGCACCGTCAGGCGCTCGTAGTAGGCGAAGTTGCGGGCCTTCTGCTCGGGTGTGAAGGCGTCGCCCCTTATCTGCATGGCGAGCACCAGGTCGGACTGCTTGACCACCTGCTTGCGGTACAGGTCGAAGTACGGGTAGTGCAGCAGCAGCGGGTACTTCTCCTGCGGGGTGTTCTCGAAGTCCCAGACCTGGTGGTCGGTGAAGCCGTCCGCCTGCGGGTGGACGCCGAGCTTCTCGTCGTACGGGATGTACATCGCCTTGGCGGCGTCGCGCCAGGCGGCCGTCTCCTCGGTGTCCACCCCCAGCGCGGCCGCCTCCAGCTGGTGGCGGCCCACGGCCTCGGCGGCCGCCTTCAGGTTGCTCTGCGCCATCAGGTTGGTGAAGACGTTGTTGTCCGCGACAGCGCTGTACTCGTCGGGTCCGGTGACCCCCTCGATCCGGAACCGGCCCTGCGCGTCGTGGTGGCCCAGCGAGCGCCACATCCGCGCGGTCTCGACCAGCAGCTCCAGGCCGTAGGTGCGCTCGAACTCCACGTCCCCGGTGGCCCGGACGTAGCGGACCACGGCGACCGCGATGTCCGCGCCGATGTGGAAGGCGGCGGTGCCGGCCGGCCAGTAGCCCGAGCACTCCTCGCCGCGGATCGTGCGCCACGGGAAGACCGCGCCGGCCAGGCCCAGTTGGGCGGCCCGCTCGCGGGCCAGCGGCAGCGTGGTGTGCCGCCAGCGCAGTGCCTGGGCGACCGCGCCGGGCGCGGCGTAGGTGAGCACCGGCAGCACGAAGGTCTCGGTGTCCCAGAAGCTGTGCCCGTCGTAGCCGGGGCCGGTCAGCCCCTTGGCCGGGATGGCCCGCTCCTCGCTGCGCGCGGAGGCCTGCAGCACGTGGAAGAGCGCGAACCGCACCGCCTGCTGGAGTTCGACGTCGCCGTCGATCTCGATGTCGCTGGAGCCCCAGAACTCGCTCAGGAAGTCGCGCTGCTCGCTCACCAGACCGTCCCAGCCGGAGTACCGCGCGGCGGTGATCGCGGCCTCCACCTGGTCGCGCACGGCCGGCAGCGAGCGGGTGGCCGACCAGCCGTAGCCGATGAACTTGGTGACCCGCAGCCGCTCGCCGGGCTGCAGCACGGTGGTGGCGCTGATCCTGGCCTGATCGTGCCGGGCCTCGGAGGTGACGCTGACGCCGTCCGGGCCCTCGATCACGTGGTCCATGCCGACCGCGATCCGCAGGTTGCTGTACCGGGTGCGGTGCACCAGGGTCGCCTTGGTGCCGTGCGCGTGGTGCGCCTCGGCGACCAGCGGCGCCTCCAGCACGGCGGCCGCCCGCGGGTCGCCCTCGGCGCCCACCGGCAGTTGCTCGTTGGCGACCAACTCGGACTGGACCACGATCCGGACCGGGCCGTCCACCGCCTCGACCTCGTAGTCGACCGCGGCGATCGCCCGCTGGGTGAGCGAGACCAGCCTGGACGAACGGATCTTGATGGTCCGGCCGGCCGGCGAGGTCCACTCCGCCTCCCGCCGCAGCACGCCCTCGCGGAAGTCCAGCGAACGGCGGTGGCCGCGCAGTTCGCCGTACCGCAGGTCGAAGGGCTCGTCGTCGACCAGCAGCCGGATCAGCTTGCCGTTGGTGACGTTGATGACGCTCTGCCCGGACTCCGGGTAACCGTAGCCGCCTTCGGGGTAGGGCAGCGGGCGCAGCTCGAACACGCCGTTGAGGTAGGTGCCGGGCAGGCCGTGCGGCTCACCCTCGTCGAGGTTGGCCCGCAGGCCGATGTGGCCGTTGGAGAGTGCGAAGACGGATTCGCTGCGGGCCAGGCCCGCCAGGTCCAGTCGGTGTTCGGTCACGCTCCACGGATCGACCGCGAAGCCCTCCTGTGCGGTCACTTGGCCGCCCCCTCGATCAGTTCGGACAGGTCGTCCACCACCAGGTCCGCGCCGTTCGCCAGCAGGGCCTGGGCCTGGCCGGTCCGGTTGACCCCGACCACCGCCCCGAAGCCCCCCGCCCGGCCGGAGGCCACTCCGGCGAGCGCGTCCTCGAAGACCGCGGCGTCCTTGGGCTCCACGCCCAGGGCCCGCGCGGCGGCCAGGTAGGTGTCGGGGGCCGGCTTGCCGGGCAGACCGTCCCGTTTGGCCGTCTGGCCGTCGACCACGACGTCGAAGAGGCCGTCGATCCCGGCCGCCTTCAGCACGTCACGGCAGTTGGCGGAGGAGGAGACCACCGCCCTGGGCAGGCCGAGCACCCGCAGCCGGTGCAGGTACTCCACCGAACCCGAGTACGGCTGGACGCCCTGCTCGCGGATCAGGCGCAGCACCAGGTCGTTCTTGGTGGTGCTGAGACCGTACACGCTGCGGGTGCCCGGCGGGTCGGCTTCGCTGCCTTCCGGCAACTCGATCGAGCGGGACGCGAGGAAGGTCCGGGTGCCGTCCAGGCGAGGGCGGCCGTCCACGTAGCGGTCGTAGTCCTCGACCGGGTCGAACGGCACGAACTCGTCGCCGGTGCGGCGGGCTTCCTCGTGCAGGAAGTCGTCGAACATCACCTTCCAGGCGGCGGCGTGCACCTTGGCGGTCTGCGTCAGCACGCCGTCGAGGTCGAAGAGGTAGGCACGGATGTGGTCGGGTAGCCCCAGCATGGTTGCAGTCTGGACCAGAAGACTCGACTCCGGGTCGAATTCGGACGGCGCGTCGTACAGCGTTCAGTTGACTGTCCGTCATGTCGAATTCGAGTGCCGGACAAGGTCGGCCGACCGGCTCCTGCCACCTCTCCTACCCCGTCCGCGCGACCGCACTCACCTTGTCCGGCGGGCGCCCTCAACCCGTCTGGCGGGCCCGGCCACGCAGCTGATCAGCCAGTTCGCGCCAGCCCTCGGCGCACTCCAGGGCCAGCTCGGCCACCACCGGGAGCAGGTGCGGCGGGATGTCCTGGAGCTCGCGCTCGGCCCCGCTGACCGGGACCAGGCGCTGGTGCAGCCAGACCAGCAGCGCCCGCCCGTGGTCGGTGAAGCGCAGCGACGGGTCGCGGCGCAGCACCGCCAGGCCCGCGAAGGCCGCTTCCGCCGCCGGGACGGGCCGGCCGCCGGGCAGCCGGCGCTGGGCGAGCCGGCTTTGAGCGGGCTGCTGATGGGGCGGGGGCCGGTGCTGGGGCGGGGGCCGGTGCTGGGGCGGGGGCTGGGGCGGGGGCTGGTGGCGGGCTGGCTGGTTCTGGGCGGGCTGGCGCTGGGGCGGCTGGTTCTGGGCGGGCTGGCGCTGGGCCAGTCGGCGGATGGTGGGGGGCTGGGCCTGCGCCGCGACCGGGGCCACCGGTCGCGGCGCGGTGCGCTGGGGCGGGCCCGCGGCGACGGGGGTGCGGACATGGGCGGGTGCGTGAGCGTGGGCGGGTGCGTGGACCGGTGCGGGCGGGCGGACCGGGGTGCGCGCGGGCACCGGCGGCCTGGATGGCGCCGCCGTGCGCGCCGGCACCGGATCCTCGCCCCGGTCCACCCTGCTGCGCACCCCGTGCGCCGTCCCCAGGGAGACCCCGGCCGCCTGGGCGATCTCCCGCAGCGAGGCGCCCGGACGCTCCCTGATCACCTTGAGCGCCCGACGGCGCCCCTCGTCCGGGTTGACCGGGCGCAGCCGCCCGTCACGCCCCACGCGGGCGCCGGACTGCGCCCCGACGGCGGAGCGGCGGCGGATCTCACCCACCGTCTTGGCGGAGAGCCCCACGCTCCGTGCGATCGAGCGGTCGGAGAGCTCCGGTCGGGCGCGGACGATCCGCTCCGCGGCGGCCTTCCGCTCGGCGATCGAGAGCGGCAGGCCGCCGGCGAGGTTGGCCTCCACCCCGAGCAGGAAGGCGGTCTCCGGCGTGCCCTCCAGGTACTCGACGGCGACGGTCCGCTCACCGCGCAGCTCGGCGGCGCGCAGCCGGTGCGCCCCGTCGACCACCCGCATGCTGGGGCGGTGCACCAGCAGCGGCGGCAACTCGCCAGGGAGCGCCGCGAGGCGGGCGGCGTGCTCCTCGTCGAGCGGCGTGCTGCGCGGGGAGTCACCGGGGCGCAGCGCGTCCAGCGGGACGCGGTCGACGGCGGTCACCAGGACCTCCCCGGCACCGCGGCGCCGGGCTTGCCGGCCCCGGGCGTTCCGCGTCCGCGCGTTCCACTTCCGGACACCTCCCGAATTGCACGGTCGGACCCGGGCGAAACCGGCCCCGCCGCCGTTTCACCGATACCGCTGCGCATGATTCCGGTCCCTTTCTCGATCATTCCTCGATGCGGCCCGATATTCGTCCGACACCCTGCGGCCCTCCCGGCGACTCCCGCCCCGACCAGCCTGGGCCTACCCTTATCCCCGTCCCGGCACGGCATTTGACGAATCGTTCAGTGTTGTCAACGCGGCTGCTCGTTCAACCGATTCCCGTGGCGGGGGAGCCTGGTCGTGCCTCTTTCGGGGCAGCGCGAAATACCTCCCCAGCGGCAGTTCCGCCGCACGGCCGCCGCACCCGTGCCGCAGCTCCGCCGCATTCCCGCCGCATTCATGCCGCGTTCCCGGACCGGGCACCCGGGGCAGGCGTTCGAGGCCGGCCTTCGGGGGAGCCACCCGGGCGCGTACGGTGGCAGCGGCACGGCCCGATCGCGCAAGGAGCCCTCCCGGATGACCACGCAGCCCCCCGCACCCGCCGCACCCGAGCAGCCCTTGGTGCTCGCCCGCACGGACGGCCGGGTCGGCCGGCTCACCCTGAACCGCCCGCGGGCGATCAACGCGCTCAACCACCCGATGGTCACCGCGCTGCACGAGCAGCTCACCGCCTGGGCCGCCGACCCCGCCGTGGCGGCCGTGGTGGTCACCGGCGCGGGCGAGCGCGGGCTCTGCGCAGGCGGGGACATCCGCTTCTTCCACGACGACGCCAAGGTCGGCGGCGCCGGTGCCCGGGCCTTCTTCGGCGCCGAGTACCGCCTCAACCACCTGGTCTCCAGCTACCCCAAGCCGTACGTGGCCGTGATGGACGGCCTGGTGCTGGGCGGCGGGGTCGGCATCTCGGCGCACGGCTCGGTGCGGGTGGTCACCGAGCGCTCGGCGGTCGGCATGCCGGAAACCACCATCGGCTTCGTCCCGGATGTCGGCGGCAGTTGGCTGCTCGCGCACGCCCCCGGCGAGCTGGGCACCCACCTCGCGCTGACCGCCGGGCAGTTGACCGGCCCCGACGCCCTGCACTGCGGCCTCGCCGACCACTTCGTGCCCGGCGCGCGGCTGCCCGGCTTCACCGCCGCCCTGGCCGACCTCGAACCGGCCGACGCCGTGGCGCGGTTCGCCGAGGACGCGGGTCCGGCGCCGCTGGCCGAGCAGCGCGACTGGATCGACGCCTGCTACGCGGCCGACACGGTGGAGGAGATCGTCGCCCGGCTACTGGCCGCCGGGCTGCCCGAGGCCAAGGAGGCCGCCGAGCTGATCGGCGCCAAGTCGCCCACCGCGCTGAAGGTCACGCTGGCCGCGCTGCGCCGGGCCCGCGAACTGCCCTCGCTGGCGGCCGCGCTGAACCAGGAGTACCGGGTCTCGCTCGCCGGGCTGAGCTCGCCCGACTTCGTCGAGGGCATCCGGGCCCAGGTGGTCGACAAGGACCGCAACCCCCGCTGGTCGCCGGCCACCCTGGCCGAGGTGTCCGCGGCCGAGGTGGCACGGCACTTCGCGCCGCTCGGCGCGGGCAGGGAGTTGGGGCTCCCGACGGGCCCGGCCTGAGCACGGGTACTCAGCCCGACCGAGTAGCCCGACGCTGACCCGCGGCAGGCGGCCTGGGCGATGCTCGTGCCATGAGCACCCCGCCCCGCCGCCACTGGTGGATCATCCCGGCCGTCAGCACCGCGATCGCCGCCGCGCTGCTCGCGCTGGACGGCCTGATCGCGCTGGCCGCCGCCCTCAGTACGGACGCGTGCCCCGAGGGCGGCTGCCCGGGCATCGACGGCCACTTTGCCGTGGCGCTGGTCTCGATGCTCGCCTGCGCACCACTGGCCACGACGGCCTGGATCACCTCCCGGCAGGCCGGCAGGCCGGCCCTGGGCGGGCTGTTCTGCCTACTCACGCCCCTGGCGCCGCTGTTGGCGATGACGGCCTTCCTGACCGTCTCGTACGGCTCCTGACCGCCCGACTGCCCGACCGCCTGACTGCCTGACTGCCTGTCCGTCTGACCGGCTGACCGGCCGATCCCGCGATGGACTGCCTGATCGTCAGAGCGCGGAGTTCGCGAGTGGACCACGCGCGCCGCCCTGCTGCGGAAGCCCCTGCGCCACGCCCTGCGGAACGGCCTGCGCCACGCCCTGCGCCACGCCCTGCGGAACGGCCTCCGGCAGCACCGCCTCGGCGTGCCGCTCCCGGGCGAGCGCGAGCACCGCGCGAGCGATGGCGTCGGAGTCGGCGAGGATCACCGAGCCGACCCCGGGCCGGATCCCGGCCGCCGTCACCCAGTGCACCGCCTCGGTCGGCACCCCGAACGCGAAGCGCCGCGGATGGGCCCGCCCGGCCGCGTCGACCAGGTGGTACGGGCGCCCGGTGACCGCCAGGCCACCGGTCTCGTACTGCGGTCCGCGCGCGCAGTCGATCCGGAACGGCCGGCACTGCCCCGTGCTCAGCAGGTGGCGCAGCAGCGGGTCGACGGTGCGCAGCAGGTCCGGCTCCGGCAGCCGGGCCTCGATCAGCACCCGGGTCCGCAGCGGCCGTCCGGGGATCCGCGTGGAGGTGGCGAGGAAGCCGGAGCCGTCCGGCGCGGTGGCCACCTCCAGCCCCGGGCCGGTGAGTTCGACCACTCCGGCCTCGATCAGCGCGATCAGCTCCTCGGTGCGCGAGGGCGGCGGACCGATCGAGAGGAAGGCGTTGAGCGGCGTGTACCAGCCGGCCAACTCATCGCGGTAGGAGCCGCCTTCGATGCCGCCGTGGTCCACCGCGAGGCGGATCTCGTTGCGCAGGTCGCGCAGCACGTCCAGGGCCGCCTTGAGCGGGCCGCTGACATTGCCCTTGCGAGCCTCGCGCAGGTCCTGGCGCAGGTAGCCGAGCAGCCAGTCGCGGTACTCGGCGAGGTCGGCGAACTTCCGCTCGCCGTACGGCCGGGCGAGCTTCGCCCAGTCCCAGCGCTCGCCCTCCTCGATGCCGAAGGCGGTCAGCAGCGCGTCCTGCCGCGCGGGCTCGTCGATCGCCAGGTAGCGCTCCAGGAAGCCTTCCGCGCGCTCGGCGCCCGCGGCCCGCTCCCCGGCCTGCCCGTCGGCTCCGTGCTCCCCAGCACCCGTCCCGCGCTCGACGCCCGACCCGCGCTCGGCCAACAGGGCGGCGTAGTAGACGCCTTGCACCTCCTTGGCGATCAACGGCCACAGGTCCGCGTCGAAGTGCACCCAGCCGACCGGGCCGGCCTGCTCGCGCAGCCGGTCGATCAGCTCCGCGGTGAGCAGCCTGGGCAGGTAACGCCCGTGCGGACCCTTCTCGTTGTCGCCGCGCGCGTGGTAAGGGACGCCACGCCGGGAGCCCGCGAACAGCTTCGGCTCGCGCCCGGAAGGCCGGTAGACCAGCCCCCCGTCGACCCGCTCGAAGCGGCCGCCCCGACCGAGGGTGAACTGGGCCATGTGGTCGAAGAAGTTGAGGCCCAGCCCACGCAACAGGACCGGCTCGCCGGGCGCGACGGCCGACAGGTCCAGATCCAGGTCCGCCGGGTTCGACGGCTCGACGTAGGTCAGCCGGTGCTCGGCCGCGAAGGCCGCCAGCCGTGCCTCCTCGCGGGTGGCCCGGCGCGGCACGTGGCCCTGCGCCAGCACCACGGCGGCCAGCGGGGCCAGCACGCTGCCGTCGTCGAGCAGCAGGCGCTGGACCCGGTCGCCCGCGTCGTAGTCGTCGTCCAGCGCGACCGCCCGGGCGCGGTGGGTACGGATCGTGATCGCGGGCGGTGCGCCGGCCACGATGCGCGCGAACGCCCAGCTCAGGTAGCGCCCGTAGAAGGCGCGGGTGGGGTAGGAGTCCGGGTCGAGGGCGCGGGCCTCGGTGAGCGTCCCGGCGTCGTACTCCCCGCCACCCTCCCCAGCACCCTCCTCCACCAACGACCTGGCCCACTCGTACAGGCTCGGCCCCTCCTCCACCGGCCCCGCCAGCTCGACACTGCGGTCGGTGAAGACGGTGACCTGGGAGGCCACCGTGTTCATCAGCAGGTGGCGGGACTGCTCGGTCCGCCACACCCGGCCCGGCCCCGGCGACGCCGGATCCACCAGGTGCACCGTGATCCGGCCCGCCACCAGCCCGGCCCGCCCGTTCGCGCAGATCCGCTCCAGGACCGACAGACCGCGCGGGCCGACGCCGACGATGCAGACTTGCGTGTTCCAACCGCTCAACGGGATCTTCCGATCTACGGCTCGGACGGGGGTGGATCTGACGGCTGGTCAACATACCGGCTGTGCGAGGATTGTGTGTACTAACCAATCACCCGAACTGCCAAACCGCCCGCGACCTGCGCCGACTCCCACCCGCGCACCCGCGCGCACCGCCGAACCGCCGCCGTCCGCCAATTGCCCCCTTGACAGATCCCCGCCAAGGCCACAGAACACGGAAGACCAGGCCGGACATCGTCCGACCTGGTCTCCTGGAGTGGGGCGCCAGGGGCTCGAACCCTGAACCTACGGATTAAAAGTCCGCAGCTCTGCCGATTGAGCTAGCGCCCCGTGGCCGACTGCAAGCCTGCCGCGACGATCGTACCGGGTCATCCCCGCGAGTCGGCCAGCGGATTACCGCGCCGCGCGTCCCACCACTCAGCCGGCCGCCAGATACGCCAACCGCACCCGGCGCAGCCAGTCCTCCACCGGCGCCTCGTCCGGCGCGGCGGGCAGCGCTCCCGGGCGGTCCAGCCGCCGCTCGGCCTCCGCCAGCAGCGGCCCCGCCACCTCCGGAGACTCCGCGATCCGCTCCCCCAGCTCACGCACCCGCTCGGGGTCGGCGAGCCGCACCCGCAGCTCCCCGCTCTCGTGCAGACCCACCGCCTGCTCCAGCAGCCGCACCAGGTGTCGCGCGTGCTTGGCCGCCCGCGGCCCGGCCTGCCTGGTCCGCAGCTTGCGGAACTGCTGCCCCGCGTACCCGAGATACGCCGAGCGCACCGCCCCCGCACTCAGGAACCGCTCCCGCAGCCCGATCAGCTCCTCCCCCAACGGCGTCCGCTCCTCGTACAACTCCCCCGGCAACCATACGAGTTCGGACGCCGTCGGATTGCACACCAACGCCAGCCGGCACCACTTCGCCACCTCGTGCCACGTCCGGTCCGGCCCCGTACTCACCACCGACTCCACCGGCCGCCGCAACCCGTGCAACTCCCCCGTCGCCACCGCGAACACCCCGAGCCGATCCACATCCGACCCGACCCGCGCCAACCCGTACGCGGTCGACCCGACCACCCCGGAGAGCAGTACGTGCATGACTCCCCCTTGCCTCACGGCAGTAGCTACGCTGACCATCAACTCCGCACCATCCTGCTCCTGCCCACTGCGGGACAGCGAGCGCCTTTCTAGCACGGCTGCTGGGCAGCAAGTCAGCCGACCGTCAGCCAACGATGCGATGATCAGGGTCCGCAAGAGACATACAGTGCGAGGGAGAGCCATGGAGCTTGTTCTTGGCAAGAAGTATCGCCGAACCGAACTGCACGACGCCTTCGGTGGCAGTCGGCAGAGCGGAATTGCGCACTGCCGACGCGAACCAGTGATCCTGCTCTTCAGCAATCCCGCCAAGGGTCGCCATCATGGCTACCATGACGGCTGGGGTCCCGATGGAATATTCTATTACTGCGGAGAGGGCCAGATTGGCCCTCAACAGCTCTCCTCACAGGGAAATAAAGCTCTCCTGCACCACCAAAAGGATCAGCGAGCCGTTCACCTATTCCTGGCGAGCCCTGACAGCCTTCACGTTTACCACGGCCAGTTCTCCCTGGCCTCCGATGTTCCATACCGCTTCACCGAGGCGCCCGAAACGAACGGCGGCCCGCTGCGCACGGTCATCACCTTCCGACTTGAGCCAGTGAGTGACGTCCTGGCTGGTGGCCCTGTCCTGCCGCATGCCCCGACCGCCACACCCGAACAAGAAGCCACGGTCACGGTGGAAGACATCGAAATTGAAGCGCATAAAACCAAGACGATCCTCATCTCCCCTTCCGCGGAGCCGAGGAGCTTTTCACGCATTGAATCTGCACTCGTCCAGGAGTACTGCCGCCACATGGAGTCCACCGGACACCGGCTCACTCGCAAGCGCATCACTCAGCCCGGCGAGAGCAGTTCTCTCTACAGCGATATCTTCAACTCGACCGAGAACCTACTGATCGAGGCCAAGGGATCAATAACCCGCGAAGCCATCCGCATGGGCATCGGTCAACTCCTGGACTATCGACGCTTCATCGATCCCCGCCCGGAGCTGGCGCTCCTGGTGCCCGGCAAGCCGCGGCCGGATCTCCTTTCGCTCTGTGCGGACCTCGCCATCTCGGTGATCTGGCCACACGAAACCGGATACCAGCACGCCACTGCCAACCAGAGCGGCACGAATAACAGTTAGGGTCGGAGCCAGGCTACTGACGCCACAACTATCGATAGGAGCCCCCCATGCCCAAGCCCCCCACCACCTTCCCCACCACCACCCTCATCGCCGCCGCCGGCCTCCTCGGCGGCTACGGCACGGCCCGTTGGAGCGGCAACCGGCAGCTCGGGGGTGTCGTGCTGGTGGCGGCCGGGGCGGGGGCGGCGTACCGGTGGCGGCGGGAGGCGGGGGGTGGGGCTGCGGTGGCGCTGACGGGGTTGTACGTGGCGGCGTTCGGGGGGTCGCATCCGCTGGCGAAGAGGATCGGGGCCTGGCCGTCGGTGTTCGCGGTGACCGGTGCGGTGACCGCCGCTTCGGTGCTGGCCACGCGCGGGCGGAGCTGAGCGCGTCCCGTAAGGAGGCCTCGTGCGGAGCGGGGCAGGCCCTGGTGACAGCGGGGCGGGAACGGGGCAGGATCAGAGTGGCTACCCAGGAGGCCGCCGGGGGTCACAGGCAGTCGCGGCCGGGGGCGGGGAGCCGGGGTAGGACGTCGGGGACGGGCGTCGGCGGACAGGGGGACGGCGATGGGCCGGGGCGGGCACGAGGTTCTGCTGGGCTGCTGGTGGGCCGGCTTGGCGCTGCTGGTGATGGGGGTGCCGGCGATCGCCCTGGGACTTACCAGGTTCGCTCGGCGCGGCACCGAGGTGCAGGGCACGGTCGCCGAGGTCCAGGTCCAGGAGCGGGGAGGGTCCGCCACGTTGCTCCCGCTGGTGCGGTTCACCGATCCCGCCTCGGAGCGCGAGGTGATCGGGTCGCCCTCGTGCGGGCGGGTGCCGCTGGCCGGCTGGCCCGGGCAGCCGATCGCGGTGCGGTATCTGCCCGGTACGCCGGACCGGTTCCAGATCGGGCCGCAGACCAGCGTGTTCGACGTGGCGCTGACCAGCCTGCTGGTGATGACCCTGGGTTCGGTCGCGCTGGTGCTGACCCGGTGGACCGATCCGGACGCGATCGCGACCAGCGCGGTACTCGCCGCGTCCGGCCTCGCGTTGACCACCGCCACCGTGCTGACCCGTCGCGCGAGCCGGTTCGAGCGGTGTACCAGGCTGCGGGACAAGGGAGTTGTCGGCTGTGGACGGATCGTCGCAACCCTGGTGGTGGACGGCGGCGGGGACGGCGCGCACCGCTACCACCCGGTGCTCAGCTTCACCGCGGCCGGCGGCGAGCAGGTGACCGGGGTCGACCTGCGCACCCACAGCCGGGAGGCCTACCCACTGGACGACGCTCCGGTCCCGGTCCGCCACCTGCCCGACAATCCGCTGAACTTCGGGCTCGACGCCTCGGTGCGGCAGAGGTTCGCCGCCAAGGGGCCGGCCATGACCGCCATCGGCTTCGGCCTGGTCGCGGCACTCGCCTGCTGCGGAGTGCTGGTGATGGTGGGGACCAACCTCACCAACCGCTGACCGGCCCCCACCCCAAGGACGCCCGCCCCGAGTCACGCCCCCACCCTGAGTCACGCACCTGAGTCACGCTCCTGAGTCACGCCCCCGGGTCACACCCCCGAACCGCGCCTCGAAGGCCGCCCGGTTCGCCGAGACCGGCGAGCGGTCCCGGACCGCGAAGACCACGCGCTCGAACGCCGCCCCGTACGAGGCCAGCGCGACCGCGAAGGCCTCCGCGACCTGCGCCGGATCGTTGCGGAACACCCCGCACCCCCACGCCCCCAGCACCAGCTGCCGCACCTCGTGCCGGGCCGCCACCGCGAGCACCCGGGTGGCCCGCTCGGCCAGCAGCCCGCGCAGGTCGGCGGTTTCACCGCGCAGCGCCAGCTGGCCGGCGTTGGGCGCGGCAGCGGTCAGGAACGAGACGGGATACGGCCGCGCCAGCAGCGCACCGTGCCCGTCGCGGATCACCGGCACGTCCGGCGAGAAGATCACCCGGTGGCTGTACCGGAGGTCGGTCGAGGCGCGGTGCGCCGCGTAGTGGTCGGGTGCCGCCAGCAGGCAGTGGTAGAGCAGGGCGGTCCGGCACAGGTCCTCCTCCTGCGCCCGGGCACCGCGCAGGTAGCCGCCGCCGGGATTGCGCGCGGAGGCGAAGTTGAGGACGCCGACCCGGGGCAGCGCCGTGCCACCGGCCCGCACCAGCCGGTCGGCGGCCTCCAGGCTGCCCTCGGCGGTGACCTCGACGGTGAGCCCGACGGTGAGCCCGGCGGTGGGCCCGGCGGTGAGCTCAGCGGCCAAGTCGCCGGGGCCGGGAGCGGGGACGGCGGCCGGAGCGCCTGGCGGGACGTCATCCGGCCCCGGCCCGTACGCGACGGTGCCGGCCCGGGCCGCCGCCAGCGCCCCACCGACCGCCACCGCTCTGCCACCGGCCGCCCGGTAGTCGCCGCGCTCCGCGATCTCCTCGTTCTCCCGGGCCACTTGATGCAGTCTGCTGCTCATCCCGCTGACGGTAGGGGCCATCGCCGCCACCCGCCACCGAGTAACGGCGCCGGGAACGACAGCGGGCCCGCCCCACCGGAGTGGAACGGGCCCGCCATGCGATCAGTTGATCAGGCGATCAGCCGATCAGCCTGCGTCAGTTCTTCCAACGCGGCTTGCGGTCGCCGCCGTTGAAGCCGCCGCCGCTGCCGCTGCCACCGCGGTTGTCACGGTCACCGAAGGAACGGCCGCCACCGAAGCCACCGCGGTCGCGGTCGCCGCCGAAGGAGCCACCCTGCGGACGACCGCCCGAGCGGTGGTCGTCACGGCGGGCGAACGGACGGCTGGTGCTGCCGCCGTTGCCGCTGCCACTGCCACCGCGGTTGTCACGGTCACCGAACGAGCGGGCCGGACGGTCACCGAAGGAACGGGCCGGACGGTCGTCGCGGTCACGACCGCCACCGAAGCCACCACGGTTGTCACGGTCACCGAACGAACGGGCCGGACGGTCACCGAACGAACGGCCGCCACGGTCGTCACGGTCACGACCGCCACCGAAGCCGCCACGGTTGTCACGGTTGTCACGGTCACCGAAGGAACGGGCCGGACGGTCGTCGCGGTCACGACCGCCACCGAAACCGCCACGGTTGTCACGGTCACCGAACGAACGGGCCGGACGGTCACCGAACGAACGGCCGCCACGGTCGTCACGGTCACGACCGCCACCGAAGCCGCCACGGTTGTCACGGTCACCGAAGGAACGGGCCGGACGGTCGTCGCGGTCACGACCGCCACCGAAGCCACCACGGTTGTCACGGTCACCGGACGAACGACCACCACGGTCGTCGCGGTCACGCCCGCCACGGTCGCCGAACGACGGACGGTCGTTGCGCGCCTCGCGGTAGGCCGGCGTCCGCTCCTCACGGGGCTCGCGCACCTCGCGCACCGGTGCGACCTCGGCTGCCTGGGCCGCCACGGCCTCCGCACCCTCGGTCACGGCCTCGGCGGCCGGCGCCTCGTCCTCGATGCCCAGCTCGGCCCGCTCGCGCGCCGCGCGCGCCGACAGCCGGTCGGCCTCCTCGCGCAGCTCGGTCGCCCGGCGCTGCGCGCGCTCCAGCTGACGGCTCATCTCGGCGACCTCGCGCTCCGCCGCACCGGCGATGCCCGAGGCGCTCTCCGCCTGGACCTCGACCAGCGAGCGGGCACCGGTGATCTTGGCGACCTCGGCGTCGAAGGCGTGGTCCAGGATGTGGCGCGAGGCGTCGACGCCCGCGTCCTCCATCAGGCGGAAGACGCCGCGGCGCTGGTGCGGCAGCACCAGGGTGACGACGGCGCCCGAGCGACCGGCCCGAGCGGTGCGGCCGGAGCGGTGCAGGTAGTCCTTGTGGTCCCCGGCCGGGTCCACGTTGAGCACCAGGTCGATGCCGTCCACGTGGATACCGCGAGCGGCGACGTCGGTGGCCACGACCACGTTGACGTAGCCGTCCTTGAAGTCGCCCAGCACCCGGGTACGGGCGCCCTGGGTCATGCCGCCGTGCAGCGCGTCGGCCTTGACCCCGGCCTCGATCAGCTGCTCGGCGACCCGGTCGGCCCCCATCTGGGTGCGGACGAAGATGATCGTGCGGCCCTTGCGGGCGGCGATCGCGTTGGTGATCGGCGCCTTGTCCTTGGGCTTCACCACGAGGATGTGGTGGCTCATGGTGGTGACCGCGCCCTGGGCCGCGTCGACCTCGTGGGTGACCGGGTTGCTCAGGTAGCGCTTGACCAGGCTGTCGATCTCGTTCTCCAGGGTGGCGGAGAAGAGCAGGCGCTGGCCGCCGGCCGGCACCTGGTCGAGGATCTCGGTGACCTCGGGCAGGAAGCCCATGTCGGCCATCTGGTCGGCCTCGTCGAGCACCACGGTCTGGACGTCGGCGAGCTTGGCGGTGCCGCGGTTGATCAGGTCGCGCAGGCGGCCGGGGGTGGCGACCAGGACGTCGACACCGCGCTCCAGCGCGTAGATCTGGTTGGACATCGAGGTGCCGCCGCAGACGACCTTGAGCTTGAGGCCGAGCACCGAGCCGAACGGCTCCAGCGCGTCGGCGACCTGCATGGCCAGCTCGCGGGTCGGCACCAGGATCAGGCCGCGGGGGTGCTTGGGCTTGGTGCGCTCGCCGTCGGCGAGGCGGGTGAGCAGCGGCAGGCCGAAGCTCAGGGTCTTGCCGGAGCCGGTGCGACCGCGGCCCAGCACGTCCTTGCCGGCCAGCGCGTCCGGGATGGTCGCGGCCTGGATCGGGAACGGGGTGGTCACACCGCGCTTGGCGAGGGCACGCACGACGTCGTCGTGCAGGCCGAGGTCACCGAACGTGATGGTCGGCTCCGCCTCGGCGGTCTCGGTCTCGGCGGTGTCGCCGGCCTCGATGGCCTCATCGGCCTCGAAGGCGGCAAGGGAGTCGGTGTCGATCAGGTCGGTGGCGGCGTCGAGGGCTTCGTCCTGGCCGATGAGCTCGCTCTGGGCGGACGCGGGCATGACGAAGCGGTCGTCGTCAACGAGAGACATGCAAAACCTTCCGGAAGTGGCACGCGCCAAAGTCCGGGGTTCTGACTTACAACCGCCTCTATGCGGTCAGCCACGGATCGCCGGAACGCGCCAAGGGCGCCAGATGGGTAAAGGGCGCCAGACAAATGAATCAAACGAACGATCTACCACCATAGACGAACCATGACTCCGAAGGCAAATGCGCTGGTCGACCCGTCAATGTGCGGCCGAACCGGCACCCCCGGCAGCGGATCCGCTTCCCGCTCCGCCACTCGATCCGCTGCCACCGCCACTGCCGCTGCCGCCACCGGCCCCGCCGGCCGACGGGGCGGGCACGGCGGACTGGGACGCCGGCGGGCCGGACGGGTGTCCACCGCCCGCGGTCGAGCCGCCGGAGGAGCCGGGGCTCTCCGATGCTCCACCGCCCGACGCCCCGCCACCCGCCACGCCGCCCGCGCCACCGGAGCCGGTCGCCCCGGCCGAGCCGCCCGGGCTCGCGGACGCGCCGCCGGCCGAGCCCGCACCGCCGCCGGCCGTGCCGCTCCCGCCACCGGCTCCCGCGCTCGGCGCACCGGCCCCTGCGGTGGCGCCGCCCGCGCCGCCGGAGCCGCCCGAGCCCGAGGTCTGGCCGCTGCGCTGGCCATCGCCGGCTCCTGGCGCACCGCCCGCCGCCCCGGCGCCCGCGCCGCCACCGGGCGCCCCCGGCTGGTTGGCCTCCGGCGGGGGCGCGGGCACGGCGACCACGCCCCCGGGCAGGCCGGGCGCCGGTGACACGCCCGGACTCGGGTCGCTCACCGGAGCCACCTCGCCGCCGCCCGCCGCACCCGCCGAGCCGGCGCCCGAAGCGTTCTCCCCCCGGTTCCCGCCCGGCCGCTCCGCCCGTCCGGCGGACCGCCCGCTCGGGCTCGCTCCGCCGGACGGCCGCCCGCTCGAACCGGCCGGCCCCGAGGCGTGCCCGACCGGCTGCTGGTTCGCCCCCGAACCCACCTCCATGCACCCGGCCGCGCTCAGCCCGGCCAGCGCCAGCACAGCCGTGCGGACCGCCACCGAGCGGAACACCGCCGCCCGCTCCGACCCGCGGGAGCCGCTCGCCCCGCGAGCCGCCCGCGCGACGGCCGCCGCCCGGGCACCGCGCACCCGCGCCGCCACCGAGACCCGCTCGCCGCTCGCCCGCACCCGCCCGGCCACGGCCCGCGCCGCCGCATCCCGGTGACTCGAACGCCAGCTCGTACCCGTCGGAACCATTGCCGCCGCCTCTCCCACACGCCCCACCCGGCCGCACCGACCCGCGGCCCTTGCGGTGCCCAACGCCCGTCAGGCCCGGGGGACACGGCCCGTGCGACGGCGGATCGCCCGCCGACCGGACGCGCACCGCGGCCGATCGGACGGGCCATCACCTGGCACACCCTCACCCGGGCCACGACAATGGGCCCGTGGACATGAGCCGGGACGATTTCGAATCGCTGGTCAGCGACGCGCTCGACCAGATCCCCCCGCAGCTGGCGGCGATGATGGACAACGTCGCCGTCTTCGTCGAGGACGAACCCGACCCGGCGAACCCGGAGCTGCTCGGGCTCTACGAGGGCACTCCCCTCACCGAGCGGGGCGAGTGGTACGCCGGCGTCCTCCCCGATCGGATCATCATCTACCGCGGCCCCACCCTGCGCCTGTGCGAGACCCGGGAGCTGGTCGTCGCCGAGGTCCGCACCACCGTGATCCACGAGGTCGCCCACCACTTCGGCTTCGACGACCACGAGTTGCACGAACTCGGCTGGTCCTGACCCGTCAGGCGCCGCGGCCCCGAGCGACAGCCCCGGCCCGACCGGCCGAAACCGTTTTGGCGTTCCCGCCCGCATCCCATATGCTTCTCGACGTCCCCGACCGCTGGAACACAGCCGGGCGGGCCGAAAGCCCTCATCGTCTAGTGGCCCAGGACGCCGCCCTTTCAAGGCGGTAGCACGGGTTCGAATCCCGTTGGGGGCACGCAGTACAGCAAGGCAGCGTCACCCGTAGTACAGTCCAGGGTCGCAAGGCTCTGTCAAGGTCCTGTGGAGCAGTTGGTTAGCTCGCCACCCTGTCAAGGTGGAGGTCGCGGGTTCAAGTCCCGTCAGGATCGCTCATCCCGCAAGGGATGGTGCAGTACGGCCAGGTAGCTCAGTTGGTACGAGCGTCCGCCTGAAAAGCGGAAGGTCGCCGGTTCGACCCCGGCCCTGGCCACATCGCCTGACCAGGCACGATGCCCTCGAAGCAGCTCGCTTCGGGGGCATTTTCGTGCCGGTTGACGCCAACGGCGCAGCGGACGGTCGTTGCCCTGCTCCGGCCCGCCTTCACCAGCGGCTAGGCAAAGACCTCGATGGTGCACTTGGCCGCACCGCTGCGCTGGATTCGGGCATCGCTGGTGACGAGCGGCACGCCGAGGGTCTCGGCGAGCGCCACATACTGGGCGTCATATGCACTGATGTTGTGGTGCAGTTCTCGCACCCGCTGCCAGAGGATCAGCGTCTCGTGTCGCGTGATGGCGAGTGCCTGGTAGTCGGCTACGGCCTTCACCGCTTCCTTCTCCGCGAGCTTGCCGCCCCGCACCATGCCGAAGAGAGCCGACACGAGTTCGTAGTCGAGCAGGCCAGGGGCGGCGAGCGCATCTACCCCGCGGAGTCGGTCGCGGACGGCGTGGCCGGCGGGGCCGTGGTCGGTGAGCACCCGCACCAGCGCAGAGCAATCAATGACAACGCTCGAATTCACCGACGCTCCCGCCCGTCATCGATCGCGGCGAGGATGTCAGAGGTACTGACGTCGGCACGGGTCTCCCGGTCGAGGCGGGCCATCATCTCGGCCAACGTCGGCGTGGCCGCCTCGCGGGTGACGAGGTCGAGCAGGTACGCCTGGAGGCTCTTCCCCGCCTTGGCCGCCTTGAGCTTGAGGGTTTCGAGAATCGGGTCCGGGACTTCACGAATCGTGATCGCAGTCATGCAGGCATTCTAGCTGCAACGCTTGCGAAATGCCTGCACTCGGTGTTTCAGCCGCTTGGCCACGGCCCACGGGCACGGGTGCCCCTCGGCGAGCTCCGCGAACGGAAGGAAGGCGTCAGCCGCGCAGCACCCGGTCGTCGAGTCTGCGCAGCAGGCCAGGCAGGTGCCGGTGCTCCTCGCGGAGCGCGGCCAGCCGCTGCCGGAACTCAAGTCCGCGTCCGACGTGGTCACAGGCATCGCGGAGCTCGACCAGAAGGGCCACTGCGGCGTCGTAGCGGGCCACCTGCTTGCGGGCGACGTGGTTCTCGACCTCCCGCCAGATCGCCTCCTCGTCGGCGGCCAGGGCGGTCAGCTTCGTTGCCCGCGCCTCGTCTCGAACCCGCTCGGCGCGCTGTCGGCGCCCGGCGGCCCGCGCGTGCGCTGCGTCCAGCAGTTCAGCTGCGGATCGCTGCCCCGGCACGGGCGCGGCAACCGGTTCGCCGCGCAGGCGGCGCAGCAGTTCGGCGCCCAGCTGCGCCTCACTGCCCAGGGCCAGGCGCAGCAGGAGGTCGTTCTTCTCCTTGTCGGGGAGTGCGGCGATCTGCGGTTCCAGCTCCTTCTTCCCGGGCCTCTTCGGAGGCTCGGGGGCGGGCGGGCTGGCCTGGGCGGCGACCGCCAGCAGGTCGGCATCAACGCGCAGGAAGTCCGCGAGCGCTCGCTGCGGTGCGGTGAGCCGGTCGAGCCCGGCCGGGACCGGGGGCTCGACCGCCGCCCGGTAGGCCTCCTCGTCGTCCTCCTGGAGTGCCCAGGCGCCGACGGCGGACAGCCATGCGAGGTACAGGGCGCGGCGATCCCCGGCGGCCAGCTCGGCCCGCACTCCGGCGATGGCACCGAGCGAGTCCTCGGCACCCTCGTCCCAGTCCCCGCTCTCGTCCTCGCTGCGCAGGTCCAGGACGAGGTGGGTCTTGGTCGTCCATGCCTCGACGCACTCGTCGAAGCAGTACGGGTCCAGCGCCCGCAGCGTGAGCTGCCCCTTGGGCAGGCGCAGGATCACCTGGTGGGTGCCCCAGTTGGTCAGGTAGAGGTGGGCGTCGTAGTACTGCTCCACCATCCGCCGAGGGTCACCGCGGAAGTTGCCCCACTGATACTCGTTGGTGAAGCTGGTCGCGGTGATCCGGGCCCGGGTGGACAGCGACCGCAGCTGCTCCTGCTCGTCGCTGGTCAGCGGTCGGTCGATCGCCAGGAACTCGTAGTACTGGTACTCGCTCATCGCCGCGAGCCTAACGGGAATGCCGATCCTCGATGATGGAATCCTCAAGGTCTGAGCAGACAGGAAGCGGCGATGGAACCCGAGCAGCCACGCACCGTCGAGCAGGTCCGAGGTCTCGTCAGCTGGATCGGCGCGGGACGCAAGCTCACCCAGACGGGCAAGGTCACCCTCGCGGACGCGCGGACCCTGGTCACACTCCTGGAGACCGGCGACACCATCGACCCGGCCATCGGTGACAGGACCTTCAAGACCAAGTCCAGCCAGGAGCTGTACCACCTGAACTTGCTGGTCGAATGGGCCAAGGCGGCCCGGCTGCTCCGGGTCACCGGCGGCCGCCTGGTGCCCGTCAAGAAGAACGCGCGCCTACTGGAGGACCCCGAGCGCCTCCTCGACGCGCTGTTCGAAGCCCTGCCGCGCATCGGCGAGACGGTACTCCCCTCCGGGTGGCTCGGCTCGATGTTCGCGGTCTCACCGCCTCGGCTTGGCCTGAAAAGCAGAAGGTCGCCGGTTCGACCCCGGCCCTGGCCACCACGCCTGACCAGGCACGATGCCCTCGAAGCAGCCCGCTTCGGGGGCGTTTTTGTGTTCGACGCCAATGAGACGGCGGACGGTCACCGTCCTCCCGCGCTCCAAGGATCGTCGCGGCAACCGCGAATGGCTGAGCAAGTGCCGTCCGGCGCCGGCGGCCCCGTGCCGTCGGAATCCCGTTGCTGCCCGCCCGCCGGGGCTGACACGATCGCGCGAAGTGCGGCGCGGTGACGAACGAGGCAGGGGAGCGGCAACTCGTGGACTCAGGGGTGGACTGGTCGGGGGTCCGGGAGCAGGTGCTGGCGCTGCGGGAGGCCTCGCACGCGGCGGAGGTCTTCGGTGCCCGCCGGCAGGGTTCCGGGCACGACTTCCTGCTGGAGCCCCGGCTCAGCGAGTCCGAGGTGATCGAGGCCGAGAGCGACCTCGGCGTCTCCTTTCCGCCGGACTACCGCGCCTTCCTCCTCGACGTGGGCGCGGGCGGAGCAGGCCCGCACTACGGGGTGTTTCCCCTGCGACGCGACGAGCGGGGGTGGCACTGGGTCGAGGGCCGGGGATATCGAAATGCCGGCACGCTGCTCGAACGGCCGTTCCCGTCCGTGGCGGAGCGGGAACGCAGGGCGGAGGAGCTCGACGCCCGCGAGCCGAGCGCGAGCGGCTTCCTGACGAGCAGTCGTATCGCGCGGCGTCCCGCGCCTGGGACGAGGAGTGGGAGGAGCTCGACGCGGCCATGACCGCCGGGGCGATCCGCCTGAGCCACGAAGGCTGCGGCTACTACGCCTGGCTGGTCGTGTCCGGGCCGGAGCGCGGCAGCATTTGGCTGGACTACCGGGCGTGTGACATCCCCCTCAAGCCGCTCTCCGCCGGTGACGGCCGCCGTGTCGGCTTCGGCGAGTGGTACCTGGACTGGCTGACCCTGGCCACCGCCCAGGCCCGGCGCGGCTGAGAGCCGGCCGCACCCGGGCGGTGCGGCCCGCTCTACCAGGCGGCTCCGGCGATCTGGCGGGTGGTGGCGTTCAGGCGGTTGAAGAGGTTGGTCACGGCGATCATGAGGGTGAGCGAGGCCAGCCCCTTCTCGTCGTAGTGCTCGGCGGCCTGGTCCCAGATCTCGTCCGGCACCGGGTCGGCGCGGTCGGCGAGCCGGGTGGCCGCCTCGGCCAGGGCCAGCGCGGCGCGCTCGGCATCGGTGAAGTAGGGGGTCTCGCGCCAGGCGGCCACCGCGAAGAGCCGATCGTCACTCTCGCCCGCCTTCCGCGCGCTGCGCGACCCCGCGTCCACGCAGGCGCTGCAGCCGTTGATCTGGCTCACCCGCAGGTGGACGAGTTCGAGGGTGGTCTCCGGTACGCCGCCCTTCTTCGCTGCCTTGAACACGTCGAGGATGGCCGGCAGCGCCTCGGGGATGACCACGGCCGGGTTCTGCATGCGAGCCTGCGTCACTGTTCGTCTCCTGTTGTCGTGCCGCACCGCGCCGTCCTGTCACATCGCGGTCGACTGGTCCGTCACAGCACTGACGGATCCCGACGGGAAGGTGTGACCGATGAGCGAGCACGAGAACGAGAACGAGAATGAACTCCTGGCCGCGGCCTTCGAGGCCCACCGCAACCACCTCAGGGCGGTCGCCTACCGGGTGCTGGGCTCACTCAACGAGGCCGACGACGCGGTGCAGGAGGCCTGGCTGCGGCTGCACCGCACCGACACCAGCGGCGTGGAGAACCTGGGCGGCTGGCTGACCACCGTGGTCGGCCGGGTCTGCCTGGACATGCTGCGCTCCCGCACCGCCCGCCGGGAGGGCCCGCTGGAGGCCCCGGGGGCCGACCTGCCGGCCGACGGCGCGGAGGAGGGCACGGATCCCGAGCACGCGGCGCTGCTCGCCGACTCGGTCGGCCTGGCGCTGCTGGTCGTCCTCGACGCCTTGGGGCCCGCCGAGCGGCTGGCCTTCGTGCTGCACGACCTGTTCGCCGTGCCGTTCGAGGACATCGCGACCATCCTGGACCGCACCCCCGCCGCCACCCGGCAGCTGGCCAGTCGGGCGCGACGCCGGGTGCAGGGCCGTGCCCCGGACCCGGTCACCGAGCGCGACCAGGCCCGGCGCCGCGCGGTCGTCGACGCCTTCCTCGGTGCCGCCAGGGGAGGCGACTTCGACGCCCTGCTCGCCGTCCTGGACCCGGACGTGGTGCTCCGCGCCGACCGGGCCGTCCCACTGCTGGGGGCGGAGCACGAGCTGCACGGCCGGGCCTCCGTCCTCAACGCCTTCCTCGGACGGGCCCAGGACGCCCGCACCGCGCTGCTGGACGGCGTGGTGGGCGCCGCCTGGGCGCCGGGCGGGCAGCTGCGCGGCGCGCTCCGCTTCACCATCACCGACGGCCGGATCACCACGATCGACGTAGTCGCCGACGCCGATCAGCTGAGCCGACTCGACGTGGACTTCCTCGACGCCCGGGAGGCCTGAGCCACCCCTTGGCGGCACCCCGGAAACGCGATGCACCGGAATTCCGGAAATGCCGAAGGGCCCGGCCCACGCAGTGCGTGGTCCGAGCCCTTCGGACTGCCAGGACTATTTGCCTGAAGCAGTTACGAGCTACTAGAGCGGGTGAATGTTCTCCGCCTGCGGGCCCTTCTGGCCCTGCGTGACGTCGAACTCGACCTTCTGGCCCTCGAGCAGCTCACGGAAGCCGTCGGCCTTGATGTTCGAGTAGTGGGCGAACACGTCAGGACCGCCACCCTCCTGCTCGATGAAGCCGAAGCCCTTTTCCGCGTTGAACCACTTCACAGTGCCACGAGCCATGTAAAAAACTCCTTCAATGGGCAGTCAGAAATCTCGCACTCGCGAGTTCTGCGTCGCCGCGATGAGGACCCGCCCGGGGAAGAGCCGGGAAACAAAATGCGCCTGCGGTTGAAACCAGCAGGCGCACACAAAGTTCATGGGAACCAAAACTGCAACTACTTTGACTCTAGCAGGGCCAAGGCAGGAACGGGGGTTTTCGCGGCGCCGACTCTTTCCGAGGCGTGTCGGCCCGGCTCGCGGGCGCCCCGAGCCGGGCGCGCCCGGGGCCGGGCGCGCCCGCGAGCGGGGCCGAGGGCTCCCGAAAACCTGTGCCACCGGGCGGCTACGAGCGGCCGGAACGGCCAAGATCGCGAAATTCCGGCACCCCGGACTGCCCCAACCCGTCGGATCGGCCGCATACTGGACAGGATGACGAATTCAGCCGCGCCTCGGCGCCACCTGCCCACCAGCCCCTTCAAAGCCGCGGTGCCGCCGACACCCAAGCGATTCGCCGTCGGTGACCGCGTGACCCACGACGAGTACGGCCTCGGCCGGGTCGTCGGTGCCGAGGGCGCCGGAGAGGTCGCCGTGCTCGTCGACTTCGGCGCGCGAGTGGTACGGGTCTCAGCACCCTTCGCCAAGCTCTTCCTGCTCTGAGCCCTTCCAGCTCTGACAGGTCCGGATCGTCCGGAGCCGACCGACCGGATCCACCGGACCGGTCGGCTCGGCCCGTGCTGAGCGCCCCGCCACCCTGCCGGCGGGGCGCTCAGATCCGGCTGTACGCCTCGATGTCGGCCGTGAACTCCTCGATCGCCCGCGCGGTGAGCGTCGGGCGGGTCGCGGCGATGGCCGTGAGGAAGTCCTGGGTGTCGGCCGCGCCTTCCCGGCGCCGGGTGACCTCGCGCTCGAACGCGGCCTGCGCGCCCTTGCGGGCGGCGAACTCGATGTCGGCCGGCGTGAACAGCTCACTGGCCGCCACCAGTCGGTCCAGGTCCACCGCGGCGGCCGCCGGCCCCAGGTAGCGGGCCCAGATCGCCGCGCGCGCGGCCGGGTTCGGCGGACCGATCGGGATGACGTAGTCGAACCGCCCGGGCCGCAGGAACGCCGGATCCAGTGAACGCACCGAGTTGGTGGCGCAGATCAGCAGCCGCGCGTCGTGCTCGCGGAACCCCGGGATGATCTTGAGCAGCTCGTTGGTCACCCCGTGCCCGGGGTCGACCGCGTGCCCGGAGCGCACCGCGGCGATCTCCTCGACCTCGTCGATGAAGAGCAGCACCGACTCCAGTTCGGCCAGGTCCGCGAAGGCGTCCCGCAGCGCCATGGCCAGCCCGTCATCGGTGGCCGCCGCCAGCCTCGACGGGAAGAGCTCCACGAACGGCCAGCTCAGCCGGGACGCCACCGCCTTGGCGAAGCTGGTCTTCCCGGTGCCGGGGGGACCGAAGAGGATCACCGCCTTGGGCGGCGCGACCCCGTAGCGGTCGGCCAGCGCCGGCTCCACCAGCGGGAGCACCAGGCGGCGCTCGACCACCTGCTTCTCCCGCTCCATCCCGGCCATCGCGTCCCACAGGCCGCCCGGCAGCAGCCGCCCGCCCAGCGCCGCGAGCGCGTCGACGTTGGCCGCGCCCGGCGGTTCGAGCTTCTCGTGGAGGACCAGGCCGGTCCGAGGGAGGTAGCCGGAGTTCTCCAGCGCCTTGGCCCCGGTGGCGCCCGCCGGCAGCAGCGCGCTGATCCGGCGCACGCCCGAGGCGCGCAGCCGGCGCTCGACCTCGGCCAGCAGGGCGCTGCCGACCCCGCGGTCGCGCCAGCGGGCGGCGAGCGCGACCAGCAGGATCCACGCCCGCTGCCCGTGGGCCTGGGCGACGGCCATCCCGACCATCTCGTCGCCGACCGCCGCGACCACCGTCGTCTGGCCGGCGCCGGCGGCGGCCATCACCTCGGAGACTGGGAAGACCGGGGGATCGTCGTCGGCCTGGCGGCTCTGGTCCCAGATCTGGATCGCCTGGTCGAGGTCGCCGTCGTGGTAGTCCCGCAGATGCCAAGCGGGCATCGCCATCACCTCGCCGGTCCGGGACTCCATTCTCGCCTCCCGGCGCCCCGCCCGCCGCGCCGGTGGCTGCCGGCCGCTGCCGACCATCGGCAGCCACCGGCGCGGCCGCCTCAGCGCAGCACCGCCTCAGCGCAGCACCGCCTCCAGCAGGTCGGTGCCGAGCCGGGCGCTCGCGGCCAGGTCCAGCCGGTAGAGCACGTACCGGCCGCGGCGGCGACTGGTGACCAGTTCCGCCTTGCGCAGCAGGGTGAGGTGGCGGGAGACCTCGGGCTCGCTGAGCCGCCAGGCGGCGGCCAGCTCGCCGGTGGTGTGCTCGCCTCGGGCCAGGGTGCGGGCGAGCCGGAGCCTGACGGGGTGGGCGAGGGCCTCCAACCGCTGCTGGACGCGGTCGAGCGGGACGGGGTGCGGCAGGCCGGTCTCGCTGACGGGGTACTGCAGCACCGGGCGCCAGCCCGCCGCGTGCACCGCCACCAGGTGCGGGCGGCCGAAGGCGGTGGGGAGGAAGGTGATGCCGGAGCCGACCGCGCTGGTCGCGTTGTCCTGCAGCTTGTCGATGACGATCCGGCCGCCCTCGGCGTCGTACCCGACAGCCGGTGAGACGGCGGCGAGCGCGTCGGCCAGCCCGTGCCGGGCCAGCAGGTCGCCCTTGCGGCGGGCGTCGGCGACCAGCGCGGGCTGCACCCGGGCCCAGGCGTCGACGAAGAAGGTCTCGGCGCACTCCTCCAGCAGGCGGCGCACGATCGCCCGGACGGCGGGCGGGTCGGTGAGCAGCCGGTCGGCGAAGGCGGCCTGGCGCGGGCCGCGGGCGTTGGCCAGGTCGCGGGCGTGCTCCCGGGCGGCGGGGTCCTCCAGCGGCGAGCCCGGCCGGAAGCCGATCCGGTTGGAGCCGCAGGTGGTGACCAGCGCGGCGGTCACGTAGCGCTCGTCGTCTAGCCGGTCGAGTGCGTCCAGCTCCTCGGTCAGCGTCGCCGCGGGCTCGGCCGGGAGTAGGAAGTCGGCGCGGGAGGAGCGCCAGAGGAAGTCCGCCTCCAGCAACCGGTCGGCCTGCTCGGGCGCGAGCGCGGTCGCGGTGCTGCCGGCCCAGCCGTGCAGCGTGGGGTGGTGCGCGGGCTCGGCCAGCACGTGCAGCATCGCGGTCAGCTCGGCCAGCGGCGAGGGGGCGAAGAGCAGCCGCTCCGGCGGCAGGCCGGCGATGTCGATCGTCACGCTCATGCTGGGATCGTGCCAGGTCAGCGTGGAGCCCGGGGAGTCGATTGACGCTCTGCGTCAATCGAGGTGCCCGCCGGCCGGCCCGGGGCGCAGCGTGAGCGCCATGACTCCGACCGTCACCCGCCCCGCCCGCACCCGACCCGGCCGGCCCGCGCACCCTCCCCGTCTGCCCGGACCGTCCCGAGGGCCCCGATCCGCCACCGCGGCGGCCGGCCTGCTCAGCGTCCCCGGCGGCCCCCGGTACGCCACCGCCCTGGTGGTCGACGCGCTGGGCGCCGGCCTGCTGCGGCCGTTCCTGCTGCTCTACGCGATCAAGGTGCTGCGCCTGGGTGCCGGGACGGCCGGGCTCGCGCTCTCCGCCGGGATGCTCCTCGGGCTGGCGGCGGTGACCCCGCTCGGCCGCTGGATCGACCGCGGCGCCCGCTCCGCCGCCGTCACCGCGACCCTGCTCACCCGCACCGCCGGGGTCGCCGCGCTGCTCACCGTGCCGGGCACCGCCGGCTTCGTGCTGGCCGCGGCGCTGCTCGGCACCGGGACGCAGACTTGGCCGACCGCCCACGCGGCGCACCTGAGCACGCTCACCGAGGGCCGGGCCCGGGACGCGGCGCTGGCCGCCGGACGCTCGCTGCGTAACGCGGGGCTGGGGGCCGGCGCGCTGATCGCCACCCTGGCGATGGCCGGCGGCACCGGCGCGCTGCGCGGGTTGGCCGTGCTCACCGCGGGCGGGTATTTGACCGCGGCCGCGCTGGTCTGGTCCCTGCGGATCTCGGCCCCGCCCGCCCCGACCGGGCCACCCGCCCCGGCCACCGCGCGCGGCCCCGGGCTCAGGCGCGGCCCCGGGCTCAGGCGCGGCTCCGGCGGCCCCGGCCCCTCGATGGCCGTGCTCGGCCTGGCGAACCTGCCGTTCGCGTTCTGCTTCGACGTGCTGGAGATCGCGCTGCCGCTGCTGCTGGTCACCCGGCTGCACGCCTCGCCGGCCTGGTCCTCGGGCATCTTCGTGGGCAACACCGTGCTGGTGATCACCACCCAGGTCGCCGTGGTGACCCGGCTGGCGCACCGCCCGCGCCGCTCGGTGCTGGCCGGCGCGGGCGTCCTGCTGGCGCTCTCGTACGCCGGCTTCTGGCTCGCCGAGCGGCTGGGCACGGTGGCCGGCCCGGCCGCCGTCGCCGCGGTCGCGGTGCTCTACACCTTCGGCGAGATCGGCTACGCGGGCTCCGGCACGGCTCTGGTGGTCGCCACCGCCCCGCCCGAGCGGCTGGGCCGGGCACTGGCCGGCTGGGAGCTCTCCAACGGCCTGGGCCGGGCGCTGGCCCCCACCGCGCTGACCGGCCTGTTCGCGGTCGGCGGCGGGGTGCTCTGGGGCACCCTGGCCGCCGGCACGCTGCTGGGCGCGGCGGTGATCCAGCGCCTGCGACCGCCCGGGCAGCGGCCTGACCCGGCCTGATGAGCCGCCCGGCGGGCCACCCGGACGGCCGGCGCCCTGCCCGGCGCCCTGCCCGGCGCCCTGCCCGGCGGCCCGCCGGGCGCCTCGTCGTCAGCCCAGGAACAGGTTGTGTCCCACGTCCGACGGCACCACGTCCTGCACCGGTGTGCTGCCCGGTCCGGGCAGTTGTTCGCCGGGGATCGGCTGGTCGCCGACCCGGTGCAGCAGCACCGCGCCGTCCTCGGACCAGATCTGCTGGTAGCCGTGGGCCAGCAGCAGCTGGATCCGGTCGGCCTGCTGCTTGTCGGTGGCGAACGGGAAGGCGCGGGCGTCGGAGCGGATCAGCACGTAGTCCATCCCGCGCGGGGTCTCGTCCACCAGCACCACGTGGGTGCGCGCGGTCAGCCGCGGCACCACCTGGTTGTCGGCCTCCACGGTGGCGCCGTCCGGGATCAGCTTGCTGGCCCGCAGCAGCGCGGCCTCGCTCGGCGCGGCCTTCCAGTAGGAGGGCACCGCCAGCGAGGCGAGGCCGAGCGGGATCGCGACCGCGACGGTGATCGCCACCGCGGAGACGCCCAGCCAGTTGGCCAGCCGGCGACGCCGCTCGGTGGCGTGCAGCCGGCCGAGCACCTCGATCGAGGCGGTCAGCAGGATCGGCCAGAGGAAGGAGTCGTAGTGCCGGGCGATCGACCAGTGGTTGGGGTTGGTGGAGAGGATCCGCTCGGTCAGCAGCGGGACCAGGCAGAGCACGGTGAGCGAGCGCAGCGGCAGCAGCAGCAGGGTGCCGAAGAGCCAGAGCACCAGCAGCGGCTTGAGCGGCGCGCTGAACGCCCCCTCCACCAGCAGCCAGGGGTTGTGCAGCACGTGCTTTGCCGCGTCCCCGGCGTTGGCGCCCAGCTCCTGGTAGTTCCAGTAGTAGCCGGGCTGACCGCCCATCGCGGGCAGCAGCCACTGGATCGCGACCACCGAGGCGAGCGGCCCGAGCACCAGCAGGCCGGCGCCCACGCGCACGCCGCGCCGGTCCGCGGCGCGGCGCGAGCGCAGGATCAGCACCAGTCCGTAGGCCCCGACCATCAGGCCGAGGTCCTCCTTGGTGCAGCAGAGCAGCAGGGCGGCGAGCGCCACCGCGCCGTAGCGCCTGACCATCCCCCGCTCCAGCATCAGCAGGGTCAGCGGGACGGCGAAGCCGACCTCGTGGAAGCCGACCCGGGAGGCGACCAGCAGCGGCCAGCCGAGCCCGTAGGCGAGCGCGGCCAGGTCCATCGCCCGGCGGCGGGCCCGGTCCTCGGCGGCCTCGAAGGCCCGCGCGGTGATCCGCCGGATCAGCGGCACACCGGCGGCGAAGAGCAGCGCCTGGCCGAGCAGCAGCGCGCGCGGGTCGTTCCAGACCCAGTACAGCGGTGCCAGCAGCGCCAGGATCGGCGAGAAGTGGTCGCCCAGTATCGAGAAGCCGGGCGGGAACTCGTGGTGCACGCTCTTGACCGTGGAGAGCGGGAGCCCGAAGTGCGCGTAGCCGCGCACCCCCTGGTCGAAGATCCCCAGGTCGAAGCCGCCCAGCTGGGCGGAGGTCCACTGCTCTATCCCGATGGCGAAGCAGACGCCGAAGCAGAGCAGGCTCAGCAGCACCGCACGGCCCCGGCTGGAGGCCGCCCCCGAGGAGAGCCTCGCGAGCACCGCCAGGGCCGGGGGCCCGGTCCGCGGCGCCGGGGCGGCGGCCGTCTGCAGATCGGTCTGGGACGTCATCAGGTCAGCTCTGCCTTGTCAGGGAGGCGTCCCGCGCACTCCGGTCGGGCTGCTCGGCCCGGCCGCGGGTCAGCCGGGCGATGGTCGGTCGGTGGATGCGCAGCAGGCGCCGGCCCATCAGGGCCAGCACGGCGACGCCGGTCAGTGGATAGACCGAAGAGGGTACCTGCCAGTACCACGGCACTCCGAGCCCGCCGGACTGCGGGACCAGCCACATAGCGTACGAGAGGAAGACGGCGGCGGTCAGCCCCAGCACCACCCGCCAGCGCAGTCGCCGCACACCGCGCGGCCGGGCCAGCTCCTGGGCGCTCTCGGCGCCGAGCAGGACCAGCAGCGGCACGCACCAGATCCAGTGGTGGGTCCAGCTGATCGGGGACAGCAGCAGCGCGGTGATCGCGGTGCAGACCACGCCCCAGGCCTCGGCCCGGCGGATCTCCCGGGTCGCCCGGGCCGCCAGCACCGCGATGCCCAGCCCCAGCACCAGGGCCAGCCCGCTGCTCAGGGTGGCCAGCAGGCCGGGGTCGTGCTTGCTGAGCAGCCGGGCCACCGCCCCGCGCATCGACTGGTCGTCCACCAGCTCGGTGACCCCGACCCGGCTGGTGTCCCAGACGTACTTGGTCCAGAAGCCCCAGGAGGCGCCGGGCAGCGCGACCACGCCGATCAGCACGGTGGCCAGGAAGGTGGCCCCGGACACCAGGGCGGCGCGGATCCGCCCGGTGAGCAGCAGGTAGACCGTGAAGAGGCCGGGGGTCAGCTTGAGGCCCGCGGCGATGCCGATCGCGATGCCCTTGCCCCGGTGCCGGTCGGGACGGGTCAGGTCGTACAGCACCAGGCAGGCGATGCCCAGGTTGACCTGCCCGTACTGCAGGGTGGTCCAGACCGGCTCCAGCCAGACGCCGAAACCGGCCACCAGCAGCGCCCCGGCGAGCCGGAAGCGGCGGCGCGGCCAGCCGGCCAGGGTGAAGGAGAACCAGCCGAGCAGGCCGAGCAGGCCCACGTTGAGGATCATCACCAGGGCGCGCAGCATGCCGACCGAGAACCAGGTGCTGGGCACGAAGAGCATCGCGGCGAACGGCGGGTAGGTGGCCGGCAGGTCCCAGCCGGGCAGCCGCATCGTGTAGAGGTCGTGCCCGCTGACGACGGCCTGGCCCTCCGCCCGGTAGACGAGCATGTCGACCATCGAGACACCGTAGAAGTGCCGCCAGATGGCGAAGACGCCCAGGGATATCACGGCCGCGGTCGCGGCCACCCCCGTGGTGCCGAACAGCCGCGGCCTGGCGGACGCGCCGTGCTCGCCGCGGTCATCCACGGGATGCCGCAGGGCTCGGGGTCTGGGGTCGCTGCCGCGTGGTCGTGGCCATCCTTCTGGTACTGCCTCTCATGCCGTGGAGCTCGGGCGTGGACGAACGGCGCTTCGACCTGGCGGGCACCGACCCACCAGGCTGACCGCACTCCCAGCCGCGCTCAGTGACCCCCATCACGCCAGCTGTCACAGGGGTGTCACGCCCGGTTGATGGTAACGCCACCCGAACGCCTGCCCGGTCAGCCGGCCGCGCCGCAGCGCGAACCGCCCGACCGGCGCACGGCTCAGCGGTGGTCCTCGTCCCCGTGCGCCAACGGCCGGAGCACGGCGAGCACCGCCGCCCGGTCCGGCACCGCGGCGAAGAACGCGGCGTCCGCCCGTTCCACCACCTCGAGCGCCGCCACCGCCACCACCGCACCGCGCTCGGTGATGGCCAGCCGCTTCATCCGGGTGTCGACAGCATCGACCTGCCGGATGAGAAATTCCTTGGCCTCAAGGCGCCGAATCACCTGAGAAGCGGTCTTCACATCGGTGCCGGTGTGCCGGGCCAGCTCCAGCTGGTTGGGCCGGCCGCCCTGGGCGTCCAGGTACCAGAGGCCGGCCAGCAGGACGAACTGCGGGTGGGTGAGGTCCAGCGGGGCCAGCGCGGCGGCGATCCGGCGCTCCCAGCGCAGGGTCGCGTGCCAGAGCAGGAAACCGGGGCTGTCCTCGGGCGCCAGCGCCATCGACCCGTCCTCCTCCCGGCGTGTTCTGCGGAAACTATCTCCGCGACGACTATCCCCGCAACCTCTACCGGCCTGCCCGGGTGTGACACTTGATACGCCGCGCACCGACCCGCAGCAGTACCGACCCCCGCAGAAACACAGGTGCGGCCCACCACCGCCCTTTGCGACCCTTGAGGGATGCCCGCGATGAGTTCCCCCGCTGTCCAGCCGGCCGCTGCGCCGACCATCGGCGAGCTGGCCGCCCGGCTGCCCGAGCTGACACTGCGCGACCAGCAGCGGATCGGCCGCCGGCTGGACGGGGCGCGCCGGGCCCGCAACCCCGAGACCCGCCAGAAGGCCGCCGCCGAGCTGACCGCCGAGATCGACAAGGCCGAGCTGCGGGTGGCGCAGCGCCGTGCGGCCGTCCCGGCGATCAACTATCCGGCCGAGCTGCCGGTCAGTCAGAAGAAGGACGAGATCCTGGCGGCGATCCGCGACCACCAGGTGGTGATCGTGGCGGGCGAGACCGGCTCCGGCAAGACCACCCAGATCCCCAAGATCTGCCTGGAGCTGGGCCGCGGCGTCAAGGGCCTGGTGGGCCACACCCAGCCGCGCCGGATCGCGGCCCGCACGGTGGCCGAGCGGGTCGCCGAGGAGCTGCGCACCCCGCTCGGCGAGGCCGTCGGCTGGAAGGTCAGGTTCACCGACCAGGTCGGTCAGGACACCCTGGTCAAACTGATGACCGACGGCATCCTGCTGGCCGAGATCCAGACCGACCGCGAGCTGCGCCAGTACGACACGCTGATCATCGACGAGGCGCACGAGCGCAGCCTCAACATCGACTTCATCCTCGGCTACCTGAAGCAGTTGCTCCCCCGCCGCCCCGACCTCAAGGTCGTGATCACCTCCGCGACCATCGACCCCCAGCGCTTCGCCCAGCACTTCGGCGACGCCCCCGTCGTCGAGGTCTCCGGGCGCACCTACCCGGTCGAGGTCCGCTACCGGCCGCTGGTCGACGACCTGGCCGACGCCGAGGAGGAGGACAGCGCGGTCGACCGCGACCGCGACCAGGTCCAGGCCATCTGCGAGGCCGCCCAGGAGCTGCAGGCCGAGGGCCCCGGCGACATCCTGGTCTTCCTCTCCGGCGAGCGGGAGATCCGCGACACCGCGGACGCGCTGAACAAGCTGAACCTGAAGTTCACCGAGGTGCTGCCGCTCTACGCCCGGCTCTCCTCGGCCGAGCAGCACCGGGTCTTCCAGCGCTCCAACTCCCGCCGGATCGTGCTCGCCACCAACGTGGCCGAGACCTCGCTGACCGTCCCCGGCATCAAGTACGTGATCGACCCGGGCACCGCCCGGATCTCCCGCTACAGCCACCGCACCAAGGTCCAGCGGCTGCCGATCGAGGCGATCAGCCAGGCCAGCGCCAACCAGCGCAAGGGCCGCTGCGGCCGCACCAGCGACGGAATCTGCGTGCGGCTCTACTCGGAGGAGGACTTCCTCGCCCGCCCCGAGTTCACCGACGCCGAGATCCTGCGCACCAACCTGGCCTCCGTCATCCTGCAGATGATCGCGGCCGGCCTCGGCGACATCGCCGCGTTCCCGTTCCTCGACCCGCCGGACTCGCGCAACATCAAGGACGGCGTCAACCTGCTCCAGGAGCTCGGCGCGCTGGACCCCGGGGAGAAGGACCCCGGCAAGCGCCTGACCCCGCTGGGCCGCAAGCTCGCGCAGCTGCCGGTCGACCCCCGGCTGGCCCGGATGGTGCTGGAGGCGGACAAGAACGGCTGCGTGCGCGACGTGATGGTGATCGCCGCCGCACTCTCCATCCAGGACCCGCGCGAGCGGCCCGCCGAGAAGCGCCAGGCCGCCGACGAGCGGCACCGCCGCTTCACCTCCGAGACCTCCGACTTCCTCTCCTACCTGGCGATGTGGCGCTACGTCAGGGAGCAGCAGAAGGAGCTCTCCTCCTCGGCCTTCCGCCGGATGTGCAAGGCCGAGTTCCTGAACTACCTGCGGATACGGGAGTGGCAGGACATCTACACCCAGCTGCGCACCGTCGCCAAGCAGCTCGGGGTGACCATGGACGAGCCCCATCCCGATGCCGAACCGGACGCCGACCGGATCCACCAGTCGCTGCTCGCCGGCCTGCTCTCGCACCTGGGCCTCTTCGACGTGGAGAAGCGCGAGTACGGCGGCGCCCGCGGGGCCCGGTTCGCGGTCTTCCCCGGCTCCGGCCTCTTCAAGAAGCCGCCGCGCTGGGTGATGTCCGCCGAGCTGGTGGAGACCTCGCGGCTCTGGGCCAGGATCAACGCCAAGATCGAACCCGAGTGGGTCGAGCCGCTGGCCGCCCACCTGATCAAGCGCACCTACAGCGAGCCGCACTGGGAGAAGAAGGCCGGCGCGGTGATGGCCTTCGAGCGGGTCACCCTCTACGGGATGCCGATCGTCGCCCAGCGCCGGGTCAACTACGGCCGGATCGACCCGGAGCTCTGCCGCGAGCTGTTCATCCGCAACGCCCTGGTCGAGGGCGACTGGGAGACCCACCACCACTTCTTCGCCGCCAACCGCAAGCTGCTCGGCGAAGTGGAGGAGCTGGAGACCCGGGCCCGCCGGCGCGACATCCTGGTCGACGACCAGACCCTCTTCGACTTCTACGACGCCCGGCTGCCGCAGGACGTCGTCTCCACCCGGCACTTCGACTCCTGGTGGAAGAAGACCCGGCACGACCAGCCGGACCTGCTCAACTTCGAGAAGTCGATGCTGATCAACGACGCCGCCGACGGCGTCACCGAGGCCGACTACCCGGACCACTGGCAGCAGGGCAAGCTCCGCTTCCAGCTGACCTACCAGTTCGAGCCGGGCAGCGACGCGGACGGCGTGACCGTGCACATCCCGCTGCCGGTGCTCAACCAGGTCTCCTCCGAGGGCTTCGACTGGCAGATCCCGGGCCTGCGCGGCGACCTGGTCACCGCCTGGATCCGCTCGCTGCCCAAGGCCGTGCGGCGCAACTTCGTGCCCGCCCCGGACTTCGCCCGGGCCGCGCTGCGCGAGATGACCAACCGCCAGGAACCGCTGCTCCCCACCCTGGAGCGGATCCTGCACCGGATGGGCGGCCAGCCCATCCCGCCCGAGGCCTGGGACGAGGAGCGGGTCCCCGACCACCTCAAGGTCACCTTCCGGGTGGTGGACGGCAAGCGGAAGCTCGCCGAGTCCAAGGACTTGGAGGACCTGCGCCTGCGGCTCACCCCCAAGCTGAAGGAGACCCTCTCCTCGGCCGCCTCGGGGCGGGGCATCGAGCGCACCGGCCTGACCGCCTGGCCCGCCGAACTGCCGCTGCTCCAGCGCACCTTCGAGCAGCGCTCGCAAGGCCACTCGCTGCGCGCCTACCCCGCCTTCACCGATGAGGGCGAGAGCGTGGCGGTGCGGCTCTTCGACACCCAGCAGGCCCAGCAGCACGCGATGTGGCAGGGCACCCGCCGCCTGCTGCTGCTCACCGTCAACTCGCCGGCCAAGGGGATCCAGGCCCGGCTCGGCAACCAGGCCAAGCTGGCCCTGTCCTACAACCCGCACGGCTCGGTCCCCGCCCTCTTCGAGGACATCACCGCCTGCGCCGCGGACCGGCTGATGACCCTGGCCGGCGGCCCCGCCTGGGACGAGGAGTCCTTCGGCAAGCTCCACGACAAGGTCAGGGCCGACCTGTACGAGCTGTCGGCGGACACCACCTTGAAGACGGCCTCGGCCCTGGTCGCCTTCCACCGGGCGCAGAACCGGCTGAAGTCGGTCAGCAGCCCGGTCCTGCTCTCCGCGGTGAACGACATCAAGCTGCACCTGGCCTCGCTGGTCCACCCCGGCTTCGTGACCGGCACCGGCTGGCAGCGCCTGGGCGACCTCAAGCGCTACCTGGCGGCGGTGGACCGGCGTCTGGAGGCACTGCCCAACCACCCGCAGCGCGATCTGCAGCACCTGCTCAAGGTGCAGGAGGTGCAGCGGGCCTACGGCGAGCTGCTGGCGGCCGTGCCGGCCGGGCAGCAGCCCGGCGCCGAGGTTCGGCAGATCCGCTGGATGATCGAGGAGCTGCGGGTCAGCTTCTTCGCCCAGTCGCTGGGCACCCCCTCGCCGGTGTCGGAGAAGCGGATCCTGAAGGCGATGGACACGGCCGCCGCCACCCTCTGAGGGATCCCCAGGTCCGGGCCCCCAGGTCGAACCGGCCGCCCCGCCACCGGTTCGACCTGGGGGCCCGGAATGCAGTACGATCTGTCTTGTCGCCGCCAAGAGCAGCGGAAATCACCGAAGCAGTCGATGAGTACCGGATCGATGAGCTGCAGTGAGAAGCAAGGCCCTGTGGAGCAGTTGGTTAGCTCGCCACCCTGTCAAGGTGGAGGTCGCGGGTTCAAGTCCCGTCAGGGTCGCCCAAGCCGAGAGGCCCGGAACCGTCTGGTTCCGGGCCTCTCGTCGTTCCCCTGCCCCGCGCCCTGCCTTGCCCTGCCCTCTCCCGCCCTGCCGGCCTCTGGCTGCCGAACCCGGCCGACGGGCCGTCAGGTCGGTCCCTTCGGACGTGCTCGTGCCCGCCCGGCCACCTCGGGCCAGCGGTGGGCCCACCGCTGAGGCCACCACTCGCCACCGGTCAGACGACGGTCCGCTCGGCAGAGCCGGCCGACGGGCCGTCAGCCGCGCATTATCGACAGCCCGGCCCGGAGCTCAAGAGGGTCTTCTGTGACGGTCGTCACTTATCTTTTCTTGAACTTGTCCAGGTCGAACCCTCCCTGAGCGCGCCCTGATTTAATATATAAAATTGTACTGACTTCGCCAAGTCTCCAAAGTCTCGCCATTTGCATTTCATCCCACCTCAGGCGCCACAACAGCTCTCCATTCACCCGCCATTTCCTGGTCAAATGACAGTCATGAAATGGTTGACGCTCATGACTTCCGCGCACGAAGAAGGGGTCGTTCCCCGGACCCGGCGGAGTCCGGGGAACGACCCCTTCGACGAACTTGCTACAAGGCTTTCCCGCGGCGGTACGGCTGCCGCCGCCGGGAAGCCCCTCAGACTTCGGTGCGCTGGGCGGGGATACCGGCCAGCAGGGCCCGCACCTCCGCCTCCCGGTACCGGCGGTGGCCGCCGAGCGTGCGGATGGACGTGAGCTTGCCCGCCTTGGCCCATCGCGTGACCGTCTTGGGGTCCACGCGGAACATGGTGGCTACCTCTGCCGGCGTCAGCAGGGGCTCAGCGTCAGGGGTACGAGCGGTCATGAGCGGCCTCCTCGGAGAACCGAACCAGGGCGGTTCTATCCTTCAAATTCTGCACCTTGGCCCGCGATGCCCGAAATGGCAGAGACGGACCGAGTCGGTTATAGGACGAACGGCTTGTCCTGGTGTCTACAACTACACCATCCGTCCAGCCCTATCGACCAAACCGCCAAAATTGGCCCCTCACGGGTTCAAGAGCGACGGAAGGCGATGGACCATCCCATAGCGGACAGTCACGATATCGTGACAACCGGTAATGGAGAGCCCAGACCTGTCGTTTCCCCCCAAAGGGCGCACCGACCCCAGATCCACCCAAAAGTGGGCAGGCGTGAGGAGAGTTGGGCTGGTTGTCCCATTTTTACCCTTACCTGCGACTTCGCGTCAACGGTGAGTAGTGTCACGTTCGGGAGGTATTGACCCGAACCGGGACCTAGGTCCCGGTTGACCGAACGCGACACTGACACCCGCCCAGCGCGGTACCCCCGCTGAATCCCCGTCACTTCCCCGTCATCCCCCGCCGTACCCCCGCCCCGCCCGGCCCCGCTTCGACCGACTCCCCGTCAGCCCGCTCAGCCCGCTCAGCCCGCTCAGTTCGCCTGCCGCAGCGCCAGCACCGCGCGCCAGCGCTCCGTCACCGCCTCGTAGGCCCGCACGGCGCCCTGGACGTCACCGGCCCGCAGCGCCTCCAGCCCCTGCGCCAGCTCGGCGGCCGACCGGTCCGCCGCCAACTGCGGCTCCCTGATCGCGTGCACCAGCCCCCCGTAGTCCAGTTCCACCAGTGAGCGCGGGTGGAACTCCTCCAGCCAGCGCCCCACCTCCTCCGCCCCGGCCGCCAGCGGCGTGCCCGCCACCCTGCCCGGGCCCTCGGCCGCGGGGGTCCCCGTGCGCAGCACCCGGTAGGCGCGCGCCACCCGGCGCCGGGCCTGGGCCATCGAGGTCAGGTAGAAGAGCGCCGCCGGCCGGCCCGGCCGCTCCCCCTCGCGCGGCTCCGCGGGCCGGAAGTGCCGCTCCTCGTCCCCGAACGGCAGGAACCAGCGCCTCGGCACCTCCCAACGGCTGGTCAGGATCCACGGCCGCGCGTCCGGGTGGGCGGAGCGCCAGGTGGCCTGCGCCGCCTGCGCCTGCTCGCGCACGGCCTCCGGCAGCACGGTGTCGAGCAGTGCCACCGGCAGCGAGTCGCGCAGCTCCTCCAGCGCCTGCCAGCTGCGCAGCCGGGTCGCCCACGGGCAGACGTAGGTGACCGAGTCGGCCACCCGCACGAAGGCGTGCTCGCTCTCCCACTCCCAGCCTTCGGCCGGGGGTGCGCCCGTCGAGCGCGCGCGCGGGGGTCGGGGAAGCAGGTCGGCGAGCGCCCCCCGCTGTGCTTCCAGCGCCGCCCGCGCCACCGGCTCATCGGCCGACGCCGCGTCAGGCCCGTGCTCGGCCGCGTACGCCTGCCAGCGGGCCCGGTCGGGCTCGGGGAACGCCGCCAGCGGCTCGTACACCCGCAGGTGAGCGGCGTAGGGCGGCAGCACGGAGGTGTGCACAGCGGTCACGTCCTGCATCGTCGCACGGGCCACCGACCGATCGGGAGGGATCGGTCGGATCCGCACCGTCATCGCACCGGCGTCCGCGATCCGAACAGGGGGCGGTGCGGGCCCGGGCCCGCGGACTACGCTTCGCCGTAGATGCCCGCACCACCGCAGCGGGCCAGCAGATACTGGAGTCACCACAGTGACCGACGTACGCACCGAATCCGCGACGCACCCCGCACCAGGCGTGCTGAGCCGGATCTTCCGTACTGAGCAGGACGGCGCCCCGGGCGACGGGCACGAGCAGGTCGTGCTCTGCCACGACCGGGCCACCGGGCTCAAGGCGATCATCGCCATCCACTCGACCGCGCTGGGCCCCGCCCTCGGCGGCACCCGCTTCCACCAGTACGCCACCGAGGAGGAGGCGCTGGAGGACGCGCTGCGGCTCTCCCGCGGGATGAGCTACAAGAACGCGCTGGCCGGGCTCGACCTCGGCGGCGGCAAGGCCGTGATCATCGGCGACCCGGCGGCCAAGGCCGAGGGCGGCGACAAGTCCGAGGCGCTGCTGCGCGCCTACGGCCGCTTCGTGCAGTCCCTGGCGGGCCGCTACATCACGGCCTGCGACGTGGGCACCTACGTCCAGGACATGGACGTCATAGCGCGCGAGTGCGACCACGTCACCGGCCGCTCCCCCGAGCACGGCGGGGCCGGCGACTCCTCGATCCTCACCGCCTTCGGCGTCTTCCAGGGCATGCGGGCCTCGGCCCAGGCCCGCTGGGGCCAGCCGACCCTGCGCGGCAAGCGGGTCGGCGTGGCGGGCGTCGGCAAGGTCGGCCACTACCTGGTCGGCCACCTGGTGGCGGACGGCGCGACCGTGGTCATCACCGACGTCTCCGAGGCCGCCGTCAACCGGGTGCGGGCCGCCCACCCGGACGTCGAGGTGGTCGCCGACACCCCGGCGCTGCTGGGCGCCCGGCTGGACGTGTACGCCCCGTGCGCGCTGGGCGGCGCGCTGGACGACGACACCGTCGCCCAGCTGACCGCGGCGGGCACCTCGGTGGTCTGCGGCGCGGCCAACAACCAGCTGGCCCACCCGGGCGTGGAGAAGGACCTGGCCGACCGCGGCATCCTGTACGCGCCCGACTACCTGGTGAACTCCGGCGGCGTGATCCAGGTGGCCGACGAGATCGACGGCTTCAACTTCGAGCGCGCCAAGAACAAGGCCGTGAAGATCTTCGACACCACCCTGGAGATCTTCACCCGCGCCGCCGCCGACGGCGTGCCGCCGGCCGTGGCCGCCGACCGGTTGGCCGAGCGCCGGATGCGCGAGATCAGCGCGCTGCGCACGATCCTGCTCCCGGGCGCACGCAGGGGCTGACCCGGCGCCCGCGTCAGCGGCCGGATCACAATGTGGAACCGGATTCACCGGATATCCCCCGATCGGGCGTCCAGGACGCCACGGTCGGGGGATAATCGGTCGCAGAACGACGGTCCCGGACACCCGCCGGGCACCCCTGTCACCACCCGGAATTCCCTGCCCGACCAGGAGAGACCTGGTCCCAGGGGTCGATAGTGCGCGCCACGTCACACTGGCGACGTACCGTCCGAGGGCGGAAACAGGTACCGTTGATGCTCCAAGGGACGGCTATCCCGCTTCGGGCAAGCCGCTCCTGATCATGAACACGTGTCAGACTCGGGGCCGTGAGCCCCATCGTTGAGGGGGTCGACCCATGGGGCGCGGCCGGGCCAAGGCCAAGCAGACGAAGGTCGCCCGCGAGCTGAAGTACAACAGCGGCGGCTTCGACGCTAACCGTCTGTCCAGCGAGCTGGGCGTTTCACCCGTTCCATCCATCAACCCTGAGCCGGTTGAGGAAGAGGACGAGGACGACCCCTACGCCGCTTACGCGGACTACTACAACGACGAGGACGAGGAGGAGGCCGAAGCCGGCCACCACCAGTCCCGCCGCCGAGTCTGACGTCAGGTCCTGACCGGTCCGGTCGCCCAGCGCGCCCGGGCCGGTTTTCGGCGTTCCCGAAGACATCCTCCGAGGGCGCGTGGTCGCCCTCGGGGACGACGAGGACGACGGTGCTCCGCACCCCCGGCCAGGGGGTGCGGAGCACCGTCGCGTCAGCTCGCGCGGGTCGCGTCAGCCGGCGTAGTCGCCGTAGAGCGCCGAGCCGGCCAGGTGCTCCGCGTCACGGGCCACCACGTCGCCCAGCAGCCAGGCCTCCACGCCGCGGTCCTCCAGGATCGCCAGCACCACGTCGACCGACTCCGGCGGGACCACGGCGACCATGCCGACGCCCATGTTGAGCGTCTTCTCGATCTCCAGGGTCTGCATCCGGCCGACCTCGGCCACGGTCTGGAAGACCGGCAGCGGGGTCCAGGTGCCGCGGTCCAGCCGGGCGTGCAGGCCCTCCGGGATCACCCGCGCCAGGTTGGCCGCCAGGCCGCCGCCGGTGACGTGCGAGAAGGCGTGGATCTCGGTGGCCCCGGCGAGCGCCAGGCAGTCCAGCGAGTAGATCCGGGTCGGCTCCAGCAGCTCCTCGCCCAGGGTGCGGCCGAACTCCGCCACCTCGCGGTCCAGCCGCCAGCCCGCCTCGTTGAGCAGCACGTGGCGGACCAGCGAGTAGCCGTTGGAGTGCAGGCCGGAGGCGGCCATCGCGATCACCACGTCGCCGGCCCGCACCCGGTGCGCGCCGAGCAGCGCGTCGGCCTCGACCACACCGGTGCCGGCGCCCGCGACGTCGTAGTCGTCCGGGCCGAGCAGGCCCGGGTGCTCGGCGGTCTCGCCGCCGACCAGCGAGCAGCCGGCCAGCACGCAGCCCTCCGCGATGCCCTTGACGATCTGCGCGACCCGCTCGGGGTGGACCTTGCCGACGCAGATGTAGTCGGTCATGAAGAGCGGCTCGGCCCCGCAGACCACCAGGTCGTCGACGACCATGCCGACCAGGTCGTGGCCGATGGTGTCGTGCTTGTCCATCGCCTGGGCGATGGCCACCTTGGTGCCGACGCCGTCGGTGGCCGAGGCCAGCAGCGGGCGCTCGTAGCGCTTCAGGGCGGAGATGTCGAAGAGGCCGGCGAAGCCGCCCAGGCCGCCGACCACCTCGGGCCGGTTGGTCTTCTTCACCCACTGCTTCATGAGCTCGACCGCGCGGTCGCCCGCCTCGATGTCGACTCCGGCGGCGGCGTAGGTGGCGCCACTGTCTGTGCTGGTCACTGCTGCGGCCCTCTCGGGTCTGTGGGGGTTTGCTAACGGCAGCGGGGCCCCGACCGGGGCCCCGCTGTGAGACTTACGGGCGGCGCAGCGCGTCGGCCGCGCCGTGACCGCCGAGCAGCGACTGGACCCCGTCCAGGTCGGAGCTGGTCGGCTTGCCGCGCACCGGCGGCTGCTGCTTGCTACCGGCGATCTCCGCCTCCAGCAGGAGCTTGCCGAGCAGCGCCGGGTCGGGCAGCTCCATCGGGTACTCCCCGTCGAAGCAGGCTCGGCAGAGCCTGTCCTTGGGCTGCTTGGTGGCCTCGATCATGCCGTCGATCGAGATGTAGGCGAGCGAGTCGGCGCCGAGCGTCTTGCCGATCTCCTCCACCGTCATGCCGTTGGCGATCAGCTCCGCGCGGGTGGCGAAGTCGATGCCGAAGAAGCAGGGCCACTTCACCGGCGGCGAGGAGATCCGGATGTGCACCTCGGCGGCACCCGCTTCGCGCAGCATCCGCACCAGGGCGCGCTGGGTGTTGCCGCGCACGATCGAGTCGTCCACGACCACCAGGCGCTTACCGGCGATGACCTCGCGCAGCGGGTTGAGCTTGAGCCGGATGCCGAGTTGGCGGATCGTCTGGCTGGGCTGGATGAAGGTGCGTCCGACGTACGCGTTCTTCACCAGGCCGGAGCCGTAGGGGATGCCGCTGGCCTCGGCGTAGCCGATCGCGGCGGGGGTGCCGGACTCGGGGGTGGCTATCACCATGTCGGCCTCGACCGGCGCCTCGGCGGCCAGCCGGCGGCCCATCTCCACCCGCGACAGGTGCACGTTGCGCCCGGCGATGGTGGTGTCGGGGCGGGCCAGGTAGACGTACTCGAAGACGCAGCCCTTGGGCTTGGCCTCGGCGAAGCGCGAGGAGCGCATGCCGTTCTCGTCGATGGCGATCAGCTCGCCGGGCTCCACCTCGCGGATGAAGCTGGCGCCGCAGATGTCCAGCGCCGCCGTCTCGGAGGCGACCACCCAGCCGCGCTCCAGGCGGCCGAGCACCAGCGGGCGGATGCCCTGCGGGTCGCGAGCCGCGTAGAGCGTGTGCTCGTCCATGAAGACCAGCGAGAAGGCGCCCTTGACCTGGGGCAGGATCTGGCGCGCCGTCTCCTCGATGGAGAGGTCCGGGTGGCCGGCCAGCAGCGCGGTCACCAGGTCGGTGTCGTTGGTCGCCGCGGTCCGGCCCGAGCGCGAGACGTGCTCGGCTCCGGGCAGTTCGGCGACCATCGCCGCGAGTTCGGCGGTGTTGACCAGGTTTCCGTTGTGGCCCAGGGCCAGCGAACCGTGAGCGGTCGCCCGGAAGGTCGGCTGGGCGTTCTCCCAGACCGAGGACCCGGTGGTCGAGTAGCGGGCATGTCCGACGGCGATATGCCCGTGCAAGGAGCCCAGTGCGGCCTCGTCGAAGACCTGGGAGACGAGTCCCATGTCCTTGAAGACGAGAATCTGGGAGCCATTGCTCACCGCGATACCGGCGGATTCCTGTCCGCGGTGCTGCAGGGCATAGAGGCCGAAGTACGAGAGCTTGGCGACCTCCTCGCCGGGAGCCCAGACACCGAAGACGCCGCAAGCGTCCTGGGGGCCTTTCTCACCGGGAAGAAGATCGTGGTTGAGTCTTCCGTCACCACGTGGCACGTCTTCGAGTCTAGGGCAGTTGGCACAGGCTTCCGCAGTCGGGCGGGGCGTCGGCCTGGCGATTTGCCCGGCAACGCGCGTAGATCGGGCCCCTTACCATGTCCCCCGAGCAGGCGGCACACGGATCCGGCGACCGTCGGCGTGAGCCTGGTCACGCCGGGGCGGGCAGCAGCAGGTGCCAGGCGCCCGGGTGGGCGGTCCAGGTCCTGGCCGACACCGGGCCGGCCGGGCAGCCGTCCGCCTCGTAGCCGAAGGTGTGCCCGGCCACCGTGACGCGCGAAGCCCGCACCCGCAGCAACGCGCCACCGGGCCCCGAGGGGCGCACCACCAGCTCGGCCGCCGCCGAGCCGGCCGGCAGGCGCAGCGCGACCAGCCGCAGCCCGCGGTCGGCGCCGGCCAGCGGCCGGCCGTCCGCCTCGACCCGCAGCCGGGCGACTTGGGGCTCCACCTGCTCGGCGGCAATCAGTTTCGCCCAGAGCGAACGCCAGCCGCCTGAATGGCCCTGCCGCCGCCCGGGGATCCGCACCTCGCCCAGCACCACCCCGTCACCGTCGTCCAGCAGCAGCCCCAGTTGCCTGGGCATCCCGGCCAGCACCGCGCGGGCCGCCGCGACCGGCTCGGCCGGCACCCCCAACGCGCGGGCCAGCGCGACCGACCGCCCCGGCCCGACCGGCACCAGGCCCAGCGGGCCCGCGCCCAACTCGCGCTGGTGGTGCAGCGCCTGCACCACCCGCTGCAGCGCGAGGTCGGAGCCGACCACCACCGGGCGGCGCCTGCCCCGGTGCGCGAGCACCCGGTCCAGCTCGGCCGCGCTCTCGGGCACCACCACCTTGACGTCCGCGCCCCCCGACAGCACGTCCCGGGCGATCCGCACCGCCTCCCCGTCGCTCTCCTTCGCCGCCGGGTCGAGCAGCACCAGCAGCGGCGCGCCGCCGGGCGGCCCGGCGGCGTCGGAGGGTCGGGGTGCGGGCGTGGACAGGGACGACACGACCGGTCCTTCCTCAGGTAATCTCTCGGTGCAAGAGCCCCTTGCGCTATTGCGCCAGGGGCTTCGTCTATCTCGGGGCAGACTGCGGCCTACGCAGGATGCCCCAACCGGAAGGGGTGTACGCCTGTGCCGGCACTCGTGCTCGTTGGCGCTCAGTGGGGAGACGAGGGCAAGGGGAAGGCCACCGACCTCCTCGGCGGCTCCGTCGACTACGTCGTCCGCTACCAGGGCGGCAACAACGCCGGTCACACGGTGGTCATCGGCGACCAGAAGTACGCGCTGCACCTGCTGCCTTCCGGCATCCTCAGCCCCAACGTCGTGCCGGTGATCGGCAACGGCGTGGTGATCGACCCGGGTGTGCTGCTCTCCGAGCTGGAGGGCCTGAACGAGCGCGGCATCGACACCTCCAAGCTGCTGATCTCGGGCAACGCCCACCTGATCACGCCGTACCACCGCACCCTGGACAAGGTGGTCGAGCGCTTCCTCGGCAAGCGCAAGATCGGCACCACCGGGCGCGGCATCGGCCCGGCCTACGCCGACAAGATCAACCGGATCGGCATCCGGGTCCAGGACCTGTTCGACGAGTCGATCCTGCAGCAGAAGGTCGAGGCCGCGCTGCACGACAAGAACCAGATCCTGGTCAAGCTGTACAACCGCCGCGCGATGCCCGCCGACCTGGTCGTCCAGGAGTACCTGGGCTACGCGGAGCAGATCCGCCCGTTCCTGGCCGACACCACGCTGGTGCTCGACCAGGCGCTGAAGGCGGACAAGGTGGTGCTGCTGGAGGGCGGCCAGGGCACCCTGCTGGACGTGGACCACGGCACGTACCCGTTCGTCACCTCGTCCAACCCGACCTCGGGCGGCGCCTGCACCGGTGCCGGCATCGGCCCCACCAAGATCGACCGGGTGATCGGCATCCTCAAGGCCTACACCACCCGGGTCGGCTCGGGCCCGTTCCCGACCGAGCTGCTGGACGCCGACGGCGAGGCGCTGCGCCGGATCGGCGGCGAGCGCGGGGTCACCACCGGGCGCGACCGCCGCTGCGGCTGGTTCGACGCGGTGATCGCGCGCTACGCGACCCGGGTCAACGGCCTGACCGACTTCTTCCTCACCAAGCTGGACGTGCTGACCGGCTGGGAGCAGATCCCGGTCTGCGTGGCGTACGAGATCGACGGCAAGCGGGTCGAGGAGCTCCCGTACAACCAGTCGGACTTCCACCACGCCAAGCCGATCTACGAGAACCTGCCCGGCTGGACCGAGGACATCAGCAAGGCGCAGACCTTCGCCGACCTGCCGAAGAACGCGCAGGCCTACGTGAAGGCGCTGGAGGAGATGTCCGGCGCGCCGATCTCGGCGATCGGCGTCGGCCCGGGCCGGACCGAGACGATCCAGATCAACTCGTTCATCTGACGAACGTCGACGAAGCGGCCCCGCACCTCGATGGTGCGGGGCCGCTGCGTTTCCGGAAGTATTTGCACTAGTGCAAGAACGCATTGCAGCTAGTGCACTGTCGCTGTACCGTCTCGATCATGACCGCCAAGACTCCCGCCCCCGTCACCCTCACCGGCAGCCACGTCCATCTGGAGCCGCTCGGCCGGGCCCATGTCCCTGACCTGTTCCGGGCCGCCGGGCAGGACGAGGAGGTGTTCCGCTGGCTCACCTTCCCCACCCCGCGGACCGAGCAGGACATGGCCGGGATCGTCGAGGGCTACCTGGCCACGCCGGGCTGCGAGGCGTTCGTCGTCATCCAGGCGGGCACCGGGCAGGCCGTCGGCATCACCTGCTTCTACGACGCCAGCCCCGCCAACGAGTGGGTGGAGATCGGCGGCACCTGGTACGCCCGCTCGGTCTGGCGCACCGCGCTGAACACCGAGGCCAAGCTGCTGCTGCTGACCCACGCCTTCGAGGAGCTGGGCATGGGCCGGGTGATGTGGAAGACCGACCACCTCAACGAGCGCTCGCGGAACGCGATCCTGCGGCTCGGCGCGCGGCACGAGGGCACCTTCCGCCGGGCCAAGCAGCGGCCGGACGGCAGCTGGCGGGACAGCGTGTACTTCTCGATGCTGGCCGACGAGTGGCCGGCTGCGAAGCGGCGACTGACCGAGCGGCTTGCCGCGGGGTGAGGGGCGCGGCTCGCCGCGGGGTGAGGGGCGCGGCTCGCCGCGGGGTGAGGGGCGCGGCTCGCCGCGGGATGAACCGCGCCGCTCGCCGTCGGATCGGCGCCGCCCGCGGTCACCCCAGGGTGAGCACCACCTTGCCCCGGGTACGCCCCGAGGCCACCAGCTCGAAGGCCTCGGCCGCCCGCGCCAGCGGCAGCTCGGCGGCCACCTCGATCCGCAGCAGCTTGGCCTCGATCAGCTCCACCAGCCCGCGCAGCCCGAGCAGGTCCGGCTCGACCAGCACGCCGGTGATCCGCTTCCCGGTGGCCCGCGCCCGCTCGGCCGCCGCCGGATCGGCCCCACCCGGCACCGCCACCACCAGGCCGCCCTCGCGCACGGTGCGCAGCGAGCGCAGCTGGTGCTCGGGGTCGCCGATGTTGTCCACCACCAGGTCGAGGTCGCCCACCCGCTCCTCGAAGGGCGCCTCGGTGTAGTCCAGCACCTCGTCCGCGCCCAGCTCGCGCAGGAAGTCGTGCTTGGCCGCGCGCGCCGTCCCGATCACGTAGGCGCCCCTGGCCTTGGCGATCTGGACCGCGAGGTGGCCCACCCCGCCGGCCGCCGCGTGCACCAGCACCCGCTGACCGGGCGCCACCTCGGCGGTGTCCACGATGATCTGCCAGGCCGTCAGCCCGGCCAGCGGCAGCGCGGCCGCCTCGGCGTGGCCCAGCACGGCGGGCTTGCGCACCCAGTGGCGCGAGGGCGCGGTGACGTACTCGGCGAAGCCGCCGGCCAGCCGGGGGAACTTCGGCATCCCGAGCACCTCGTCGCCCACCGCGAGCGTGGTGACCCCGAAGCCGACCTCCTCGACCGTGCCGCTGACGTCCCAGCCCAGCGTGTAGGGCGGCTCGCCGTAGTACCAGGCCAGCCCCTCGCCCCTGCTGGTCTTCACGTCCACCGGGTTGACCCCGGCCGCGTGCACCCGCACCAGCACCTCGGTCGGTTCGGGCGCCGGCCGGTCGGTGCGGGCGATGCGGAGCACCTCGGGGCCGCCGTAGACGTCCTGGGTCAGCGTGTTCATCTGCTTCGTCATGCCCTCAGCCTGCGGCGGCCCGCCATCGGGCGGCCAGACGGCACCTCGGGGTACCTGCCCGGAATAGCGCCGGCGAGCCGGGCGGTTGCCACGATCATGAACGAGCTCGACCAGGACCCCTGCCCCTGCCGCCCGCTGCTGGACCGCCTCGGCGACCGCTGGTCGGCGCTCCTGCTGGTCACCCTGCAGCAGGGCCCCGCCCACTACGGCGACCTGCACCGCCGGATCGGCGACATCAGCCGCAAGATCCTCACCGAGAAGCTGCGCAGCCTGGAGCGCGACGGCCTGATCACCCGCACCGTGCTGGGCGGCCCGGTGCTGCGGGTCCGCTACGAGCTCAGCCCGCTCGGCCGCAGCCTGGCCCGCCCGCTGGACGCCATCCGCGACTGGATCGACCAGCACCAGCCGGCCGTCGAGGCCAACCGGCTCGCCTACGACACCCACCACGCCGCCCCGGGCGTCACCGAACTGCGGCGCCGAGCCGCCACCGCGCTGGTCTCCACCACCGCCTGACTCCGCCCGTCGCGTGCGGGGCCGCCCCCGGATGCGCCCTGACGGTCGCACCGATCCATCTTCACGGTGCTACCAGGTCAGCATGGCTTCCCGTGCACGCGTACGCGCCCGAGCAGTGGGTGGCCGAGGTCTGCGCCCTTGGCCGGCCGATCGAGAAGAGCGCGGATCCCGGGCGGCCGCTTCCCGAGGAACCGGCCCGCATCCACAACCAGTTCGAGCGAATCCACCCGTTCCTCGATGGCAACGGCCGAACCGGGCGACTGGTCATGAACCTTGTCCTCGTCCGCCTCGGGTATCCGCCGATCATCATCTTCAAGCGGCAGCGGGACGCGTACCTGACCGCGTTGCGTAGGGCCAACGCAGGAGACTGCGGCGCCCTCGGCGAGCTGATCGCCAGGGCGATGGAAGACAATCTCAACCGCTTCGTCGTTCCCAACGTGGCCGGCCCTGCCAGGATGGTCCCGCTCGCCGCGCTTGTCGATGAAGAGCTGTCACTTGCAGCGCTCCGGCAGGCGGCCCAGCGTGGTGGTCTGAACGCCGTCCAGGGAACCGACGGGGTCTGGCGCTCGTCACGCAAGTCCGTCGCGGCCTACAAGGCCGCCAAACATCAGCGCAGGTCCCGCGCCACGGCATGACACCCGGCTCCGGAATGCAGGCAGGTGTCGTGCGGTTTGATTGGACCATGGCTTCCCGTGCACGCGTACGCGCTCCCGAACTGGTCGGCGCCGGTGGTTGGCTCAACACCGGTGGCAAGGACCTGACCCTCGTCGATCTTCGGGGCAAGATCGTCATCCTCGACTTCTGGACCTTCTGCTGTGTCAACTGCCTCCACGTCCTCGACGAACTGCGCGAGTTGGAGGAGAAGCACCGCGACACGGTGGTGATCGTCGGGGTGCACTCGCCCAAGTTCGTGCACGAGGCCGACCACCGGGCCGTGGTGGACGCGGTGGCGCGGTACGAGGTGGAGCACCCGGTGCTCGACGATCCGGCGCTGGCCACCTGGAAGCAGTACGCGGTGCGGGCGTGGCCGACGCTGGTGGTGATCGACCCCGAGGGGTACGTGGTCGCGCAGCATGCCGGGGAGGGGCACGCGCACGCGATCGAGCGGCTGGTCGAGGAGCTGGAGGCGGAGCACGCGGCGAAGGGGACGCTGCGGCGCGGCGACGGCCCGTACGTCGCGCCCGAGGCGGTGGCGGGGGCGCTGAAGTTCCCCGGCAAGGCGGTGCGGCTGCCCGACGGCCACTTCCTGGTGGCCGACTCGGGGCACCACACGCTGGTCGAACTGGCCGAGGACGGCGAGACGGTGCTGCGGCGGATCGGCGACGGCACCCGCGGCCTGGTGGACGGGGCCGCGCCGCGGTTCAGCGAGCCGCAGGGGCTGGCGCTGGTTCCGGCGGGGCTGGACCTGGGCTACGACGTGGTGGTGGCCGACACCGTCAACCACGCGCTGCGCGGGGTGCGGCTGGCGGACGGCACGGTGACCACGCTGGCCGGCACCGGCAAGCAGTGGTGGCAGGGCTCGCCCACCGAGGGGCCGGCCGGTGAGGTGGACCTCTCCTCGCCGTGGGACGTCGCCTGGTTCGACGGCAAGGTGTGGATCGCCATGGCCGGGGTGCACCAGCTGTGGGCCTTCGACCCGGCGGCCGGCACCGTCGGGGTCGCGGCCGGCACCACCAACGAGGGCCTGGTGGACGGGCCGGTGGCCGAGGCCTGGTTCGCCCAGCCCTCGGGCCTGGCGGTCTCGGCGGACGGCGAGCGGCTCTGGGTCGCGGACAGCGAGACCTCGGCGCTGCGCTGGGTCGACCGCGGGACCGGGGCCGTCCACACGGCCGTCGGCACCGGGCTCTTCGACTTCGGCCACCGGGACGGCGCGGCCGGGCAGGCGCTGCTGCAGCACCCGCTGGGCGTCACCGTGCTGCCGGACGGCTCGGTGGCGATCGCCGACACCTACAACCACGCGCTGCGCCGCTTCGACCCGGCGAGCGGCGAGGTCAGCACGCTGGCCACCGACCTGCGCGAGCCCTCGGGGGCGGTGCTGGTCGACGGGGACATCGTGGTGGTGGAGTCGGCCCGGCACCGGCTGACCCGGCTGCGGCTGCCCGAGGAGGCGGTGCGGGTGGAGTCGGTGGCGCACCGCACCCGGCGCGCCGCCACCGAGGTGGCCCCGGGCACGCTCCGGCTGGACGTGGTCTTCAGCGCCCCCAGCGGCCAGAAGCTGGACGAGCGCTACGGTCCCTCGACCCGGCTGCTGGTCAGCGCGACCCCGCCCGAGCTGCTGGTCTCCGGCGCGGGCGCGGACACCGCGCTCTCCCGCGAGCTGGTGCTCTCCACCGAGCTGACCGAGGGCGTGCTGCACGTCTCGGCGATGGCGGCGTCCTGCGACGACGACCCGGCGATCGAGTACCCGGCCTGCCACGTGCACCAGCAGGACTGGGGCGTGCCGGTGAAGCTGGTGGCCGGCGGCGCGAGCCGGCTGCCGCTGGTGCTGGCCGGCCTGGAGTAACCGGGCACCAGGAGGGGGCCGGGTCGGTGACCCGGCCCCCCTCGGCGTTGACGGGGCGTCAGCCCTCCAGGAAGGCCTTGAGCGCCGAGGCCAGCAGGAACGGGTCGTCGGCGCCGCACAGCTCGCGCGCCGAGTGCATGGAGAGCGCGGCGATCCCGCAGTCCACCGTGGTGATGCCGAGCCGGGCCGCGGTGATCGGGCCGATGGTGGTCCCGCAGGGCATCGCGTTGTTGGAGACGAAGGTCTGCCACGGCACCCCGGCCCGCTCGCAGGCCTGGGCGAAGACCGCCCGGCCCACGCCGTCGGTGGCATAGCGGTTGTTGACGTTGACCTTGAGGATCGGGCCGCCGTTGGGCACCGGCTGGTGCCCCGGCTCGTGCCGCTCGCTGTAGTTGGGGTGGACGGCGTGCCCCATGTCCGAGGAGAGGCAGACGGTGCCGGCCAGGGCCCTGGCCCGGTCCTCGGCGGTGCCGCCGCGCGCGTAGACGCTGCGGTCCAGCACGTTGCCGAGCAGCGGGCCCTGCGCGCCGGTGTCCGACTCGCTGCCGGTCTCCTCGTGGTCGAAGGCGGCCAGCACCGGGATGTACGGCAGTTGGTCGGCACCCGCCCCGGTGGCCACCGCGGCCAGCGCCGCGGTCGCCGCGTGCACCGAGAGCAGGTTGTCCAGCCGCGGCGCGGCCAGCAGCTCGCGGTCCCGGCCGAGGTAGGAGGGCGGCTGGACGTCATGGGTCATCAGATCCCAGCCCACCACCTCACTCGCGTCCACCTGGGCGCGCTCGGCGACGTAGGCGATCAGGCCACCCTCGTCCACCTGGCCGAGCCCCCAGACGGGGGTCAGGTGCCGCTGCTTGTCCAGCTTCAGCCCGTCGTTGACCTGCCGGTCGAGGTGGATCGCCAACTGCGGCACCCGCAGCAGCGGTTCGTCCAGCTGCACCAGGCGGGTCGTCCCGTCGCGCAGCACCAGCCGGCCGGAGAGCCCCAGATCCCGGTCGAGCCAGGTGTTGAGCGGCACCCCGCCGTAGATCTCCACGGCCACCTGGCGCCAGCCGGCACTGCCCGTGTCCGGCAGCGGCTTGACCCGCAGGTTGGGCGAGTCGGTGTGGGTGCCGACCACCCGGTAGGGCGTGGCCGGTCCGGCTCCCTCGGGGACGAACCAGGCGATCAGCGCGCCGCCCCTGATGACGTATCGCCCGCCGGCCGTGCCCTCCCACGCCTCGGTCTCGGCGACCTGCTTGAAGCCCGCCTTCTCCAGGCGCTCCGCCGCACCGGCCACCGCGTGGAACGGCGACGGGGCGGCGGCCAGATACGCGATCAGGTCGTCGGTGTGGGTCCGGTCGAAGTAGACCGGTCGGTCGGCGGTCGACATGCTGCTCCTGAGTCGAGGGAATGCGGAGAGCCGGTGGGGAGGGGCCTCCCACCCGAGCATATGCCCGTACACCGACAGAACGGTCAAGAGTTGGTATTGGTCCGGGCCCGGGCCAGGAGCACCGGCGGCCGTCCCGCCGTCCACGCAAAGCACCGTGGGGCCCGCGCGGTTGCGCGGGCCCCACGGTGCTGAGGGTTGGTCAGGCGGTTTGCGGGAGCGGACGGATCAGAAGGCGTCCTCGGCCAGCTCCATGACGTCCAGGTCGATGCCCTCGGCGATCAGGCGCTGGGCGCTGACCGTCGGCAGGATGTTGCGCGCGAAGAACTGGGCGCCGGCGACCTTGCCCTGGTAGAAGGAGAGCTCCTTGCCGGTGGCGCCGGCCTCGATCTTGGCCAACGCGACGGCGGCCTGGCGCAGCAGCAGCCAGCCGACCACCACGTCACCGGAGACCAGCAGCAGGCGGGTGGTGTTGAGGCCCACCTTGTGCATGTTCTTCACATCCTGCTCGACCGCCGAGAGGTCGGCGAGCAGCTTGCCCACGATCGCCTCCAGGTCGCCGGCGGCCTTGCCGAGCAGCTCGCGCTCGGCGGCCAGGGCGTCGCCGCCCTCACCGGCGCCGAGGAACTTCTGGATCTGCTCGGAGACGGCGGTGAGCGCCTGGCCGCCGTCCTTGACGATCTTGCGGAAGAAGAAGTCCAGGCCCTGGATCGCGGTGGTGCCCTCGTAGAGGGTGTCGATCTTGGCGTCCCGGATGTACTGCTCGATCGGGTACTCCTGCAGGAAGCCGGAGCCACCGAAGGTCTGCAGCGACTGGGCGAGCTGCTCGTAAGACTTCTCCGAGCCGTAGCCCTTGACGATCGGCAGCAGCAGGTCGTTCAGGCGCTCGGCGGCCTCGTCCTTCTCGCCGCGCAGGCGGGCGGCGAGCATGTCGTCCTGGACCGAGGCGGTGTAGAGCACCAGCGCGCGCATGCCCTCGGCGTAGGCCTTCTGGGTCAGCAGCGAGCGGCGGACGTCCGGGTGGTGCGTGATGGTGACGCGCGGGGCGTTCTTGTCCAGGAAGTTGGCGATGTCGGCGCCCTGCACGCGCTCCTTGGCGTACTCCAGCGCGTTCAGGTAGCCGGTGGAGAGGGTGGCGATGGCCTTCGTGCCGACCATCATCCGGGCGAACTCGATGATCTTGAACATCTGGCGGATGCCGTCGACGGTCTCGCCGACCAGCCAGCCCTTGGCCGGGTGCTTGGCGCCGAAGGTCATCTCGCAGGTGTTCGAGGCCTTCAGGCCCATCTTGTGCTCGACGTTGGTGGCGTAGGCGCCGTTGCGCTCGCCCAGCTCGCCGGTCTCCCAGTCGAAGTCGAACTTGGGGACGATGTAGAGGCCCAGGCCCTTGGTGCCGGGCTTGCCGCCCTCGGGGCGGGCCAGCACCAGGTGGATGATGTTCTCGGACATGTCGTGCTCGCCCGAGGTGATGAAGCGCTTCACACCCTCGATGTGCCAGGAGCCGTCCTCCTGCTTGATCGCCTTGGTGCGCCCGGCGCCCACGTCGGAGCCCGCGTCCGGCTCGGTCAGCACCATGGTGGCGCCCCAGAGCCGCTCGGTCATCAGCTTGGCGATCTTGGCCTGCTCCTCGGTGCCCTCGTCGAAGACGACGCCGGCGAAGGCCGGACCGGAGGAGTACATCCAGATGGCGGGGTTGGAGCCGAGGATCTGCTCGGCGTAGGCCCAGATCAGCGAGGACGGGGTGACCTGGCCGCCGATCTCGGCCGGGATGCCCAGCCGCCACCACTCCGCGTCCATGTACGCGTCGTAGCTCTTCTTGAAGGTGGCCGGGACCGGCGCGGTGTTGGTCTCCGGGTCGAAGACCGGCGGGTTGCGGTCGGCGTCGACGAAGGAGGCGGCCAGCTCGTTCTCGGCCAGGCGCGAGATCTCGCTCAGGATGCTCTTCGCGGTGTCGACGTCCATGTCGGCGAACGGACCGGTGCCGTACACCTGGTCGCGGCCGAGCACCTCGAAGAGGTTGAACTCCACGTCCCGCAGGTTGGACTTGTAGTGACCCATGACCGTTTCTCCGGTTCGTCGCTTCCGGGTGCGCCGTATGATGCGTGGACGCCCCTTACCCGCCAGTAGACATCATGATGCTACCGGTTAGTAACTTCTTCAAGTCTTTCCCTGTGAAACCGACGTGAACGTAGTCACGTCGTGCCGCCGCGACCGTCAGGTCCCCACAGGGCCATCCCACCCCACCTTGTCCGGTTCGGCCGCCCCGCGAGGCACCCCTGGTTCGCTAGCCTGTCCGTGTGTACGGCTATGAGCAGAGCGCGAACAGCGGCTACCCGGGCGACCCCTACCAGCAGGCGGGGCAGCCCGGCATGGGCGGCATGTACGGGCAGCAGGGCTACGGCGCACCGGCCGGCGGCGGCGCCGGCTACGGCGAGCAGCAGGCCGCCGGCCAGTCGCTCTACCCCGAGCCCTCGCCCCCCTCGCTCGCCGACGCCGTGCGCGCCTTCACCACGGGCTCGATGCCGGTGGAGGACTTCCAGGCGATCTTCATCACCTCCAAGGTGCACTGCCCGCGCGGTGAGCGCCCCGGCTTCCTGGCGCTGCACAACACGCCGACCCCGGTGATCCCGATGTTCAGCTCGCTCAAGGAGCTGCGCCGGTACGCGGGCAAGGAGTCCAAGTACTTCAGCGTCTCCGGCGCCGAGGTGCTGGACCTGCTGCCGACCGGCTACGGCTTCGCCCTGGACATGGAGGGCGAGCACCGGATGGTCTTCGACGCCAAGGCGGTCGAGCAGATGGTGGACTTCACCATGCGCCGGATGTACGGCTGAGCCCCACCCCGCCAGCCGCGGGACCGGCGTCCGCCACCACCCCCTTCTCCCCCCTCCGGAGCCGAGCTCCGACATCATGGTTGAACTTTCAACTTGCTTCTTGTTGAGCATTGAACTAATCTCTGGGTTGTAGGCCAAGCACCCCAGAAGGAGGCCGACATGCCCGCCGTGACTGTCGAGAACCCGCTCGTCCTGCCGCGCCTCGCGGCCCCCGCCGAAGGCTCCCGGCCGCGTCCGGTGCTGGCCGTCTCGACCGCGCTCAGCGGCTTCGAGGGCGAGGGCTTCCCGGTCCGCCGCGCCTTCGCGAAGATCAACCAGAAGTACCTGGACCCGTTCATCATGATGGACCAGATGGGCGAGGTGGACTACGCGGCCGGGGAGCCGAAGGGGACCCCTTGGCACCCGCACCGCGGCTTCGAGACGGTGACCTACATCATCGACGGCACCTTCGTGCACCAGGACTCGCACGGCGGCGGCGGCGTGATCACCGACGGCGACACCCAGTGGATGACGGCCGGCTCCGGCCTGCTGCACATCGAGACCCCGCCGGAGTCGCTGGTCATGTCCGGCGGCCTCTTCCACGGGCTCCAGCTCTGGGTGAACCTGCCCGCCGCGGACAAGATGATCGCGCCGAAGTACCAGGACATCCGCGGCGGCAGCGTGAAGCTGCTCGCCTCGGCGGACGGCGGCGCGCTCCTGCGGCTCATCGCCGGTGACCTCGCGGGCCACCAGGGCCCCGGCGCCACGCACACGCCCATCACGATGATCCACGTCTCCGTGAACCCCGGCGCCGAGGTCACGCTGCCCTGGCGGGCCGACTTCAACGGCCTGGCGTACGGGCTGGCCGGCAGCGGCTCCGCGGGCGAGGAGCGGCGCCCGTTCCACCTGGGCCAGGCCGTCGTCTTCGGCGAGGGCGACTCCCTCACCATCCGGGCCGACGACACCCAGGACTCGCGCAGCGACACCTTCGAGGTGGTCCTGCTCGGCGGCCTGCCGATCCGCGAGCCGGTCGCGCACTACGGCCCGTTCGTGATGAACAGCCACCGCGAGCTGCAGCAGGCGATGGAGGACTTCCAGGCCGGCCGCCTGGGGACCATCCCGGCTGCCTGAGCGCCGGACGGCCGGAGGCACTGGAGCAGTGGCGCGCTGGAGGCACTGGAGACCCGGTCTCCGGTGCCTCCGGCCGTGCCGCCGGTTCGCGCGGCCGCCTCAGCGCAGGTCCAGCTCGTCCCGGGCGCCCGCCACCCAGCGCAGCACGCCGTGCGAGGCGGTGCGCTCGGCCAGCTCCTCCGCCTCGGCCAGTAGGGCCGCCGCGTCGGCCCGCCGGTCCTGCTGGGCGGCGAGATAGGCCAGACCGATCAGGTTGGCGGCGACACCGGGCAGGAAGCCCAGCTCCCGGCGCAGCCGGGTCGACTCCTCGAAGAAGGAGCGGGCCGCGTCGAGGCGGTCGGCCATGTGCTCGGCGAAACCGAGGTGGCGCAGGGCGTAGGACGTCGTCAGCGTGTCGCCGGCCTTGGTGGCGAGGTCGAGCGCGCGCTCGAAGGCGGGCAGGGCACGCTCGTTGTCGTCGCGGACCACCTGGTGGTAGGTGCCGACCCAGAAGAGCGCCTCGCCCTCACCCCGCTCATCGCCCAGCCGCCCGTACAGCTCGGCCGCGCGCTCGAAGAGCTCCAACTCGGCCGGGTCGGCGGCGCGATCCGCCAGGAAGCGGGCGTGGACCAGGCGTCCGCGGGCGAGGGCGAGGTCCGCCTCGACCGCGTCGAGGCCCAGTTCGGCCGGCGCGATGGCGTCGTGGTCACCACCGAAGACCGCCTGCTCGTAGCGGAGTTCGGCGTCCTTGATCCGTGCGTCCGTCGTCATGTGATGATCATATCGAGCCTGGCCAACGGATTGTGATGATCGGTCAGTGCGGTGCTCGGGCATGTCCCCGGCCCGGGCGCGGTAGCGTCGACCCCGCTGACGACCACCACTCCGCCCCCGTTGGGAGTACCTGGATGAAGCTCGGCCTGCACTACTGGAAGTACTCGACGCCCGAGGACCCGGCCCTGATCGCCCCGACGCTCGCGCGGACCGCCGCCGTCGCCGAGCAGGCGGGGGTCTCGCGGTTCACCGTGATGGACCACTACTTCCAGATGATGACCCCGCACTCGACCGCCGAGGAGCCGATGCTGGAGGGCTACACCACCCTCGGCTACGTGGCCGCGGTGACGGCCCGGATGCAGCTCAACCTGATGGTCACCGGGGTCATGTACCGCTACCCGGGGCTGCTGGCGAAGATCGTCACCACCTTGGACGTGCTCTCCGGCGGGCGGGCCCAACTGGGCATCGGGGCCTCCTGGTACGAGCGGGAGAAGCGCGCGCTGGGGGTGCCGGTGGTGCCGATGGGCGAGCGCTTCGAGCGGCTGGAGGAGACGCTGCGGATCTGCCTGCAGATGTGGAGCGACGACAACGGGCCGTTCGAGGGCCGGTACTACCAGCTGGCCGAGACGCTCTGCGTGCCGCGGCCGCTGCGCAGCCCGCGTCCGCCGATCATCATCGGGGGCAGCGGCGAGAAGAAGACGCTGCGGCTGGTGGCGAAGTACGCGGACGCGTGCAACCTGTTCGGCACCGGGGTCGTGGAGGTCGCCCACAAGCTGGACGTGCTGCGGGCGCACTGCGCCGCCGAGGGTCGCGACTACGAGGCGATCGAGAAGACCGTGATGTGCAGCCGCCGCCCGGTGCTGGAGGAGCTGGACACCTTCCTGGCCGAGGCGGAGCAGCTGGCGAAGCTGGGCGTCACCGAGCTGCAGGTGGTGCCCGAACAGGGCCGCAACCCGGTCGAGTTCACCGAGGAGATCGCCGAGCACCTGCTGCCCCGACTGGCGCAGATCGGCTGACCCTGACCGCCCCGCCCTTCGTCGCGTACGACGGAGCCCGGCCATCGGGCGGGGCGGCGGATCCGGCCGCGGGCCGCACGGTACCTGACGCAACATCAGCTCTTGCTGGACAGTGCCGCGCGGCTGCTCCAGGCTGAGGACATGAGCGACGCACCCGTGGCCGTGGTGACCGGCGGCAACCGAGGGATCGGCCTGGAGACCTGCCGCCAACTCGCGGCACTGGGGCACCGGGTGGTGCTCACCGCCCGGGACGGCGCCAAGGGGGCGGCCGCCGCGCGGCGGCTCGGCGCCGGGGCCGAGGCCTACCAACTGGACGTCACCAGCGCGGCGGACGCCGAGGCGCTGGCCGCGCACCTGGCCGAGCGGTACGGGCGGCTGGACGTGCTGGTGAACAACGCGGCGATCAACTACGACACCTGGCAGCGGGTCACCACCGCCGACCTCGACCAGGTGCGGGTGACCGCCGAGACCAACCTGTACGGGCCGTGGCAGCTGGTCCAGGCGCTGCTCCCGCTGCTGCGCGCCTCGCGGCAGGCGCGGATCGTCAACGTCTCCAGCGGAGCCGGCGCGATCGACGACCTGGGCGCGGGCACCCCCGCGTACTCGATCACCAAGCTCGCCCTGAACGGGCTGACCCTGATGCTGGCCCGCGACCTGCGCCAGGACCGGATCCTGGTCAACGCGGTCTGCCCCGGCTGGGTCAACACCGACATGGGCGGCGGCGGCGGGCGCCCGGTGGCCGACGGCGCCGCGGGAGTGGTCTGGGCCGCCACCCTGCCGGACGGCGGCCCCAGCGGCGGGTTCTTCCGCGACCGGCGCAGGATCCCCTGGTGAGCCGGCCGCGGGGAGCCACCGGCTGCGGCGGGGGACGGCGCGGACCCCGGGCCTCCGGTACCGCCGGAACCGCCGGTTCAGTGGTGAACGGGGTGGCGGAGCGTCAGATCAGGGCGTGCAGCGCGGTGGCGTCGTCCTGGGCCTGGCCGCGCGGCCAGAGCTCGCACCGCGGGTCGGCCGCCTCGACCTCGCGCACCGCGCCGACCAGCGCCCCCGGCCCCGACTCGGCGAGCAACCGCAGCGCGGCCACCCAGTCGCCCAGCGCGAAGGTCCCGGTGTAGCGGGCGGCGCCGTCGGTGACCGCGGCCAGCGCGCGCAGCGAATCCAGCCGGACGAAGCCCGTCTCGGCGTGCGCGGCCGCCTTCGGACTGGCGGCGGCGATCCACGGGCCGCGCCCGGTGTTGCGCACGGCGCGCACCGCGAGCGCGTGGCGCAGCCGCAGCGCGGCACGCTCGGCGCCGCCGTGCTCGGCCTCGACCACCGAGCGGAGCAGCGCCTCCCCCGCCTCGAAGGGCTGGTTGTCGCCGATCACCACCGGCGGCCCGCTCTTCGGCTCCAGCACCAGCAGCGAGTCGCCCAGCACCAGGTACTCCAGCGAGGGGCCGTGCAGCCGGGCCGCGACCACCATGGCGGCCGGGGTGCCCGGGTGGGCCAGGTCGCAGCGGGCGCCGTGCAGGGCCGCCGTCTCGACGATCGCGTCGGCCAGGCACTCGGTGATGCTCCGGTCCGAGCGGTCGGTCAGCCGGGCGAGCAGGTGCACACCCAGCCGGCGGGCGTACCAGGCGGTGCCGTGCCGGCAGCCGGACTCCATGCCCTCCGGTGAGCCCGATCCGTCGAGCAGCACCAGGGCCTCGGGGGTGGCCGCGGCGAAGTCCTCGTTCTCCCGCCCCGGTTGCGCCGGCTGACCGGCCAGATGCACCTGCATACCGCCAGTGTGGGGCGTTCGGCGGTGCCGGCGACAGCCCTCGGCACGGGGTTCGCCCGTAAGGAGTGCGGTGGCAGGGCGCCCGATTTTCACTTAGCGTCACATAACAGACATATCGCCCGATCTTGGATGGAGTCCAGCATGTGGTGGCAAGTGATCGTGGTGGTGGTGGCCAGCATCGGGTTCCCGACGCTGGCGCTGCTGTACTTCATCGGCGGACCGAACTGGCGCGACGGACACGGACCGCGGCACGCGGCCACCGGGAGCGCGGCCGGTGCGGCGGGCGCGGGCGGGAGGGGCGCTCGACGGAACTGACGGCATGTCGGCCGCCGGGCATGGGACAGTGTCAGGCAGCACGACCAGGCACCCGTTCCATCCAGGAGGTCCGTATGAGCAGCAGCGACGCAGCAGCCGTGGAGAGCGAGCAGAGCCCCGAGGTGCCCGCGGACGCGCAGGGCTCCGGCCAGGAAGCCGGGCCGGACGATGTGAAGGCGAAGTTCCTGGCCGCTCTGGAGCGCAAGCACGGCACGAAGAGCGATGGCGCGGGCGGCGGCCCCGGCGGCGACTCCAAGATCCACGGAGCGCACGGCGCGGTCGGCGGCAAGCGCACCTTCCGCCGCAAGAGCGGTGGCTGAGCGACCGGGTGAGCGCGTGAGCAGCTGACGCGGCAGGTGAGGGGTGGTGACCGCGAGTGCGGCCGCCACCCCTCACGGCTGCCCGGCCCCGGTCGGGCCGGACCGGGGCCGGACCGGCGCCTGGCTGGGGCCTGGCTGGGGCCGACCGGGCCCTAGCCGGCCGGCTGCCAGCGCGGGTCGCGGCCGAGCAGCCGCAGCGCCCGCTCGAAGGCGTCCGCCCCCTCCGGGGCGGGCACGACCGGAGCGAAGGCGCGACCCGGGCGGCGGGCGTGGGAGTCGGCCGGGACCTGCTCGGCGATCCCCAGCAGCAGCCCGGCCAGGTCCGCCGGCACCTCCAACGGCAGGCCGACGGCGGCCGCCAGGTCCCAGGCGTGGACCAGGGTGTCCAACAGGTGGAAGCCGATCGCCTGGCCGGCCGGGAAGGCGTGGCCGGCCAGGATCTCCGGCAGCTGGAGCGTCGCGGCGGCGGCCTCCGCCGCGGCGAAGGCCTCGGTGAGCTCGCGCGCGGAGTCGGCGAAGGCCGCGAGCGCGGCGAGCGTCCCGGCCTGGCCGGTGGCGACCGGGCGGTCGGCCCAGACCGCGAGGTCCGCGCCCTGGCCGCGGGCGGCGGCCGCGAAGCCGTACTGCTGGCCGATCACGTGCTCCAGCAGCCGGCGCAGTGTCCAGTCGACGCAGGGGGTGGGCAGGGCGAGTTGTTCGGGGCGGATGGCGGCCACCACGGGCGCGGTGAGGGCCAGGGCGCGGGCGTGGGCCGGGGCGAGAAGGATCGTCACGTTCGGTGCCTCCATCGGCTGAGCGGCGAGCGGGAGAGCCTGCTGGGCCTTGCTCCGCCGGATGCTAGCAGAGGTAGCACGATCGTTCGGTCAGTTTAGGATCCGTCGCACCACGCCGATGCACCGCCACGGCCGCTGCGCCCGCCTCGGCTCAGCGCGGCGGCAGCAGCGACTCGTCCACCGACTCGGAGCGGAGCAGCAGCAGCACCGAGCGCCGGGCTCGCGCGTAGGGCGCCTCGTCGCCGTGCAGCAGCGACAGCGCGTTGGCGTACTCCAGGAAGGCGACCAGCTCGAAGGTGAGCTGCTCCAGGTCGGCGTCGGCGCGCAGTTGGCCGGCCGCGCGGGCGGCCTCGAAGAACTCCAGGACGGTGCGGTGCCAGCGCCCGCTGCTCTCGGCCAGCACGTCGCGCACCCGGCCCGGCTGCGCGTCGAACTCCGCGCCGACCGCGTAGAAGAAGCAGCCGCCGGCGAAGACCCTGGTCCGCGAGTACTCCAGCCAGCGCTGCGCCAGCTCCCACAGCTGCCCGACCCCGGGCGGCAGCCGGCGCGCCGGCTCGACCACGGTGTCGCGGTAGATCCGCTGGGCCGCCCGCACGGTGGCGAGCTGCAACTCCTCCTTGGAGCCGAAGAGCGCGAACACCCCGCTCTTGCTCAGCGACAGTTCGCCCGCCAGCCGACCGAGCGAGAGCCCGCCCAGGCCCTCGACCGAGGCGATCGAGACCGCTCTGGCCAGCACCAGCCGCCGGGTCTCGTTGCCCTTCTGGACCCGCCCGTCACTCGACTCGGCCGCGACCTCGACCCCGGGGGCGGCGAGACCCGCGCCCGGCGGCTGCGTCGTGGGATCCGTCACTGCCCACCACCGTCTTCCCTGTGACCGAGCGGCGACTGGTCTCCGGCCAGCGGCCGCTTTTCACGTCAGGGTACGGCCTGATACGGATGGTGCGGCACCGCGCAACCGAACCCCGCAGACCCTCAGGAGCGCCGCATGGCAGCCAGCACCCCCCGCCCGGGTGGACCCGACCCGCTCGACCTGCTCGCCGTGGGCGAGTTGCTCACCGACGAGGAGCGGTTGGTCCGCGACACCGTCCGGCGCTTCGCCGACGACCGGATCAGGCCGCACATCGCCGACTGGTTCGAGCGCGGCGTCTTCCCCGCCCGTGAGCTGGCACCCGAGCTGGGCAGGCTCGGGCTGCTCGGGATGCACCTGGAGGGCTACGGCTGCGCCGGGGCCGGCGCGGTGGCCTACGGGGCGGCCTGCCTGGAGCTGGAGGCGGCCGACTCGGGGCTGCGCAGCTTCGTCTCGGTGCAGGGCTCGCTGGCGATGCGCGCGATCCACGCCTTCGGCGCCGAGGAGCAGAAGCAGCGCTGGCTGCCGGAGCTGGCGGCCGGGCGGGCGATCGGCTGCTTCGGGCTGACCGAGCCGGACTTCGGCTCCGACCCGGCCGGGATGCGCACCACCGCGCGGCGCAAGGGCGCGGACTGGGTGCTCTCCGGCAGCAAGATGTGGATCACCAACGGGAGCGTGGCGGACGTCGCCGTCGTCTGGGCGCAGACCGAGGAGGGGGTGCGCGGCTTCGTGGTGCCCACGGACTCCCGCGGCTTCACCGCCACCGACGTGCCCGGCAAGCTCTCGCTGCGCGCCTCGGTGACCAGCGGGCTGAGCTTCGACGAGGTGCTGCTGCCCGGCGACGCGGTGCTGCCGGGCGTCAGCGGGCTGCGCGGGCCGCTCTCCTGCCTCAACGAGGCCCGCTTCGGGATCCTCTGGGGCACGGTGGGCGCGGCCCGGGACTGCTACCAGGCGGCGCTGGACTACGCGAAGAGCCGGGTGCAGTTCGGCCGCCCGATCGCCGCCTTCCAGCTCACCCAGGAGAAGCTGGTGGAGATGGCGCTGGAGCTGGAGAAGGCCTACCTGGTCGCCTGGCGGATCGGGCGGCTGAAGGAGGAGGGCCGCGCGAAGGCCGCGCAGGTGAGCTTCGGCAAGCTCAACAACGTGCGCACGGCGCTGGGGATCGCGCGCAGCGCGCGGACGATCCTGGGCGCCAACGGGATCACCACCGACTACCCGGTGCTGCGGCACGCCAACAACCTGGAGTCGGTGCTGACCTACGAGGGGACCAGTGAGATCCACACGCTGGTCCTGGGCGAGGCGATCACCGGGGAGTCGGCCTACCGGTGAGCCGCGGCGGGACGCGGGCAGGACGGGGCGCGGGCCGGACGGGACGGGGGCCGGACGGGACGGGGGCCGGACGGGACGGGGGCCGGACGGGGCCCGCCTACGATGAGCCCATGAGCTCAGGCAAGCAGGTCTCAGCTGCGCACCATGCGCAGCACCCGGTCACCGAGGAGCAACTCGACATCGCCGCCGGGATCCTCGCCCTGCTCGCCGACCGCACCCGCCTGGCGCTGCTGAACCGGCTGGGCGAGGGCGAGGCCGACGTCACCACGCTCACCGAGGCCTGCCACGCCGCGCGCACCTCGGTCAGCCAGCACCTGGCCAAGCTGCGGCTGGCCGGGCTGGTGACCACTCGCAAGGACGGGCGCCGGGTGGTCTACGCGCTGCGGCACGGGCACCTGCGGCGCCTGGTGGACGAGGCGTTGAACGTCGCCGACCACGAGATCGGCTCGCTGCCCGCGCACGACTGACCGCCCCGCGAGGGGCGGCCGGTCGAACTCCCGTCAACATGTGCACAGGTGCTGACATGTTGAGTATGATGTCGGGGTCGTCGCACCGCCGACCCAGCGAGGGACGCCATGCTCTCCGTGCTGCGCCACCGCACCTACCGCCGCCTCTTCGCCGCCCAGGTGATCGCCCTGGTCGGCACGGGACTGGCGACAGTCGCGCTCAGCCTGCTCGCCTTCGACCTCGCCGGCGCCGACGCCGGTTCGGTGCTCGGCACCGCGCTGGCGATCAAGATGGTCGCCTTCGTCGGCCTCGCGCCGGTGTTCGGCGCCTGCGCCCACCGGCTGCCCCGGCGGCTGCTGCTGGTCGGCGCCGACCTGATCCGGGCCGCGACCGCGGTGGCGCTGCCCTTCGTCACCCAGGTCTGGCAGGTCTACCTGCTGATCTTCCTGCTGCAGGCCGCCTCGGCCGCCTTCACCCCGGCGTTCCAGGCCGTCATCCCCGAGGTGCTGCCCGCCGAGCGCGACTACACCCGCGCGCTCTCGCTCTCCAGCCTCGCCTACGACCTGGAGAGCCTCTTCAGCCCCGCGCTCGCGGCCGGCCTGCTCACCCTGGTCAGCTACCACCAGCTCTTCCTGGGCACCATGGCCGGCTTCCTCGGCTCGGCCGCTCTGGTCGTCTCGCTGGCGCTGCCGAAGCCGCTGCGGGCGGCCGTCCCGGGCGGCGTGCTGGCCCGGGCCGGCCACGGCGCCCGGCTCTTCTGGGGCGCCGCGCGGCTGCGGGCGCTGCTCGCCCTCGAACTCACGGTGGCCGCGGGCGGCGCGGTGGTCTTCGTCAACACCATCGTCTACGTCCGCGACCACCTGCACCGGGCAGCCGCCGACGTGCCGTTCGCGCTGGGCGCCTACGGGGCGGGGTCGATGACGGCCGCCCTGCTGCTGCCCCGGGTGCTGGAGCGGACCGGGGAGCGCGGCGTGATGCTGCCCGCCGGGTGCGCCATCACCGGGCTGCTGCTCGGGCCGCTGGTGGCGATCACCGCCGGCGGGCAGGGCAGTTGGCGGTGGCCGGCCCTGCTCGCCACCTGGGCCGCCCTCGGCGCGGCCTGCGCCGTGGTCAACGCCCCGGCCGGGCGGCTGATCCGGCGCTGCACCGCGCCCGAGCAGCGGGCCGACGCCTTCGCCGCCCAGTTCTCGCTCTCGCACAGCTGCTGGCTGCTCAGCTACCCGCTGGCCGGCTGGCTCGGCGCGCGGGCGGGCCTGCTCACCGCCGACCTGGCGCTGGGCGCGCTCGCCCTGGCCGGCACCGTCTGCGCCGTGCGGCTCTGGCCCGCGCGGATCGAGCAGGACGGGCCGGACGGGCCGGACGGGTGGGACGGGCCGGACGGGCGCGGCACCAGCCGCACCCGGTCGGCGACGGCGGCGCCCCGCTACCCGGCCTTGGCGAGGGCCGGCTCCAGCGCGTCGACCACCCGTCGGACGTCGTCCTCGGTGGTGCGCCAGTTGCTGAACGCGGCCCGCAGCGCCGGGACCTCCTGGTAGACGGTGGGGGTCAGGAAGACCTCCTGGCCCACCGCCCGGGCCAGCGCGGCCAACCGCTGCTCGGTCGGCCGCTCGGCGAGGGTGAAGCAGACCACGTTCAGCCGCACCGGTGCCAGCAACCGCAACCCGGCCAGGCCCGCCACCGCCTCGCCCAGCGCCCGCGCGCCGGCCACGCACCGCTCGACGATCTCCTGGTGCCCGGCCCGCCCGTACGCCCGCAGCGTGAACCAGGCGGCCAGCGCGCGCAGCCGGTGCGAGTTCTCCGGGGTGAGGTGGACCAGGTCGGGCTCCGCGCCCCGCGCGACGCCCGGGCCCGCGGCCGGGGAGGGGCTCAGGTAGGCGGCGGAGTTGCGGAAGACCCGCGCCTGCAGGTCCTGGCGGCGGCTGAACTGCACCGCGCTGTCGTACGGGACGTTCAGCCACTTGTGCAGGTCGACGCAGATCGAGTCGGCCAGGTCCAGACCGTCGACCAGGTGCGCGTGGGCCGGGGAGAGCGCGGCGAAGGCCCCGAAGGCGGCGTCCACGTGCAGCCAGAAGTCGTGGCGCTCGCGCAGCGCGGCGATCGCCCGCAGGTCGTCGAAGTCGACGGTGTTGACCGTCCCGGCGTTGGCCACCACCACGCACGGGCCCGGCTGCCGGGCCAACTCGCGCTCCAGCGCGGCCACATCGACCGCCTCGCGCCCCGGCAGGGTCGCCACCGGCAGCAGCGCGCCGCGCCCCAGGCCCAGGATCGAGAGCCCCTTGGCGATGCTGGAGTGCGCCGCCCCCGACAGCACCCGCACCCGGCCGAGCGCGGCCACCCCGTCCTCGGCCGGGCTGACGCCCAGCCGCTCCCCCAGCCACTCGCGGGCGATCGCCAGGCCGACCGTGTTGGACATGGTGGCACCGCTGACCAGGGTGCCGTGCTGGGCCGCGGAGAGTCCGAAGCACGCGCGCAGCCAGCCCACGGTCTCCCGCTCCAGTTGCTGCCCCGCGGGGTCCAGCGAGGAGTTGGAGTTCTGGTCGAGCGTCGCCGTCAGCCAGTCCCCGGCCAGCGCGGCCGGCGTCACCCCGCCGGTGACGAAGCCGAGGTAGCGCGGCCCTGCGCTGCCCGACAGGCTCCCCTCCCAGCGCGCCGTGAACTCCGCCAGCGCGCCGCGCAGCCCGATGCCCGGCTCGGGCAGCGGCACCGGTGCGGGCGGCTCGCCCTCGGGCAGCACCGGCCGCCCGTCGAGCCCGGTCAGGAAGGCGGCGGCGTGCTGCCGCGCCTCCTCCAGCAACTGCGGCAACAGCTCCAGATCGGACCTGAGTTGCGGGTGCACCCGGAACCTCCTCGCTCGGCGGCCGAGCGGCCGCACGCCGACGCTACCGAGGCCTGGCCCACCCGTCCGGGGCCACTCGCGGGAAATTGGACCGTTCCGTTCCGCTCGCGGCGGCATAATCGTGCGGGAACCCACCAGTCCTGGAGGTACCGGCCCATGAAGCTGGCAGAGGCCCTGACCTTGCGTGCGGACGCCGTCCGCCGTGTCGAGCAGTTGCGCGCCCGCGTCGTGGGCAGCGCCCGCTTCCAGGAGGGCGAGGAGCCCGCCGAGGACGCCGCCGAACTCCTCACCCAGTGCGGCGAGGTGCTGGACGAGCTGGAGTCGCTGATCCGTCGGATCAACCGGACCAACTCCACCGCGGTGGTCGAGGGCGGCGGCAGCCTCACCGACGCGCTGGCCCGGCGCGACGTGCTGCGGCTGCGCCACTCGGTGCTCACCAGCGCGGCGGACGCGGCCGTCGGGCAGCGCGGCGCCGTGCGGCAGCTGCGCTCCGAGCTGCGGATGCTCTCCGCCGTGCCGGTCGCGCAGCTGCGCACCCAGGCCGACCAGGTCGCCCGGGAGCTGCGCGAACTCGACGTCCGGATCCAGCGGACCAACTGGGAGGTCGACCTGGTCGACTGACCGGAACAGGGCTGCGCTGTGGAGCAGGTAGCCGTACACGGAGGCGTGCACAGCCGCGGCCGGCGGTGAAACCGGCCACTGGCGCGCGAAGAGCAGCGCAGGGGTTCGATTCCCCGGTGACCGAGCAGCTCAGCACCGCGCACAGGTGATCGCGCACAGCGCACAGCACACCACCACGTGCAGATCCGTGACGGCGAGGGCGGGTTCGGGGATTCCACAGCGCGGCACCTGCCGCTTGTCAGCTGCTTGTCCGCTGCCTGTCCACTGCTTGTCCACTGCTTTCCGGCATGACCTACCACCGCACGCGGAGGGAACCGAAGATGTCCGAAGCACCCACCAGGGACCAGGCGGCCGAGGCCGTCGTGCTCGACCGGCGCGAAGGCCCGTACGGCGAGGTGGTGCTGCGCCGGCGGGGCGCGGACCACGAGATCATCGCCAACGGCTGCTTCCTGATGGACACCGCCGACGGGCGCTCGGAGCGGCTGCTGGTCGACGCCGCGCTGGACCGGCTGACCGCCGAGCACCCCGCGGTGCTGATCGGCGGCCTCGGCGTGGGCTTCTCGCTCGCGCACGCGGCGGCCCAGCCGCGCTGGGGGCGGATCGCGGTGGCCGAACGGGAGTCGGCGATCATCGACTGGCACCGCGGTGGGCCGCTGGCCGCGATCTCGGGCGCGGCGCTGGCCGATCCCCGGGTGGCCGTGCTGCACACCGACCTGGTCGCCTACCTGGCCACCACCGAGGACCGCTACGACGCCCTCTGCCTGGACATCGACAACGGCCCCGACTGGACGGTCACCGAGGCGAACGCCGGCCTCTACGGCCCCGCCGGCCTGGCCGCGGCCCGGGCCCGGCTGAATCCGGGCGGCATCCTCGCGGTCTGGAGCGCGCAGCCCTCACCCGCCTTCGAAGCCGCCCTGCGCGCGGCCGACTTCACCGAGGTGCGCACCCTGGAGATCGCGGTCAGCCGCGGCGTGCCGGACGTGGTGCACCTGGCCCGCCGCGCCTGACCATACGTCAGCGACTGTTCGTTCAGGCCACGGTGGGGGTGCGCAGCGAGGCGAGGGCCTCCGCGTAGAGGGCCTCCTTGATCTCGGCCCGCACCGGCTTGCTCTTGGCGGCCAGCGGGCGGGCCAGCTCCACCGCGGCGGCGGTCAGCTCCTCGGCGTCCGCCACCGCCTGAACGATGCCGGCGGCGAGCGCCTGGGCACCGCCGTAGCGGCGGCCGAAGGTCATCAGCTCGTGCGCGGTCTGCGGGGCCAGCCGGGCCCGGATCAGGTCCGACATGCCGCGCTGGAAGGGCAGGTCGAGGTCGACCTCGGGCAGGCAGAAGAAGCCCCGGTCCGCGCGCATCACCCGGGCGTCGTGGGCCAGCGCCCACATCGCGCCCGCGGCGAAGGTGTGCCCGTTGAGCGCGGCGACGGTGACCACCGGCGAGGCCAGGGTGCGGGCCAGCAGGACGTGCACCCGGTCCAGGTAGGCCGCGTACTGGTCGCCGTGGCTCAGCAGCCAGTCCAGGTCGAGGCCGGTGGACCAGAACTTGCCGCCGCCCGCCGTGACCAGCGCGCGGGGACCGGTCGCGGCCTCCACCTCGTCGAGCGCCGACTCCACCGCGGCCAGCCAGTCGGGGTGGAAGCGGTTCTCGTCGTCCGCGTCGAGGCGCAGGACGAAGACCTCGCCGTCGCGGTCCAGCTCGGGCATGTGGGTGCTCCTGTCGGCCAAGGGGTGGGTGGGGCGGGGGTGGGGCGGGGGTGCTGCGGGCGGGTTGCGGGGCCGGGTCGCGGAGGGCGGCGCGGTCAGGGCCGGTGCGGCGGCGGGTCCAGCGTCAGCCCTGTGAGCTCACCGGCCTGGTAGGCCGCCGCGATCGCCCGCCGCTGCAGCTTGCCGCTGCTGGTCCTGGGCAACTGGCCGGGGCGCAGGTAGTGCACGTCCTCGGCCCGCACCGTGACGCCGATGGTGGTGACCAGGTGCTCGACGATCCTCGCGCGGCTGCCCGCGATGTCCTCGCGCGCCTCGCGCTCCACCTCGGTCAGCACCACGATCACCCCGTCGATCTGGGCCACCGCCGTCCGACCGTCGCGGACGAACGGGAGCTGCTCCAGGGCCTGTTCGAAGTCGGCGGCGAACAGGCTCTGACCGTTGACCTTGATCCGGTCGCTGATCCGGCCGGTGATGAAGAGCTCACCGCCGTCCAGGAAGCCGATGTCACCGGTGGCGTACCAGCCCTCCGCCGCGGCCAGCGGGAGCGGCTGGTCGAAGTAGCCCGTGGCCAGGGTGCCGCCGGCCAGCTCGACCTCGCCCAACTCGCGTTCCCCGCACGGGCGTCCGTGCTCGTCGCGGAGCCGGGCGGTGAACTCCGCCAGCACCGGGCCCACCGAGATGGCCGGCACCCCCGACGGCGCGTCCACCACCCGGATCTCGCTGCCCACCGGGCGGCTGGCGACCAGCAGCACCGCCTCCGCCATGCCGTAGCAGGGCATGAAGACGTCGCGCCGCAGCCCGGCCGGTGCCATCAGGTCCAGGAAGGCGTTCAGGTTGGGCAGGTTGATCGGCTCGCTGCCGAGGTAGATCGAGCGCAGCCCCGACAGGTCGAGTTCGGCGAGTTCCTCCGGGTCGAGGTCCTGCATCAGCTTGAGCGAGTAGTCCACCGCGAAGTTGGGGATCACCGTGCCGATCACGTGCTCCCGCGCCATCTGCTCCCACCAGCCGCGCGGGTCGAAGAGGAAGGTCACCGGCTCGGCGAGCAGCAGGTCGCAGCCGATCGCGAAGCAGGAGAGCAGCCCGCCGACCAGGCCCATGTCGTGGTAGAGCGGCAGCCAGCTGCTGACCCGCTCCTGCGGCGCCCGGCCGTCGGTGCGAGTGATCATGGCCAGGTTGGCCCGGAGCCGGTCCTGGCGCACCGGTATCCCCTTGGGGAAGGAGGTCGAGCCGGAGGAGAACTGGACGAAGGCCAGTTCGTCGTCGGCCGGGGTGCGCAGCCGGGCCCCCGGCGTGGTCGTCCCCGCGGGCGGCAGCGGCAGTGGCAGCGCCCCCGTCGGCAGGTCCAGGCCGGCCAGGGTCGGGACCAGCAGGATCCGGGCCGCCGTGAAGTCCCCGGCGATCCGGGCGAGGAACTCCTGGTAGGCGTCCCGGGGTTGGTTCAGCACGTACGGCTTGACCGAGAGCGGCACCGCGCCGATCTCCATCAGGCCGAGGAAGGCGAAGACCACCGCGGCGCTGGTCTCGAACGGGAAGAGCACCCGGGTGCCCGGCTCGATCCCCTGCGCCCGGAAGAAGTCCGCGTAGCCGGCCACCTGCTCGGGGAAGTCCCGGTAGGCGGTGAACTCCGGCCGCTCGCCGAACTTCTCGTACAGGTGCAGGCCCCGCTCGGGCGGGCACTGCTGGTTGCGCTGGATGTGCTCAAGCACCGCTGGACCCTCTCCTGGCCGCTGTTCGGCGGCCCGCATCTTGACGGACGGTCAACTCACCGCGGCCGCGGCCGCCAGGAAGTCCTGCAGCGTCACCAGGCAGCGCTGCTCGGCGTCCAGGAAGGCCACCGTGACCAGCGCGTCCACCGCCGGGTCCGCCGCTCCGGGCAGGTGGACGCGCTGGCGGAACCGGGCCCGGAAGGTGAGGCCGTCCTCCTCGAACTCCTCCTCGCCCGGCTCGTCGAGCAGGGTGGTGACCTCGACCTGGCCGCGCGGGATCTCGGCCCGGTAGTCGATCTCGGTGCGGGCGACCACGGCGATCAGCCGCTCGCCGTGCACCAGGCCCTGCCGGGTGAGCCAGTCCCAGCGCCCGGCCTCCAGGTATTCGAGCGCGACCGCGTTGTTCACGTGGCCCAGCGCGTCGAGGTCATTGGGGCGCACCGGCAGGGTCAGCCGTGTTTCGCCGAAGTACATGTCGGACCGCCCGATCGATCGTGTTGCGGAAACGGTTCGCCCGGCCGGCCGTACCGGTGACCAGGACCACGGCGGAGACGAAGCCGCCGCTGTGCGAGAGGGAGACGCTCACCTGCGGCCGGCGGTGCGCCAGTTCGTCGGCCAAGGCGCCGCGGAGCCGGAAGCCCGGGGCGCCCCGCCCGTCGTGCACCAGCTCCGCGTCCGTCCAGAACCACGGCCGCGCGGTCGGCGGGAGGGCCTTGAAGAGCGCCTCCTTCGCCGCGAAACCGCCCGCCAGGCTCTGCGGCGGCACCGCGGAGGCGGCGAAGTGCCGCAGCTCCGCGGCGGTGAAGAAGACCTCGGGCGCGCTCAGCGCCGCGGCTGCCGCCACCTCGCTGACCAGTTGGAGGTCGTGCCCCAGGCCGATCAGCTCCCGACGAGATCCAGCCAAGTGTCCTCGACCTCGTCGCGGGAGTGGACCTCGATCCCGGTGATCTTCTTCAGGGCGCCGCAGATCAGCTGCTCCTTCTTCTCCAGCGCCTCGGGACGGTAGTCGGTCTCCGCGGTGTCGAGGTGGTCCCACCAGTTCACGTGGGTGCCGCGGTCCTCCTTCTGCTCCCGGGCGCTGCCCTGCAGCTCGCCGTCCTCGCGCAGGAAGAGGTGCGCCACCGCGAAGGCGTCCTTGGCGTGGTACTCGCCGCTGTCCACCAGTGCCTTGGCGAAGGAGATGAAGTAGTTGCGGTGCTGGATCTCGTCGGCCGCCACCTGCTTGAAGATCCGGCGCAGGCCCGGGTCCTGGACGACCTGCTGGCACTGCCCGTAGTTGACCGCGGCCGTGATCTCGGAGATCGCGAGCAGCATCAGGGTGCGCAGCATGTCGTCGTCGGGGAAGACCTGGCGGAAGGCGATGAAGGTCTCGTCCGAGATCGGCTCCATCCCGCTGAGGTCGGCGAGCCGGTTGAAGACCGTCTCGTGGTGCGCCTCTTCCTCGTTCCAGTAGCGGCTCCAGGTGCCGCAGGCCTCCATGATCGAGGCGACCGCCGGGTTCGTCCCCTGCCAGCGGCGGCACTCCGCCTCCGCCTGGCGCTCCAGCCGGTCGGCGCCCGGCTTGGTGGTCAGCTCGGCCCGGCCGGCGTTCCAGACCAGGTTGCGGTCGATCGGCGTCAGCGCGTCCAGGTCGACGTCGGCCAGCAGCTCGACGACGCTCCAGCGGCGTGACTCGTGCAGACGCTGCTGCTCCCAGGTCACGTCGACCAGGGACATGCCGCGCTCGGTCACCGCGTCGTAGAGGTCGGTGATGATGGCGGGCGGCGCGGTGGCGGCGTTCCGCGCACCGCCGCTCGCGGCTCCGGCACTCGTGGCCTCGGCATTGGTGGCCTCGGCACTCGTGGCTTCGACGATGCTCATCCGGCCGCCTCCTGCTGCCGCTCGAACTCCTCCAGGAAGACCTTCAGCACCGCCGCCGTCGACGTGTCGAGCGGCAGCGCGGGCAGTCGCACCCGCACGCCGTAGTCCTTGCGGAGCGCGTTCGCGGTCCGGGCGAACGCCTCCATGAGATCGATGCTGTTCGTCATTTTCGGGCTGCGGCCGATCACCGCGGCCAACGTCACGTCATCGGAGAACAGTTGCTCGTCTGTGAGGCCCGCATACTCGGCGAACTTCTGCCGAATGTAGGCCTCCACCCCCTGGGTCACCATGCTGCAGAACGATACCGTCGCCGACACCACTCGCCAAGTGGGGATTCTCACATGGGCAGTTGACGGACCGTCAGATATTTATCCGAGCTGATGTCAATGGCACTGTGTTAACTTGAGGTGAAAAGCATCCACCCTCGGCCGCGCACCGGGGCAACTGAATGGCCGTCAAGTCGAGTGCCAATTGCTTTCCGTCGACTTTCCGCATGCTAACTGTCAGTCCTGCGGACCGTCGCGGCGGCCAGGACGGCCACCGCGCAGGCGAAGCCGATCGCCAACTCCCAGGTGTGGCGGGCGCCGCCGAGCCGGTCGGCGCCCGCCGAGCTCAGCACGGAGACGGTCAGCGCGGTGCCGAGGACGGCGCCGAGCTGGCGGAAGGCGGCGTTGGCCGCGCTCGCGGTGGCCAGCCGCGCGGGCTCGACGCCCGCCAGCGCGACCCCGCCCAGCACCGGCCAGACCAGGCCGGCGCCGAACCCCATCACCGCCGCTCCTGGCAGCCAGTGGGTGACGAAGTCCGGTTGCCGGCCGCCTCCCCAGAAGAGCAGCAGCGTGCCGCAGACGTAGACCAGGCAGCCGGCGATCACCACCAGGCGGTCACCGAACCGCTCGGCCAGCCGGACCGCCGGCCTGGCGATCAGCGCGGTGGCGATCGGCGGCGGGGTGGTGGCCAGACCCGCCGTGATCAGCGACCAGCCCCAGTGCTCGGTGAGGAAGAGGATGTTGTTCAGGATCACGGCGTAGAAGGTCACCGAGAAGAGCATCGAACCGACGTTGCCGCCAAGGGCGTTGCGCGTGCGGAGCAGGTCCAGGGCGAGCACCGGCGAGCTGTGGCGGGCGCTGCGCAGCACCACCGCCACCGCGAGCACCGCCCCGCCGGCCAGGCAGCCGATGGTGGCCGCGCTCGCCCAGGTCCAGTCCGGCCCCTTGACCAGGCCGAGCGCCAGCAGGCCGAGGGCGGCACCGAGCAGCACCATGCCCAGCACATCGGGCATCGACCCACCGCTCTCGCGCCGCTCGGCCAGCGAGCGGGAGGCCCGGACCGCCAGGATCCCGATCGGGAGGTTCACCAGGAAGACCGCGCGCCAGCTCAGGTCCTCGGCGAGCACTCCCCCGAGCCCGGGTCCGATCCCGGCGGCGAGCGCCGCGGCCGCGCCCCAGATGGTGATCGCCACCAGCCGCCGGGCCGCCGGGAACATCGGCATCAGCAGCGCGAGCGAGGTCGGCACCAGGACGGCGGCGCCCAGTGCCTGGAGCAGCCGGGCGGCGATCAGCACCCCGACCGAGCCCGCGACCCCGCAGAGCACCGATGCCACGGTGAAGGTCACCAGCCCCACCACGAACGAGCGCCGGCAGCCGAACCGGTCGGCCAACCGCCCGGCCGGCATCAGCAGCGCGGCGATCACCACGTTGTAGCCGTTCAGCACCCAGGAGAGGGTGGCCAGGTCGGAGCGGGCGAAGGCCTTGGCGATGTCGGGGAACGCCACGTTCACGATGGTGCTGTCCAGGAACGCCATGAAGGCGCCCAGGCAGCAGAGCAGCACCAGCAGGACCGACGGCTCGGTGCTCGGGCCGTCCGTCGGTGCTAATCGCGGGGGCGCGGATCCGGTCGGCACACTGGCTCCTTCACGGGGCTCGACTGCGGGCACGGGGCCGCGGACCGCCCGGTGCAGGGCGTGCCAGGGCAGCGTGATGCCGCAACTCACCTGCTGGAACGCCTGGTTGCCCAGCCGATCAGCCGCACGCGAACCCCCGCACACCCTGACGGGCCCGATCACCATGCTCGTTGTTACCCGCCAGTGTCAATCCCCCACCCGCGCACCACCCGATCCGGGAGCGGACTGCCCGACAGCGGGCCAACAGCGGTGCGCTACCCGGCGGCAGCCGCAGGCACCAGGCCATCAGCGACCAGGCCGTCAGCGACCAGGCCGGCCAGGACCGCCTGCCCCAGGGCCTGCACCGCGGACTGGGGCCGAACCATCACGGTGAACTCCTTGACCCGGCCCGCCTCGTCGAACTGGAGCAGGTCGATGCCGTGGATCTGCTTGCCGGCCACGGTGGCCCGGAAGGCCAGGATCTCGGAGCGCGCCTCCTCGCCGTCCGCACTGGTCTCGGCCGTCCCCTCGAAGTGCCCGACGTAGCGGAAGTCCTCGAAGGTGCGCAGCAGCACGCCGAAGAGGCCGAGCACCATGGGCTTGCCCTCGAACGGGGTGAACTTCACCGGGCTGTAGAACCGGATGTCCTCGGTGAACAGGTCGTCCAGCGCGGTGAGATCGCTCGTCTCCACCGCGGCGCGGAAGCGTTCGGCCGTCTCCATGGCTCCTCCTGGTGCATCGGATACTCAAGAATGAGATCAGTCATTTTCTTGACTATGATGCGGGGGCGGACAACGGAAGGGAAGGGGCTCCCTCGATGGCCTTGCGACATGCCGTGCTGGCGGCACTGCTGGACGGCGAGTACAGCGGATACCAACTGGCGAAGGCGTTCGACGTCGGCGTCGCGAACTTCTGGCACGCCCTGCCCCAGCAGTTGTACGCCGAGCTGGCCAAGCTGGAGGGGGAGGGGCTGGTCGAGGGTCGGCAGGTGGTCCAGGAGACCCGGCCCAACAAGCGCCTGTTCCACGTCACCGACGCTGGTCGCGCCGAGCTGGAGCGGTTCGCCGAAGCCGCCTCGAAACCCTCGTTCATCCGCGACGACCTGCTCGTCAAGGTCCACAGTGCCGACCGGATCGGCACCGCTCCGGTGATCGAGCAGCTCCAGGAGCGGGCGACCGCGGCCGAGGGCAAGATCGAGCTCCTCGCCGCGATGCTGCGGCAGTTGCGGGGCGACCTGGACGAGGACGAGTACCTTCGCCGCGGCGAGCGGATCGGGCCGTACCTGACCTGCCTGCGCGGCCTGTCCTTCGAGCAGGAGCACCGGGACTGGTGCCTGCGGATCGCCGCCGTCCTGCGGGAGCGGCAGGCAGCTCGTACCGACCGCTGACCAGCCGTGCCGGGCCGCCGCGCGGCACGCGGCACGCCGTCAGCGCCCCTTCGTGGCGGCCGGGCGCTCCCGCCACCGGTCCCCCGTCACCGCTCCCCCGTCACCGCTCCACCATCACCGTGATCTGTTCGAGCGGGCCGCACGCGCCCTGGCCGCCAAGCCGTCGGCGCCGCAACGGGCGGCCAACTCCGCTCCCCGGTCGAGGAACGCGACCGCGTCGAGCGACCGGTCGGACCCGAGCAGCGCCACCCCGAGATCGACCAGCGCGAGGGCGTGCTCATAGCCGGCCGGGGACCGCTCCAGCAGCCGGACGGCCTCCTCCAGCATCACCACGGCCCGCGGCCCGTCATGGACCGCCGCACACAGCCGCAGCGCACTGCCGATCGCCGAGTCCACGCCGAACTCCTCGGCACGGCGCACCGCCTCCGCGGCGAGCTCCCGGGCCCGGTCCGGCTCCTGGGCGGCCACCGCGAGCGCCAGGTGTCCGGTCCACGGCGCCCACACGGTGTTGCGCCAGCCCCGCGCGTCCAGGGTGGCTCCGGCAGCCGCCAGCGCCGCCGCCGCGGCCACCGATTCGCCCCGCGCCAGCAGCAGCCTGCCGTACAGGGTGGGGGCATCCGGTAGCACCATCACCGTGGGGTACGGCGGACCGAACGAGTACCGCGTGGCGAGTTCCCACGCCTCGTCGGTCCTGCCCCGGGCGAGCAGCGTGTCGGCCAACACCCCTACGGCGAACCACTGCAGCGGGATGCCCGGGGCGATGCGCTCGGCCGTGCGCAGGGCGCGCCGCAGGAAGTCCTCCGCCTCGTCGAGCCGGCCGCACCGGAAGTGGAGCAACCCCATCAGGAAGTACGCGAATCCCAGGTGGCCGCCGCTCCACCCGGCCACCTGGTAGGCCCAGATCGCCTCGCCGAACAGGGCCTGCGCGCGGTCGATCCGGTCGGCGTACAGATAGGAGATGCCGAGGATGCCGGGCAGTTCGAAGCCCCAGGTGCTGTTCGTCCAACCGAGCTCCGGCGGGAGCCCGCCGTCCTCGAGGGCGGACTCCGCCAAGGCGATCGCCTCGGTGGCGTCCACGCCTCGCAGCGTGAGGTCCCAGCAGCGCAGCACCGACAGGGCGCCGGCCAGGCTGCCGCCCCCGCTGAACTCCCGGCTGAACGCCTCCAGTCGGCGGGAGCGGCCAGGGCCGTCGTCGTCCCGCGCCTGGAAGGCCGCGAACATGAAGTGCGCCACCTCCAGCCGCAGTCGGCCCGGTCCGGTCGCGGTTCGGGCGGCCTCCTCGGCACACACCGCGGCGGCCGCGCCGAGCTGGTTGCTGTGGGCCAGCGCCTGCGCGAGCCTGAAGGTCGCGTCCACCCGGAGTTCCGGGCCCAGGCCGTCCTGCTCCGCCAGCGCCAGGCGCAGCTGGTTCACCGTGGTGGCGGGATTGGTGAGCAGGGCCGAACAGCCGAGCTCGTAGAGCACCTGGGCCCGGTCCTCGTCGGCCGGCGGCTCGCTCATCGCGCGCTGCAGACAGCGCTGCGCCGCCTCCGGCGCGCCGATGGCCAGGTGCTCGGCGGCTGCCGTGCGCAGCTTGCGCACCGTCTCGTCGTCGCCGTCCGGCAGGGTCTCCAGCAGGTGCCGGGAGGCGGCCAGCAGGCCCAGGCCCGCGTTCTCGATCTCGACGGCGGCGACACCGTGCATGCCGGTGCGGGTGGCGACCGGCATGGACTGGTAGACCGAGGTGGCGATCAGCGGGTGGACGAACTCCAACCGGCCGTCCGAGGTGCTGGTCAGCACCCGGTGCTTGCGCAGGTCCCTGATCGACTCCGCGGCGGCGCCCGGGCCCTGGGCGCAGATGCCGGCCGCGAGCCCCGGATGGATGTCGGTGCCGAGCACGGACGCCGCCCAGGCGAACCGAAGGCTGCTCGGGCCCAGCTTGTCCAGCCAGTGCTTCAGCGTCATCCCCCTTGCCTCAGCGGCGAGTTCACGCAACTGGCCGGAGTTCTCCTCGACCGGGTCCAACCGCTGGTCGCGGACCTCGCGCAGCAGCGCGGTGGTCTCGTACGGGTTGCCTCCGGTGACCGCCCACACCTGGCGGCAGAAGGCGTCCTCGGCGGTGTCGCCCAGCGAGGCCCGGACCAGGCTCGCGACGGAGGCCGGCTGCAACGGGCGCAGCTCGTGCCGCCGGTCGGCCCGGCCCATGACGCTCCGGTGCAGCGCCAGGGCCTGTGCGGGGAACTCGTCACGGCACGCGAAGACCAGCAGCACCGGCAACTCCCGCGCGCGGAGCGCGAACGCCGCCAGCCAGCGCAGCGATTCGAGGTCGGCCCAGTGCAGGTCATCGACGATCAGTACCAACGGTGCCCGGCGCTGCGCGAGTTGGGTGAGGACGAAGTCGAGGCCGTCCCGGACCCCCTGCGGATCGGGTTGCCCACCCGGCGGGAGCAGGCCCACCGCGGGCCCGACGATGTCGTGCCAGGGCCCGAAGACCCGCCGCCGCTCCGCCGCGGCCATCGCCGCGAGGACCGGCTGGAGCAGCTGCCGCACCACGTGGAACGGCTCATTTCGCTGCTGCTCGCCGCCACGGGCGAAGAGCACCGTGCAGCCCTCCCGCTTCGCCGACCGGCGCACCTCGGTGAGCACAGCGGTCTTGCCCAGGCCTGCCGACCCGACGTAGAGCAGCAGTTCACCGATCTCCGCGCCCTCGACCGCCGCACCGGTCCCGGACGCCCGGCACAGGGACCGGATCGCCTCGACCGCCGACCCGATCTCCGGCCCACGCTCGTGCAGGTCGGGCACGGCCGGTGCGCCACCCGCGGCCGGCCCTGACCCGGCGGTGTCGCCGCCGGGTCCGTCGTCCCGCCTCCCTAGCCCATCCTGCTGCTCGGCCACCGCCGTTCCCGCCCCCTCCGCCGCCCCGCACCTCTGGCGCCGAGGTTAGTGGAGCAAGGTGCCCGAGCATCAGCTTCCGGGCGATACCCGCACGCGGCGCGCTTCGCGAAGGCATGATGGCGGGCGACGCCGAACCCACCGCGGGCGCGAACCCACCGCGGGCGCGAGGCCGGCGCTCAGAGCTGATCGAGTTCGCGGGTGAGCCGGGCTCCCTCGCGGGTCATGATCTCCGGGTCGCGCAGCGCGTTGGTGAGCAGGGACATGCCCTGGTAGGCGCCGACGAGCGCCAGGGCGTGGCCCTGGGGGTCGGCGACGCCCAGTTCGCGGTACTGCCGCTCCACCCAGTCCAGCAGCTGACGGATGACCTGACCCACCGCCAGATCGAGCCCACCTTCGGCCCGCTTGTCGAGTTCGACGGCCAGCGTGCCGGTGGGGCAGCCGAAGCGGGCCGCGGTGTCGCGCTCACCGACCCAGGTGTCGACCAGGGCCTTGAGGCGTTCGCGCGGGTCGGGAAGCTGGTCGAGCCGGCCGGTCAGGGCCACCAGGTAGCCGGAGTGCTCGGCGAGGGCGGCCTCGACCAGCTCGTCCTTGGTCTTGAAGTAGTAGTACACGTTGCCCGCGGGGACGTCGGCGGCGCGGGCGATGTCGGCGATGGTCGTGCGCTCCACGCCCTGCTCGTGCAGGACCCGGGCGGTGGCGGCCGTCAGTCGCTGCCGCTTGCCGGCGGCTGCCGCGCGAGGCGGTCGGGATTCTGTTGAGTCAGTCACCCGACTAACTATAGACAGGCGCCCGTCCGACCGTGCTAACGTCTCTCTCGACGGACTAAGTAAGTCAACTAACTCAGACAGACCGAGGAGATCGACATGATCGTGGTGACGGGTGCGACCGGGAACGTCGGACGTGCGCTGGTGGGGCTGCTCACCGAGGCGGGGCTGCCCGTGACGGCCGTGGCGCGACACATCACCGCTGCCGACGTGCCGCCGGGCGTACGGGCCGTGGCCGCCGACCTGGCCGAGCCGGCCGGGCTGCGGCCGGCCTTCGACGGCGCGCGGGCCCTGTTCCTCCTGGTGGCGGGCGAGGACCCGGACGGCATCCTGGCAGCGGCACGGGACGCCGGGATCAGCCAGGTCGTCCTGCTCTCCTCCCAGGGCGCCGGCACCCGCCCGCGGGCCTACCAGCACCCCGCCCGATTCGAGGCCGCCGTGCGGGAGTCCGGACTCGACTGGACCGTGCTGCGCTCGGGCGGGATGGCCACCAACGCCTTCGCCTGGGCCGAGTCGATCCGCACCCGGCGGGGGGCCGAGGCGCCGTTCGGCGACGTCGGCCTGCCCTTCGTCGACCCCGAGGACGTGGCCGCGGTGGCCGCCGCCGCCCTGCGCGAGCCGGGCGCCCACCTGGGCGCCACCCACACCCTGACCGGCCCCGCCTCCACCACCCCGCGCGAGCGGGCGGCGGCCATCGCCGCAGCACTGGGCGAGCCGGTGCGCTTCACCGAGCAGACCCGCGCCCAGGCGCACGAGCAGATGGCCCGCTTCATGCCGCTGCCCGCGGTCGAGGGCACCCTGGCCATCCTGGGCGAACCCACCGAGGAGGAGCAGCGGGTCAGCCCCGACGTCGAGCGCGTCCTGGGCCGCGCGCCGCACAGCTTCGACGCCTGGGCACAGCGCAACGCCCCGGCCTTCCGATGAGCACAGCGGTCGAGGACTTCCTCGCCGAACGGCAGGTGGCCGACCTGACCACCATGCGCCCCGACGGCCCTCCCCACGTGGTCGCGGCGCGCTAAACCTGGTACCGCGTCAGGCCGGACGACAGCAGGTGCCGAAGGCGGGTGGGCCCACGTCGGACATGGGCCCACCCGCCTTCGGCTGCTACGACCTGGAAGCCTCCCGGCTCAGCGGTGTCACGCTCGCCGTCGGCGCCGCCGGACGACAACGTACGTCCCGGCGCCAACGCCGGTCAGCAGCACGGCCCAGCCGAGTTCCACCGGCAGGTCTCCGGCACCGGTGTCCGGCAGCGGGATCTCGGTGATGACCTTGATCCCGTCCAGCCCGCCGGTTCCGTCGGGGTTGGTGTCGGGCAGGGGGTTCGGGGTGTCGGAGTGCACCGTGGCCGTGTTGAAGATGTCCGTTCCGTCCCCGCGGTAGGAGGGGGACAGCTTCGCCGAGATCCGTTCGGTGACCGTGGCGCCGGAGAGCAGCGGATCGTGGACCGGGCAGGTCACGACCTGCCCCGCGGCACGGCAGCCGGTCGCGGATCCGGCGAACACCAGCGCCTTGGGCAGCGGGTCGGTGACGAAGACGTTCCGTGCCGCGCTCGGGCCCTTGTTGGTCACCGTGATGACGTAGTCGAACGGGTTCGACACTGACACCGGCCCGCCGTTCACCGGCGGCACCGCGGTCTTGGTGACCACCAGCCCGGCCTGCCGGGGCTTGATGTAGGTGGTCCAGTTCCCGGTGGCCTGCGCCTGACCCTCCGGCCCCTGGTAGGAGACCGTCTCGGTACCGGTCACCGTCTCGCCGCCCAGCGCCAACGGATCGACCGGGAACCGGAGTTCGCCGGTGCTGTACTTGCCCTGCGGCTTGAGGCCCGCCGGGATCCGGCAGGTGATCAGGGTGTTCTCCTGGTTCGCCGTGCACTCCGGCGGCAGTTGCTCGTTCGGTCCGCGGAGGTGGTCGGGCACCCGCACGGTCAGCACCGCCGGATCCCGCAGGGTGGACGGGCCGAGGTTGATCACCTCGAAGGCCAGCTGCCGGATCTCTCCCGGGTACTTCTCGTCGTGCTGGTTGTCGGTGCTGACCACCAGCGTGCTCTTCGGCTTGCCCGGCTTGCCCGGGCAACCGGGCGCGGCCGGGCTCGCCTTCGGGTCCTCGCAGGCCGGGTCCGGCAGGCCGGTCACCGAGTCGGTGTTGTTCCGCTCGTTCGGGTCGGCGTCACCCGCGCTGACCACGACGCTGTTGGCGATGTCCGAACCGTCACCGGCGTAGTCCGGGCCGAGTCGGACGGTCATCCGCGTCACCACCTTCTGGCCGACCGCCAGCCGATCGCCGACCAGGCAGTCCCGGACCAGGCCGTTGACGGCGCAGTCCAGCTGCCGACCGGTGTCGGCGTTGGTGTAGCCGACCACGGCCAGGCCCGCCGGCAGGGTGTCGACGACCCGGTAGGACCGTGCCGCCTCGGACGGGCCCAGGTTCGTGATCGTGATCAGGTAGCTGTAGGTCTCGCCCGGCGACACCGGCCCGGGCGTCTTCGGGTCGAACTCCTTGGTGACGGCGAGGTCCGTCACCGGTTCGTCGATGCCGCCCGGGACTCCGGACGCCGACGCCGAGTTGTTCGCCTGGTTCGGGTCGGCGGAATCCGAGGCCACCGTCGCGGTGTTCACGATCTCCGGAGCCTGGCCGGAGCCGGCCGGCCGGAACGCGGGATCGATCCGGACCGTGATCCTCAGCTCCTCGACCGCCCCGTTCCCGAGGTCCCCGAGCGAGCAGGTCACCTTCTCCTGCCCGGAGTACGGCACGCCGGACGCGGTGCAGGCGGCAAGGTCCGAGGACACGTACCTCAGCTGCTTGGGCAGGAGGTCGGCCACGACGGCGTTCCTCGCCGTCGACGGACCGTTGTTGGTCACCTTGAGGTCGTAGACGAAGGTGCCGCCCGGCGGGACCTTCGCGCCCGTGCCGATGCCCGTCTTGGTCAGCGCCAGGTCCGCGAACGGCTTGGCCGGCGGGTTCGGACCGGGGTTCGGACCCGGCAGACCGCCCGTCGAGGCGTTGGACGTGTTGTTCGACAGGTCCGGGTCCGCCGTGTCCGACGTCACCGACGCCTGGTTCCTGATGTCGCTGCCGTCACCGGAGTAGACGTCCGCCAGCTTCACCCGGATGGTGAAGGTCTTCTGCCCCTTCACCTCCAGCGTCGCCAGGGTCGGACACGTCACCTTCTCGGAGCCGGAGTACGGGGTGCCGGCCGCGGTGCAGCCGTCCGGGGAGGAGACGAAGGCCAGCGGGGCCGGCAGCATGTCGGTCACCACCACGTTCGCGGCCTGCGAAGGCCCGTTGTCGGTCACGGTGACCGCGTAGTCGAAGTCGGTGCCGGGTGCGACCGGAGCGGTTCCGACGGGCTTCTTCGTGATCGCCAGGTCGGCCTTCTTCGGCCCGGGAGTCGGCGGGACCGGGCCGGGCGGGGTCGGGCCCGGCAGGTGGCCGGTCGACGCGTCGGAGGTGTTGTTCGACAGGTCCGGATCCGCCGTGTCCGACGTCACCGACGCCTGGTTCCTGATGTCGCTGCCGTCACCGGAGTAGGCCGGATCCAACCGCACCTTGATCGTGAACTTCTTCGTCTCCTTGGCCGCGATGACCGGCACCGTCGGACAGGTCACCCTCTGGCCGGCGGCCGTGCAGCCGTCCGGCGACGAGACGAGGACCAGCGCGTTCTGCAGAGCGTCGGTCACCACCACGTTCCTGGCCACCGACGGCCCGTTGTTGGTCACGGCGAGCTCGTAGTCGAAGGTCTCACCGGGCGAGACCGCAGTGGTGCCGACCGGTGCCTTGGTGATCGCCAGGTCCGCGGACGGCTTCGCCGGCGGGAACGGGCCGGGGCCGGGACCGGGCAGGTGGCCGGTCGAGGCGTCCGACGTGTTGTTCGACGGGTCCGGGTCGGCGACGTCATTGGTCACCGAGGCCGTGTTCTTGATCTCTGATCCGTCGCCGGCGTAGGCCGGGTCGAGCTGGACCACGATCCTGAACACCGTGACGGCGGCGTTCAGCATCTCGCCGACCGGGCCGCAGGACACGTTCTGTCCCGAGGCCGCGCAGCCGTCCGGCGACGAGACGAACTTCAGGGCCTGCGGCAGCGCGTCGGTCACCCTGACGTTCTTCGCCGGCGACGGGCCGTGGTCGGTCACCGTCAGGTCGTAGGTGAACGTGCCACCGGGCGGGACGGCGGTGGTGCCCTCGGGAGCCTTCGTGATCGCCAGGTCGGCACTCGGCGGCGTCGGCGGGTTCGGCCCCGGGCCGGGGCCCGGCAGGCCACCGGTCGAGGCGTCCGAGGTGTTGTTCGACAGGTCCGGGTCCGCGGTGTCGGACTTCACCGACGCCTGGTTCCTGATGTCACTGCCGTCACCGGTGTAGTGCGGGTCCAGCATGACCTTGATCCGGTAGGCCTGCGTGGCCTTCGGCGCCAACGACACCACCGGCCCGCAGGTCACCGTCTTCGAGTCCTGTGACGCGCAGCCGGCGCCGGAGACGAAGGTCAGAGCGCTGGGCAGGTTGTCCGTCACGTTGACGTTCTTCGCGGGGGACGGGCCGTTGTTCGTCACCACGACCTCGTACTCGAACTCCCCGCCGGGAGCGACGGGCGCGGTCCCGACCGCCTTCTTCGTGATCGCCAGGTCGGCGCTCGGCGGCGCCGGCGGGTTCGGAGCGGGGTTCGGACCGGGGTTCGGGCCCGGCAGGCCGCCGGTCGAGGCGTCCGAGATGTTGTTCGACAGGTCCGGATCCGCCGTGTCCGACTGCACCGACGCCTGGTTCCTGATGTCCGAGCCGTCCCCGGTGTAGTCGGGGTCCAGCATCACCTTCACCGTGTAGACGTGAGTGGCCTGCGCTGCCAGCGTCGGCAGCGCCGGGCAGGTGACGGCCTGGCCAGAGGCGGTGCAGCCGTCGGAGGCGGACACGAAGCTCAGGTGCGCCGGCAGGGTGTCCGTCATGACGACGGCCTTGGCCAGCGACGGACCGCTGTTCGTCACAGTGATCGCGTAGTCGAAGGTGCCGCCCGGCGGAACCGGGACCGTCGAGGCCGGCTTCTTCGTGATCGCCAGATCCGCGCTCGGCTTCAACGGCGGGTTCGGACCGGGACCCGGGCCAGGCAGGCCACCGGTCGAGGCGTCGGAGGTGTTGTTGGCGGTGTTCGGGTCCGTGGTGTCGGACTTCACCGACGCCTGGTTCCTGATGTCACTGCCATCACCGGCGTAGGCCGGATCCAGCTGGACCGTCACCTTGAAGACCTGCGCCTGGCCGACGTCCAGCGTCGCCGCCGGACCACAGGTCACCGTCTGACCCGAGGCCGAGCAGTTGGCGGAGGGCTGGAAGATCAGCCCCGCCGGCAGTACGTCGGTCACCGTCACGTTCTTCGCCTGCGACGGACCGGCGTTCGACAGGGTGATGTCGTAGACGAACGTCTGGCCAGGAGCGACAGCGGTGGCGCCCTCGGCCTTCTTCGTGATCGACAGATCCGCACTCGGCTTCAACGGCGGGTTCGGACCGGGACCCGGGCCAGGCAGGCCACCGGTCGAGGCGTCCGAGGTGTTGTTCGACAGGTCCGGATCGGCCGTGTCCGACTTCACCGACGCCTGATTCCTGATGTCACTGCCATCCCCGGCGTAGGCCGGATCCAGCTGGACCGTCACCTTGAAGACCTGCGCCTGGCCGACGTCCAGCGTCGCCAGCGGACCGCACGTCACCGTTTGCCCCGAGGCCGAGCAGTTGGCGGAGGGCTGGAAGATCAGCCCCGCCGGCAGTACGTCGGTCACCGTCACGTTCTTCGCCTGCGAGAGGCCGCCGTTCGTCACGGTGATGTCGTAGACGAACGTCTGGCCAGGAGCGACAGCGGTGGTGCCCTCGGCCTTCTTGGTGATCGACAGGTCCGCACTCGGCTTCAACGGCGGGTTCGGCCCCGGACCGGGGCCAGGCAGGCCACCGGTCGAGGCGTCCGAGGTGTTGTTCGCCGTATCCGGATCCGCCGTGTCCGACTTCACCGACGCCTGATTCCTGATGTCCGACCCGTCCCCGGAGTACGCCGGATCCAGCTGCACCGCGAGCCTGATGGTCGACGTCGCGCCCACGTTCACCGTGGCGATCGGCCCACAGGTCACCGACTGCGCCGCAGCCGTGCAACCCGCATCCGAGGACACGAACTTCAACGCGGCCGGAAGAACATCGGTCACCACGACGTTCTTCGCCTGCGACGGACCGGCGTTCGCCACCGTGATGTCGTACACAAGGGTCCCACCAGGCACCACAGAACCGGTGCCCTCGGCCTTCTTCGTGATCGACAGATCCGCACTCGGCTTCAACGGCGGGTTCGGCCCCGGACCGGGGCCAGGCAGGCCGCCAGTGGACGCGTCCGAGGTGTTGTTGGCCATGTTCGGGTCCGCGGTGTCGGACCTCGCCGACGCCTGGTTCCTGATGTCCGAGCCATCGCCGGCGTAGGCCGGGTCCAGTTGGACCGTCAGCTTGAAGACCTGGGTCTGACCGACATCCAGAGCTGCGGCCGGACCGCAGGTCACCGTCTGTCCTGAAGCAGTGCAGCCCGCTGACGGCTGGAAGATCAGCCCCGCCGGCAGTACGTCGGTCACCGTCACGTTCTTCGCCTGCGACGGACCGGCATTCGCCACCGTGACGTCATAGACGAACGACTGGCCGGGAGCGACAGCGGTGGTGCCCTCCGCCTTCTTGGTGATCGACAGATCCGCACTCGGCTTCAACGGCGGGTTCGGACCCGGGCCGGGGCCGGGCAGGCCACCGGTCGAGGCGTCCGAGGTGTTGTTCGACAGATCCGGATCGGCCGTGTCGGACTTCACCGACGCCTGATTCCTGATGTCACTGCCATCCCCGGCGTAGGCCGGATCCAACTGGACCGTCACCTTGAAGACCCGCGCCTGGCCGACATCCAGCGTCGTCGCCGGGCCACACGTCACCGTCTGACCCGACGCCGTGCAACCTGCGGACGGCTGGAAGATCAGCCCCGCCGGCAGCACATCCGTCACCGTCACGTTCTTCGCCTGCGAAAGGCCACCGTTCGTCACGGTGATGTCGTAGACGAACGACTGCCCAGGCGCGACCGCAGTGGTGCCCTCGGCCTTCTTCGTGATCGACAGATCCGCACTCGGCTTCAACGGCGGATTCGGACCGGGGTTCGGACCCGGCAGACCACCGGTCGAGGCATCCGAGGTGTTGTTCGACAGGTCCGGATCCGCCGTGTCCGACTTCACCGACGCCTGATTCCTGATGTCACTGCCATCACCCGCATACGCCGGATCCAACTGCACCGTGAGCCTGATGATCGACATCGCGCCCACGTTCACCGTGGCGATCGGCCCACAGGTCACCGACTGCGCCGCAGCCGTGCAACCCGCATCCGAGGAAACGAACTTCAACGCGGCCGGAAGAACATCGGTCACCACGACGTTCTTCGCCTGCGACGGCCCGGCATTCGCCACCGTGACGTCATAGACGAACATCTGACCAGGAGCGATACCGGTGGCACCCTCAGCCTTCTTCGCGACCGACAGATCCGCACTCGGCTTCAACGGTGGATTCGGACCGGGACCAGGGCCCGGCAGGCCGCCGGTCGACGCGTCCGAGGTGTTGTTGGCCATGTTCGGGTCCGCGGTGTCGGACTTCACCGACGCCTGGTTCCTGATGTCACTGCCATCCCCGGCATAAGCCGGATCCAGTTGGACCTTGATCTTGTAGGTCTTGGTCGCGGCAGAGTCCAGCGCCGCGGGACCCGTACACGTGACCACCTGCCCCGCAACCGCGCAACCGTCGGTCGAGGAGACGAACTTCAGCTCCTTCTGCAGCGTGTCGGTGACCACGACGTTCTTCGCCTGCGACGGGCCGGTGTTCGCCACCGTCAACTGGTACTCGAACATCTCACCCGGAGCCACCGCGGTTGTGCCGACCGGCGCCTTCGTGATCCCCAGATCAGCCTTCGCCGGTGCCGGCGGGTTCGGCCCCGGGCCGGGACCGGGCAGGCCGCCGGTGGTCGCGTCGGAGGTGTTGTTCACCAGGTCCGGGTCCGCGGTGTCGGACTTCACCGACGCCTGATTCCTGATGTCCGAGCCATCGCCGGCGTAGGCCTGGTCGAGCTGCACGGTCACCTTGAAGACCTGCGCCTGGCCGACATCCAACGTCGCCAGCGGACCACACGTCACCGTCTGACCCGACGCCGAGCAGCCCGCGGAGGGCTGGAAGAGCAGCCCCGCCGGCAGCACATCCGTCACCGTCACGTTCTTCGCCTGCGAGAGGCCGCCGTTCGTCACGGTGATGTCGTAGCTGAACGACTGCCCAGGAGCGACCGCAGTGGTGCCCTCGGCCTTCTTCGTGATCGACAGATCCGCACTCGGCTTCAACGGAGGATTCGGACCGGGGTTCGGACCGGGCAGACCACCAGTCGACGCATCGGAGGTGTTGTTGGCGGTGCTCGGGTCCGCCGTGTCGGACTTCACCGACGCCTGATTCCTGATGTCCGACCCGTCCCCGGAGTACGCCGGATCCAACTGCACCGTGAGCCTGATGGTCGACGTCGCGCCCACGTTCACCGTCGCGATCGGCCCACAGGTCACCGACTGCGCCGCAGCCGTGCAACCCGCATCCGAGGAAACGAACTTCAACGCGGCCGGGAGCGCATCGGTCACCACGACGTTCTTCGCCTGCGACGGCCCGGCATTCGCCACCGTGACGTCATAGACGAACGTCTGACCAGGAGCGACCGAGCTCGTGCCCTCGGCCTTCTTCGTGATCGACAGATCCGCGCTCGGCTTCAACGGCGGGTTCGGACCCGGACCCGGACCGGGGAGGCCGCCGGTTGCCGCGTCGGAGGTGTTGTTGGCCATGTTCGGATCCGCCGTGTCGGACTTCACCGACGCCTGGTTCTTGATGTCCGACCCGTCACCGGCGTAGGCCGGGTCCAGCTGCACGGCCACCTTGAAGACCTGCGCCTGGCCGGCATCCAACGTCGCCGCCGGACCACACGTCACCGTCTGATCCGACGCCGTGCAACCTGCGGACGGCTGGAAGAGCAGCCCCGCCGGCAGCGCGTCCGTCACCGTCACGTTCTTCGCCTGCGACGGACCGGCATTCGCCACCGTGACGTCATAGACGAACGACTGGCCGGGAGCGACCGAGCTCGTGCCCTCCGCCTTCTTCGTGATCGACAGATCCGCACTCGGCTTCAACGGCGGATTCGGACCCGGACCCGGACCCGGCAGACCACCGGTCGAGGCATCCGAGGTGTTGTTCGACAGATCCGGATCGGCCGTGTCGGACTTCACCGACGCCTGATTCCTGATGTCCGACCCGTCCCCGGCATAAGCCGGATCCAACTGCACGGCCACCTTGAAGACCTGCGCCTGGCCGACATTCAGCGTCGCCAGCGGACCACACGTCACCGTCTGACCCGACGCCGAGCAGCCTGCGGACGGCTGGAAGAGCAGCCCCGCCGGCAGCACATCCGTCACCGTCACGTTCTTCGCCTGCGAGAGGCCGCCGTTCGTCACGGTGAGGTCATAGACGAACGACTGCCCAGGAGCGACCGAGCTCGTGCCCTCCGCCTTCTTCGTGATCGACAGATCCGCGCTCGGCTTCAACGGCGGGTTCGGACCGGGGTTCGGACCCGGCAGGCCGCCGGTTGCCGCGTCGGAGGTGTTGTTGGCCATGTTCGGGTCCGCCGTGTCGGACTTCACCGACGCCTGATTCCTGATGTCCGAGCCATCGCCGGCGTAGGCCTGGTCGAGCTGCACGGTCACCTTGAAGACCTGCGCCTGGCCGGCATCCAACGTCGCCAGCGGACCACACGTCACCGTCTGACCCGACGCCGTGCAGCCCGCGGACGGCTGGAAGATCAGCCCCGCCGGCAGCACATCCGTCACCGTCACGTTCTTCGCCTGCGACGGCCCGCCATTCGCCACCGTGACGTCATAGACGAACGACTGCCCAGGAGCGACCGAGCTCGTGCCCTCCGCCTTCTTCGTGACCGACAGATCCGCGCTCGGCCTCAACGGAGGATTCGGACCCGGACCCGGACCAGGCAGACCACCAGTCGACGCGTCCGAGGTGTTGTTCGACCTGTCCGGGTCCGCGGTGTCGGACTTCACCGACGCCTGATTCCTGATGTCACTGCCATCACCCGCATACGCCGGATCCAGCAGCACGGTGATCCTGTAGACCTGTGTCTTGCCCGCGTCCAACGTCGCGAGCGGACCGCAGGTCACGATCTGATCTGCGGCAGTGCAGCCGTCGGCAGAGGAGACGAACTTCAGCTCCTTCTGCAGCGTGTCGGTGACCACGACGTTCTTCGCCTGCGACGGCCCGCCGTTCGCCACCGTGAGGTCATAGACGAACGACTGACCAGGCGCGACCGCGGTGGCGCCCTCAGCCTTCTTCGTGATCGACAGATCCGCACTCGGCTTCAACGGAGGATTCGGACCCGGACCCGGACCAGGCAGACCACCGGTCGAGGCGTCCGAGGTGTTGTTCGACGTGTCCGGGTCCGCGGTGTCGGACTTCACCGACGCCTGATTCCTGATGTCACTGCCATCACCGGCGTAGGCCGGATCCAGTTGGACGGTCACCTTGAAGACCTGGGTCTTGCCGACGCCCAGCGTTGCCGCCGGACCGCAGGTCACCGTCCGACCCGACGCCGAGCAGCCCGCGGACGGCTGAAAGATCAGTCCCGCCGGCAACGCGTCCGTCACCGTCACGTTCTTCGCCTGCGACGGCCCGCCATTTGTGACGGTGATGTCGTAGATGAACGTCTGGCCGGGCGCGACCGCGGTGGTGCCCTCGGCCTTCTTGATGATCGACAGGTCCGCACTCGGCTTCGCCGGCGGGTTCGGACCGGGACCCGGACCCGGCAGACCACCAGTCGACGCGTCGGAGGTGTTGTTGGCCATGTTCGGGTCCGCGGTGTCGGACTTCACCGACGCCTGATTCCTGATGTCACTGCCATCCCCGGCATAAGCCGGATCCAGCTGCACGGCCACCTTGAAGACCTGCGCCTGGCCGGCATCCAACGTCGCCAGCGGACCACACGTCACCGTCTGACCCGACGCCGTGCAGCCCGCGGACGGCTGGAAGAGCAGCCCCGCCGGCAGCACATCCGTCACCGTCACGTTCTTCGCCTGCGAGAGACCGCCGTTCGTCACGGTGAGGTCATAGACGAACGACTGCCCAGGAGCGACCGCCGTGGTGCCCTCGGCCTTCTTCGCGATCGACAGATCCGCCGACGCCTTCAACGGAGGATTCGGACCCGGCCCCGGACCCGGCAGACCACCGGTCGAGGCGTCCGAGGTGTTGTTCGCCATGTTCGGGTCCGCGGCGTCCGACTTCACCGACGCCTGGTTCCTGATGTCACTGCCGTCACCGGAGTACGCCGAATCCAGCTGGACGGTGAGCCTGATGGTCTTCGTCGCGCCCGCGTTCAGCGTCGCGACCGGACCGCAGGTCACCGTCTGACCCGACGCCGTGCAGCCCGAATCCGAGGACACGAAGTTCAGGGCGACCGGGAGCGCATCGGTCACGATGACATTGGTCGCCTGCGACGGCCCGGCGTTCGCCACGACGATGTCGTACACGAGGTTCCCACCGGGCACGACAGAGCCAGTGCCCTCGGCCTTCTTCGTGATCGACAGATCAGCGGACGCCGCCGCCGTGGTCGTCAACTGGAAGTTCACCACGTTGTTCGTCGCCAGCGGATCCTCGCTGTTCACGACCGCGGCGCTGCCACCCGACAACGTCGCGCCCAGCGGCGCGGCCGAGTCCACCACCACCGAGATGGCGAACGAGGCCGCGGCGCCGTTCTTCAGCCCGGCCGGGATCGTGCACGTCACCGACTTCTTGTCCGCCGCCACGGTGCAGCCCGAAGGCTGCGTCGCGGCGGCCGTCGTGCTGCCCGGCAGCGTGAACGTCACCGCCGACACCGACGTGGTGTCCGACGGACCACCGTTCGTCACCGTCCCGGTCACGGTGGTCGTCGTGCCCGGAATCACCGGCGCGGTCGGCGCGGTCACCGACATCGCCAGGTCGTTCGACGCCCTGGCCGTCGTGGAGAGCGGGACGGCCGCCGTGTTGTTCGCCGTGTTCAGATCGTCGGCGGACGCCACCACCACCGAACCGCCCGTGAGCGCGGTCGCCAGCGGGGCGTTCGAGGCGACGACCAGCGGGACCGGGAGGTCGGTCTTGGCGCCCTTGGCCAGGCCCGCGGGAACGGTGCAGGTGACCGACTTCCCGTCGGCCGCCGCCACGCAGCCGGCCGGCAGCGGCGAGCCGGGCGTGGTGCGCTGCGGCAGCGTGAACGTCACGGTCGCCGGGGACGCCGTCGTGGACGGGCCGTTGTTGGTCACGGTCAGCGTCGCCACGGACGTGCCGCCGGGCGCCACCGGGTTCGGGGCGGTGGCCGCGGTCATCACCAGGTCACTGGAACGCACCGAGAGTTTGGCGTTCGGGCACGTCGAAGGGTCCGTGGCATCCGCGCACAGCGGCTTGGTGTTCGTCGTGTCCGAGGTCAGCGCCGTCACGGCGTTGACGTAGTCGCCCTCCGTCGTCCCCTTGACCGTGATCTTCAGAGTCGCCGTCGCGCCCTTGGCGAGCGCGCCGACCGTCCAGGTGCCGGCGGTCTTGTCGTACTTGCCGCCGGAGTCGTCCGAGACGTAGGTCAGACCGGTCGGCAACTTGTCCGTCAGGACGACGTTGGCCGCCGCGTTCGGGCCGTCGTTCCGCGCGGTGAGGGTGAACACCGCCTGCCCGCCGGTCAGCACCGACGGCTTGTCCACGGACTTGGTCACCGTCAGGTCCGCGAGCGGCGCGATCAGGACCGGTGCCACCTGCGACAGCGGCGCGATACCGTCGCCGGAGAAGTCGTTGGTGGCTGTGCCCAGTGTCGCGGTGTCCTTCACCTTCGCCTGGAACGTGAACGTGAACACCGACGCCGGGTCCGGGGTCTTCCCCGGGTCCGGGCCCTTGGCCAGGGTGAAGAAGCCGCCCCAGGCCACCTTGGAGCCGGTGACCGTCGGCTCGTGCAGGCCGCTGCTGGTGCCGCTGCCGCTGGTCGAACCGGGCACGTAGTCCAGCCGCGGGTCCAGGGTGTCGGTGAATCCGAACGTGTTCATCGGAAAGGTGTTGGGATTGCTGAAACTCACCGTGTAAGTGACCGTTTCGCCCGGCTGCACCTTACCCGGCGTCACCGTCTTCGACGACGTCAACGCCGCCACCTTGTCCGGGCGGAACCCGCTGTAGAGGCTGTAGGTCTTGGACGTACCCGGGGCCAGCGAATACGGCCACGAGATCCCCATCCCACTGTCGAGCTCCGTCGTGCAATCACACGTGTTGGGCAGTGGTTTGCCGGTCGACGCCGGGTCCCTGACCTTGCTGAGAGCCCCCTCGGCATACGAGCTTCCGGCGGTGAGCGGCACGAGCAGCATCGCCTGCCCGGTGCCGTCGACCTTCTGCACGCACGCGATGCCGTTGCCCATCCCCGGCGCCGCGGGCAGCACCGCGCCGAAACTCCTGTCGACTCCCGCCAGAAGGCAGTCGCCGCCCCGGTACAGATTGCCCGCCTGCGCGGAGGCGCTTCTGTTGGTGACCGTGATGTCCACCCGGAAGCCGTTCTCGCCATTGACGTATGTCTCCGTCTGCGACAGACGCAGCGCGCCGGACCCGACCGAGAACACCGTCGTCATCGTGAACGGGTCGGCCGAGGTGCCCGAGCCGGTGGTCGGCGTCTGGCTGACAGCACTCGGCGCGGTCGCGCTGTTGAAGAAGGCTCCCGCCCAGAGGGAGCTCCCCGTACTGATGGCCGTGGCGCAGCTCTGAGGGCTGCCGTAGAACTGCGCCACGCTGTTGAAGAACGCCTGGCACGCGCCGGTCGGCGAGGTCTGGATCTGTGTCACCGGCTTGCCCGTGATGGTGCCGGTGGCGACCACCGTGACCGAGACACTGTCCGTGACGGGCTGGTTCCCGGTGGACGTCTGGGTCGCGGTATAGACCACGTTGGTGCCCGTCGACTGGCCCGAGGCCAGGATCGTCCAGGTACCGTCGGCCGCGACGGTCGCCGTGCCGACGGTCGTCGTGCCGCGCGTGAGCGTCACCGTGGACTTCGGCAGACCGGTTCCGCTGAACTCGGTGCTCGTCCCGATGGTGTCGCCGTTCTTCGCCGAGACGATGTCCACCGGCGTGATCGACCACTCCACGACCACCGCGCCGCCCGTCTTCGGGGCACCGTACTTGTCGCTGTCGTAGAACGGGTCGTCCGTCCCGCCGGCGGTCTGCCCCGCCCCCGCGGTGGTGGTGCCGTCCGGGACCTTGCCGGTGTCCACGAAGCCACTGCCGCCGCCACCGCCCGCGCCGCTCTGCGTCACGATGCCGGCGTCACCGCCCGCGCCACCGGCATAGCCGGCTCCCCCGCCGCCGCCGGCGTTGCTGGTGGCGATGTTCCCGTCCGTTCCGCCCGCACCGCCGGCCCCGGTCGGCTGCGCAGTCCCCGCCTTGCCCGAGAGGGTGCCTGCGCTCCCTGCCGCGCCTCCGACGGCTCCGGTCGCACCGGCACCGCCCTTGGCAGCCGCAGCGCCGCCACCATCGCTGCCGTTCGCACCGTTCGCGCCACCACCGGCCCCGCCGTTACCCCCCGCGACCGCCGCGATCCCCCGGCCGCCGCCACCCCCGCCCCCTGCGACCAGCAGCAACGCCCCGGACGCGTCCTTCACCCAGGCCGCACCACCGCCGGTCCCCGCGTTGAAGGCCCCGCCGCCCCCTGCGGGCACGTTGATCGAATACGACGACGCCACCGGCGCCGAGACGGTCCCCTGGGTGTAGCCACCGCCGCCCCCGAACCCGACCCCGGTGCTGCCGGCCGAGTTGCCACCGCCGCCGCCCCACAGATGGAACCGCACCGCGGGCGTCCCAGCCGGCGGCGTGAACGTCTGCGGGGAAGCGCCGGTCCGGAAGACCTGGCACTGGTTGAAGCCCGGCGTCTTCGCCGTACAGGTGCCCGCCGCGGCACGCGGCTGAGACGCGGGGGGAACCGCGGGGGCCACCGCTGAGGACGAGAACGGCGCCACGGCCGAGACCAGAAAGCAGGCCACCGCCATCGCGGTCAGACGCTTCAACCTGTCGAGCATCGACTTCCCGTTCTGTCCACATCAGGGCATTAACTGACTTTCTAAATATGAGAGCCCTATAGGACGCAGATATCGCCGGACACCCCAGGGCGGCGCGATGATCAGCAAAGATGAACCCGTTCAGCGCATCAGTGCGCTGATATGACGACTAGTCAGGTCAGTGCCCCGCGGGCCGCGGGCCGGCGAGACAACGCCGCAGCAGGACACCGACACACTGGATCTCTCACGGCACTGACCGATGCCCGGCGCAGAGAACGCCGGCGGTGCAGACGCGTTCAGGGCGCCGACCGGGATTCCGTCTGCTGACTACCCGTCAGGAACGTGCCCTGCGAGCGCAGGGCCGTGCCGCGGGCGTGCGACCGCTTCCCGGCGAGCAGGCCTCGAGGGCAGCTCGGCGCGTCACCCGGGACTCGGGTGGGTGGTGCCTCCGGGCCCCGGGCCGCCCTGTCCTGGATGTCGAAGGCGCGCAGGCGCCGCGCGAAGTGCCGCGCCTGCGCGGACCCGGCCGCGCACAGCGCCCGGCGGACCTGTACCCCCACGGACCGCCGATGGCGGCCGCCCCTCCGGCCGGCCCAGGACTAGGCGGCAGCGGACCTACCGCGCCGGCGGACGACCGTCCGGACGGCGACGAGCCCCGCGAGGAGTGCCGCAGCGGCTACGGCCCACGGCCACCCGCCGGCGAGCCGGCCGGACCAGCTGCCATGCCCGGCGGCCAACCGCGGGTTGACCTGGACCCTGCCCGAGTCGGAGGCGCAGCTCAGCAGGAGACCGGTGTCGCCCCGCTGGACGCAGGCGGTGCTCGACAGCGTGTCCGCGGAGTGGCGCGCCGTGTCGGAGTTGGGCTGCTGGACCTGGATGCCTTGGGCTCGGGCGGCGGCGAGTTGGGCGCGGGTACCCAGGTGGCCGGTCACGTGGAGGTCGCGGCTCTGACCGGGATCCAGGTCGATGCCCCACAGGACCTGCGCACCGGTGTTCTGGCCACCATCGGAGATCGCCGCCGGAAGGACCGCCGCGGACAGCATCTGGGCGACCTGGAGGTGCTCCATGCGGCCGGCGGTGGCGTTGCGAACGGTGACGGTGTAGTCGATGTCGGTGCCCTCGGTCAGCGCGGAGCCGGAGTGCCGCACAGTCACCTCCACGGGGTGGGACGTCGCGGCGGGCCCGGTGGCGGAGCCGCCCGCGCTCGCCGCGGGCTCAGGCTGGGACAGCGCCCTGGCAGCGGAGGAGCGCGGCACAGCCTGAGCGCTCGACGCCGTCACCGCGGAGGCGGTCGGCGTCACCGACAGCGGCAACGCCACGACTGCAGCGGTCACCGCGGCGGCGCAGGCAAGTCCCGAAGACAGACGCGGACAGTTCATAGGGGCTCCCTCGGATACGGCCTCTCAACACCCACCAACGGGCCGATTGTCCGTTATGCCCCACTTAAAACGCGGGAGGCCGCCCCAGCCGGAACACCCGGCCGTGCCCTACCCCTCCCGAGCGGCCGGAGCCCGCCCGGACGGCCGGCCAAGGCGGGCTACGGTGCGGGCGGCCACAACGCAGAGTGTCAGCACTTACGGGGAAGTCACGCGATCGCCGCTTCAGCGCCGCCGATCGGACTCACCATAAGAGCAGCCGAGGTCGTGCTCCCCATATCGCTTACTCACCAATAGAGTTGGCGCCACGGACCGGAGACACTCCCGATCGGCCCGGAGCAGGCGCTGGATCACCTTGCAGAATCAGTCCGGACAACAAGAAAGCCCCAGGCCATTGACCTGGGGCTCTACCTCTGGGCGGGCGACGAGAATCGAACTCGCGCTATAAGCTTGGGAATCTCGAACGCTTGGACCGTCAACTGCTAAACCCTTTAGGCAAGTTGTAGTTCGACAAGATGACCGATGGCCATACGTTCCTGACCTCTGCCGGCCTCTGCATACCCGCCGTACTTGTGCGCCAGTCGTGCGTCCCAGGCCATGCGGTACCACCACGAGTTCACCCGAACTTCCTTGGAATGCCGGTTACATGGGTCGGCCCGGGGCAGGACCGTTGGTCTGATGGTCCTGCCCCGGGCTTGGCGGTGTGGTGGTTACCCGTCGTTGGCCTTACGCCTGCGCGTCACCACGATGGTCACCATGCCACCGGCGAGCAGGGTTGCAGCTGCGACCTCTGCCCAGAGGATGTTCACTCCTGTGTCGGGGAGCGGAGGCTTCGGAGGCGTCGGAGCCGGAGGTGTCGGGACCGGAGGTGTCGGGACCGGAGGCGTCGGAGCCGGAGGTGTCGGAGCCGGAGGCGTCGGGACCGGAGGCGTCGGAGCCGGAGGTGTCGGAGCCGGAGGTGTCGGCGTGGGAGTCGGCGTCGGTGTCGGCGTGGGCACCGGAGGCGTCGGTGTCGGCGTGGGCACCGGAGGCGTCGGTGTCGGCGTGGGCACCGGAGGCGTCGGCGTGGGCACCGGAGGCGTCGGTGTCGGCGTGGGAGTCGGCGTGGGAGTCGGCGTCGGCACCGGAGGCGTCGGCGTCGGTGTCGGGGCGGTCTGTGTGAAGGTCGCGGTCATCGCCGTGTTCTGGTCGAGCGTGAACTGGTACACCGGCGTCGTCGCAACGATGCCGCGTGTCCTCGGGCTGTTCGCGTCGCTCCAGTTGGCGAAGGTCCAGCCCGGTGCTGCGGTGGCCGTCACCGTCACCGTGGAGCCGCACCCGTACGGCGCCGGACGGTCGGCCGCAACCGTCCCCCCCTCGGCGGGCTGCGCCCGCAGGGTCAGCGCGCAGTCGACCGGCCCGAAGCGGGCCTCCAGGGTCGAGTCGGCGTCGACCGGGACGCTCACCGAGGTGCTGGTGGTGGCCGGCTCCAGGGGCTTGCCGTCGAGCGACCAGCCGATCAGCCGGAAGTTCGGGTTTGGCGTGGCGGTGGCCCGGACCAGCGCCCCCTTGTCGTACGGCCCGGGAACGTCGACCGTCGCGCTACCACCGGTGTCGGGGGTGGGCTTCACCGTCAGGCGGCAGTAGACGGCCGGGACCTTCTCCGGCTGCATCGCCGCCACGACCGGCGCATTCCTACGGACCACCCGCACCGCGTCGGAGGGCTGGGCCGCAGAATCCGGCGCGCCCAGTGGCTCGCCCTCGTAGGTCGCGGTGGCGTCGGAGTAGCGGTTGATCCGCCGGCACCCGTCGCAGCCGTCGTCGTAGGCCATGATGGTGCGCCACTTCTTACTCGGCGCGATCCAGCCGTGGGCGTGCGGATACTTGCCCGGCGCCGGCTCAGCCACCCAGTCGTGGTCCAGGCCGAGGTTGTGGCCCAGTTCGTGCCCGAGCGTGAAGTTCGAGACGGCGTTGACGTTCATCATCAGGAACATGCGCTTGCCGCTGGAGGGCTTCGGGTCCTCCACCCAGGATCCGGTGCCCACCCCGACGCTCTGGAACACCGCGACATCGTCCACCGAGTACTTGGTCCACAGCTCGTTGTCCGACGCCCATTTCCGGTACTCCGCGGTCTCCTTGGGATTCTCGGCCGGGAGCCCGGGCTCGTCGTCGGCCGGACCGAGGTAGACCAGTCGGACCCGCAGGACCAGCCCGCTGTTGATGAACCCCCGGTTGGTCAGGTCCACACCCAGCTTCGCCTGGACCTTGACCTTGTCCTCGCCACCGGCCTTGGCCACGGCCCCCTTGGTGTAGAAGATGGCCATGTCGATGGTGTTGACGTCCTTGGCACCCTCGCAGTCGGCCGACGGGTCGTCGCGCACGGACGGCTTCGCCGCGGTAGCCCCGGGACCGGGCCCCGCTGCGGACGGGTCGTCCGGCGGAACGACCTCCTCGTCCGACTGACCCGGCACCTCCTCGCTGAACGCCGGGTTGAGCTCCTCCACGCGCACCGTCCCCGGTGACGTCGATGCCAGGGCATAGATGCGACCGCCGGTGGAGATCTGCCCGGCCACCTGAGCCGAGGCCGGGTCCGTGCACAGGGCGTCGAAGTGGAAGTCGGCGGACCCGTCCGCATCCCCCTTCACCTGCGCCGCCCAGTCGACCTCGCCCGCAGGACCCGGCCGCACCTCGCCCCCGGTCAGGTCCACCGCGACATCGGGGAACAGCCTCAGCGTGGTCTCCGGGCTCTTCTCCGCGACGTGCTCCGGGTCGCACAGAAGCGACCGGACCTCCCCGAGACGCCAGCGGATGTCCGCCGACCGCAGCACGCGCTGCCCGTCAGCGGAGCGGCCCGCCGCAGAACCCGCCATGACCGCCCCCGCCGGAGCCTGGCGCACGGCACCTGCCCAGCCCACGGACGACGACGGCACAACCGCAGCCGTCAGGGCCAACGTTGTCAGCACCAACAGACCCGGCACTGTGACGGAGCGCTTCACGCCACGAGATGGTCGCATGTCACATAGAACTAACATGACATCAGACACGACAGCTGTCACCGCACTGACCTTTCATCCTCCCGGCCCACCAGGCAATGTGACGGCTCCCTGCGGTCCTGACTCCCCATCACATAGCTCGGCGGCACATCGACCCAGGACCGGACGCGCCACCGGCGGGGCCGAAGCCGAGCCGGCGATACGTGGGATCGACGCCCCGGCATCGGAAGCATGTACGTGCGCCCCCGGCTGCTCGTGCGGCTGCCAGTGTGGCGGCGAGTAGCCGACCGGCCGCCTCCGCCCGGCATGGCGCCGAAGGTCCGCGCCGGGCGGAGTGCTCTCCTCCCCCAGCGCTCCGCCGCGTCAGATCCGGGGGGCTCCGCGTTCTGCGTAGAACTGAGCGAACGTCTCCACGGGCAGTTCGGCATCCGGTGTCTGAGTTGTACGGCCGGACGGATTGCAGAATGTGAGGGTTCCGTCCTCATGGCCGGTGATGACGGCCAGGTGGCCGCCCTTGGCGGGCGCCGGCCGGTCGGGCTGGCGGATCTCCTTGTGCACCGAGGCCATGACCAGTCGCCCGGCCGCGAGGGATCGATCAAATATTCGACCAAGCCTGCATCCGACGCCCACTGCCCCTCTTCGAGGTACACAGTCGTGCGCCAGTCGTGCGCCAGCCTCAAATTGATCCAGACAACAAGAAAGCCCCAGGCCGTTGACCTGGGGCTTTACCTCTGAGCGGGCGACGAGAATCGAACTCGCGCTATAAGCTTGGGAAGCTCATGTTCTACCATTAAACTACGCCCGCGTGATGACCCGTCAGCGACGGCTCGATCATGCATCATGCTACCCCATCCCCCGCCCTGCGCCGAAACACCTGCCGCGGATACGGTGGCGCCGCGCGGCAGGCGGCGAGGCGTCGTGAAGGGTGTCCGGAAGATCCCCTAATGTGACGCTGTCGTGGTGCGGCCGAGGCCCCGGCTCTGGTGGGGGTTCGGCCGTGTTGGGGAAGTGTGGGAAGGGGATCGATGGGTCAGCGGACCGTTGTTCGTTGTGCCGAAGGGCACCTGTTCAGTACCGGCGCGTTCCCGATGCAGCATCTCGGGGCCGGGCGGCTCGGGCCGGGGCGGTTGATCCGCTGTCCGCGGTGCGGACGGATGCGCAGCTCGGTGCCGGCGGATGTGAGCGCGTTGACGGCACCGCAACTGGCGCGGGCGCTGCGGCTGGAGGCCGCGCCGTTCCTGGCCTGAGCGGGCCGGTCGTACGGTGCCCTCCTGGATGCGGAACGCGTGTGCGGGAGGGCACCGGATGGTGAACGGATTGGGAGGACGCGCTCGCGAGCACGTAACCTCGTGGCGTGCTGCTCTCCGACAAAGACATCCGTAGTGAGATCGACAAGGGCCGGGTCGTGGTCGACCCGTTCGACCCTGCCATGGTCCAGCCGTCGAGCATCGACGTCCGACTGGACCGCTTCTTCCGGGTGTTCGAGAACCACCGGTACCCGCACATCGACCCCTCCGAGGAGCAGCCGGACCTGACCCGGCTGGTCGAACCGGACGGCGATGACGCGTTCATCCTGCACCCGGGCGAGTTCGTGCTCGCCTCGACGTACGAGGTGATCACGCTGCCGGACGACGTGGCGTCCCGGTTGGAGGGCAAGTCGAGCCTGGGGCGCCTCGGGCTGCTGACGCACTCCACCGCCGGCTTCATCGACCCGGGGTTCAGCGGGCACGTCACGCTGGAGCTGTCGAACGTCGCGACGCTGCCGATCAAGCTCTACCCGGGGATGAAGATCGGGCAGCTCTGCCTGTTCCGGCTCTCCTCGCCCTCCGAGCACCCGTACGGCTCCGCGCGGTACGGCTCGCGCTACCAGGGGCAGCGCGGGCCGACGCCGTCGCGTTCGTTCCTGAACTTCCACCGCACCGACATCTCGGAGAAGTAGCGGCCAGGAGCAGTAACAGGAGCAGTGACAGGGGCAATGGCAAGGAGCTGAGGAGCCCGGCCGGTCAGACCCGCTTGGGGCGGGTCACCGCGGTGAGTTCGGCGCCGTCCGCCGACAAGGTCAACTCGGTCTCCAGTGCGGAGAGCTGGCCGAGCCGGTGCAGGTGGGTACCGCCGCAGGCGATGTCCGCCGGGCCGACCGGGAGTTCGCAGCGCCAGCGGCGGCGGGCGGTCAGCTCGGGGGACGGCACCTCGACCCGCACCGGCGCGTCGGCCGCGACCCAGGCGGCGAGGCGCTCGTTGACGTCGGCGGTGATCGCGGGCAGCGCCTCGGCGAGGGCGGGCAGTTCGTCGGCCGCCTCGGTGGTGAAGCCCTTCTTCCGCAGCGACTTGCCGAGCCGGTAGACGTCGGTGCTGGCCTCGGTGTCCATCACCGAGGAGGCCATCGCCAGGCTGTCGAAGTCCGGGTTGCCGAAGGCGTCCGCCCGCCCCGGGTCCTTGCGCCAGCGGTCGGCCAGCGCGGCGTTCAGCGCCAGCGCGAGCAGGTGGCAGCCGGTGTGCGCGGCGCTCAGCGCGGTGCGGCGCTCGGCGTCCACCGCCAGCGTCACCGTGCGGCCCACCAGCGGCTCGGCCGGCTCCTCGGCGAGCACGTGCAGCACCAGCCAGGACCAGGCCTCGTCACCGCGCCGCACCGGGATGTCGGCGCCGACCAGCAGCTCCCCGCCCTGCTGATCGACCGCGGCGGTGAGGCAGTCCACCACCGCCAGCGCCACGCCGCCCGCGGTCAGCGTGCCGGTGTCGGCGGGCTGGTCGGGCCAGGTGTGGTCGAGCGGGTGGAAGGGGGTGTCCGCGGTGACGACGCCGTACCGGCCGTCGCCCAGCGGGTGACCTGCCAGGACGGTGGACTCACCGGTCACCGCGCCGCCGGGGAAGCTGACTCGGGTGGTGGGGAGGGTCATTCGGTTGCTCCGTGCAGTGGGGATCAAGGGGGATGAAAAAGATCGGGAGGGGCTGAAGAACAGCGGAATCGAAGCGGCGAGCCGGGCAGGGGGCGCACCCGAGCCCGCCGCGCGCGACCGTCAGCCCAGCGTCGGCAGCTTGATCAGCACCAGCAGGGCCAGCAGTTGCAGCGAGGCGGCGCCGGCCGCCTTGCCCCAGGGCAGGTCGTGCACCCGGCGGACCAGCGTGGTCAGCAGGACCGCGAAGAACGCCCAGGTCGCCCAGCCGACCGCCTGCACCAGCACGTTGTCGGAGGGCAGGAAGAGCGCGAGCACCAGCCGCGGCGCGTCGCTGGTCCAGCCGAGCAGCACGGACAGGCCCACGGTCGAGGCCCACGGGCCGTCGCCGCCGAGTTGGCGGGCCAGCGCGTAGGTCACGGAGCCCAGCATCAGACCGGCCAGGGTGAAGACGAGCGCGGCCCCGAACAGGGACCAGGCGGCGACCGGGAAGGTGGAGTTGACCACCTCGTCGTGGGTGTCGCCGAAGCCGAGCACCGCGAGCACCGCGTACAGCAGGGAGACCGTGATCGTGGTCAGCCAGACCTGGTGGTCGCGCATCTGGTCGAAGGTACGGGTCGGGGACCGGTAGAGGCCCGCCAGCAGTTCGCGCCAGCGCAGCCGCGGCCCGCCGGTGCGCGGGGCCGTGCGGCCACCGGCCCGGTAGGTCGCGACGTGGTCCGGCGACTCCGGCCGGCCCTGGGCCCGCGACCGGGGTGCGGGCCGCGACCACGGCGGCTGCTGCCCGTAGGCCGGCGCGTCGGGGTAGGTGGCGTCGGGGTAGGTGGCCTCGGGCTGGTCGCGCCGGTAGCCCTGCTGCGGCTGCTCGCCGTAGTAGTACGGCTCACCCGGCGACTCCCCCAGCGGCTGCCCCGCCGGGTCGACCGCGAACGCCCGCGTGTGCCCGGGCTGGTCCGCCCGGTACGGGTCCACCCCGTAGGGCTCGGTCGGCTCGTACGCCGCCGCCGGAGCGGCGTGGTCGCGCTCGCCGCCGCCCCAACCGCTCCCGCTCAGATATCCGTTGCCAGCCACCCTCCGAAGGTACCCGGAAAGGTGACCGGCGGCCCCACCGTCCCGCGTACCCAAGGGGATTGCAGCAGGGCTGTGACGCGGCGCCCCCGCGGCCGCCAGCAGGCGGCCACGGGGGCGGCCACGGAGGCGGCCACGGAGGCGGCCGGAGCCCGCTACTTCTGCAGCACCGAGCCGTGCACGGCGGCCGCCGAGGTCTCACCGGCCGGGCAGCCGCCGGGGCCCGCGCTGATCCGCACCGCGCCGACCGGCAGCAGCGTGCCGCAGGCGATCCGGATGCCGTTCGGCAGCTCGTTGTCGGATTCGACCACCGCGCCGTCGCCGATCACCGCACCGTCCAGCGAGGTGCGCGCGCCGATGGTGGCGAAGGCGCCCACGATGGAGTCCTTGACGAAGGCGTCCGCGCCGATCACCGCGCCGGGCAGCACGACGCTGCCCTCGACGATCGCGCCGGCCGCGACCACCGCGCCGGCCGCGACCACGGTGCCCGAGCTGAGCACCGCCGCCGGGTCCACGGTGGCGCCGTCCAGCAGCAGCGCGTCCCCGGTCGGGCCGGGAACGGCCGGGGAGTCGACCCGGCCGAGCACCAGGTCGGCCGAGCCGCGCACGAATGCGGCGGGGGTGCCCAGGTCCAGCCAGTACGAGCTGTCCACCACGCCGCGCACCAGGGCGCCGCTCTCCAGCAGCTCGGGGAAGGTCTCGCGCTCGACCGAGACCACCCGGCCGGCCGGGATGCGATCGATAACCGAACGGGTGAAGACGTAGCAGCCCGCGTTGATCTGGTCGGTGACGATCTGCTCGGGCGTCTCCGGCTTCTCCAGGAACTCCAGCACCCGCCCGGTCACGTCGGTCGGCACCAGGCCGAAGGCGCGCGGGTCCTCGACCCGGGTCAGGTGCAGGGTGACATCGGCACCGGAGACCACGTGGCCCTCGCGCAGCGCGGCGATGTCCAGGCCGGACAGGATGTCACCGTTGAAGATCAGCACCGGCTCGTCGGGGCCGCAGGTCAGGCCCTCGGCGGCGTTGCGGATCGCCCCGCCGGTGCCCAGCGGCTCGACCTCGGTCAGGTAGACCAGCTCCAGGCCGTACGGGGAGCCGTTGACGAAGTGCTCCTCGAAGACCTCGGCCAGGTAGGAGGTGGCGAGCACCACGCGGGTCACCCCGGCGGCAGCGGCCCGGGCGAGCTGGTGCGCGATGAACGGCACGCCCGCGACCGGCAGTATCGGCTTGGGGGTGTGCGTGGTGAGTGGGCGCAACCGAGTGCCCTGACCGCCGACCAGCATGATCGCCTGGGTCATCTTCGCGTTTCTCCCCTTGGTTCCGGTCAGCGACCTGGCTCGGAGTGGTGCCAGGGCCGTCGCTTGGGTGCGTGGTGCTCGTCGGGGCGCCGACCTGCCTGCCAAGCACGCGCGGTCGGACCCCCACTCCGAGTGGGCGCGACCCGGGCCGCGATCCCGATTTCGTTCAGAATATGCATTCTTGTCATTCAGCAGCCTGCCCCGGGTGAACAGCACCCGGGGCAGGCATCATATGTGAGACATCGGGGCGCGACCGCATTAGCGCCCGGGCCGAATACCCGTGCGGAAGGACTAGACCTCCGCGGGCTCGGCGACCTCCGTCGGCAGCGCCTTCACCGAGTCCAGCAGCAACTGCGCCACGTCGACGACCTTCAGGTGCTCCTTCGCCACGCCCGGGCCCGCGGCGGAGCCGCCGTTCGACGCCTTCTTGCCGTTGACCGAGTCGGAGAGCATCACCAGGCAGAACGGGCAAGCGGTGGAGACGATGTCGGGGTTGAGCGACAGCGCCTCCTCGACCCGCTCGGTGTTGATCCGCTTGCCGATCCGCTCCTCCATCCACATCCGCGCGCCGCCGGCACCGCAGCAGAAACCGCGCTCCTTGTGCCGGTGCATCTCCTGCTGGCGCAGCCCGGGGACCTTGTCCATGATCTCGCGCGGCGGGCTGTAGACCTTGTTGTGGCGGCCCAGGTAGCACGGGTCGTGGTAGGTGATCAGCCCCTCGACCGGGTTGACCGGGACCAGCTTGCCCTCGTCGATCAGGTGCTGCAGCAGCTGGGTGTGGTGGATCACCTCGAAGTGGCCGCCGAGCTGCGGGTACTCGTTGGCGATGGTGTTGAAGCAGTGCGGGCAGGTGGCCACGATCCGCTTCTTCGGAGCGTCCTCCAGCGCCGCGTTGAGCGTCTCGACGTTCGAAGCCCCGAGCATCTGGAAGAGGAACTCGTTGCCCAGGCGGCGGGCCGAGTCACCGGTGCAGGACTCCTCCTTGCCGAGGATCGCGAACTTGACGCCCGCGGTGTGCAGCAGTTCGGCGAAGGCCTTGGTGGTCTTCTTCGCCCGGTCCTCCAACGCGCCGGCGCAGCCGACCCAGTAGAGGTACTCGACCTCGGCGGGCTCGATGTCAGCGCCGATCACCGGCACCTCGATGCCGGTCTCCTTCTTGAGCTCCTTGACCCAGTCGAGGCGCGCCTTGGTGGCCATGCCCCACGGGTTGCCCTTGTTCTCCAGGTTCTTGAGCATCGTGCCGGCCTCGGTGGGGAACGAGGACTCGATCATCACCTGGTAGCGGCGCATGTCGACGATGTGGTCGATGTGCTCGATGTCCACCGGGCACTGCTCGACGCAGGCACCGCAGGTGGTGCAGGACCACAGCACGTCGGGGTCGATGACCCCGTTCTCCTCCGCGGTGCCGATCAGCGGGCGCTCGGCCTCCGCCAGCGCGGCCGCGGGCACGCCCGCCAGCTGCTCGGCGGTGGCCAGCTCGTTGCCCTCGGCGTCCTTGCCGCCGCCGGCCAGCAGGTACGGCGCCTTGGCGAAGGCGTGCTCCCGCAGGCTCATGATCAGCAGCTTCGGCGAGAGCGGCTTGCCGGTGTTCCAGGCCGGGCACTGCGACTGGCAGCGGCCGCACTCGGTGCAGGTGGAGAAGTCGAGGATGCCCTTCCAGGAGAAGTGCTCGACCTGGGAGACGCCGAACACCGCGTCCTCGGCCGGGTCCTCGAAGTCGATCGGGGCGCCGCCGCTGGTCATCGGCCGCAGCGCGCCGAGCGCGACCGAGCCGTCCTCCTCGCGCTTGAAGAAGATGTTGAAGAACGCCAGGAAGCGGTGCCAGGCCACACCCATCGAGGGGTTGACGCCGATGGTGATCGCCCAGGCGAAGGAGATGCAGATCTTCAGCATCGCGAAGATGTAGATCAGGTTGACCAGGGTGCCGTGGGCCAGCCCGTGGAAGGCGGCGACCAGCGGGTACGAGACCAGGTAGCGGACCTCGTAGGAGCCGACGCCCGCCATCGCGCCCTCGATGCCGCGCAGCATCATGATGCAGATGCCGATGCCGAGGATCGTGTACTCGACGTAGAAGGCCTGCCAGGCGATCGAGCCGGCGAACCGCGACTTGCGCCCGGCCCGGGAGGGCAGGCTCAGCAGCCGGATCACGATCAGGGTGAGGATGCCGAGCGTGGTGAAGGTGCCGATCAGCTCGGTGAAGAGCTCGTACGGCAGCCAGCCGCCGAGCACCGGCAGCACGAACTCGGCGTCGAAGAGCTGGCCGAAGGCGGTGACCAGGGTGAGGAAGAGGGTGAAGAAGCCGACCGCGACGAACCAGTGCGCGACGCCGACGACCCCCCAGCGGTTCATCCGGGTGTGGCCCAGGAACTCCACACCCACCGTCTTGGCCCGCTGGACCGGCTGCCCGGTCCGGGTGCCGTCCGACTGGCCGGTCCTGACGACCTGGTAGATGAACATGCCCGCACGGGTGGCGAGCGCGATGCCGATCACAGTGGTGATCAGCGAGATGACGATCGCTGCTAGCTGCATCGGCTCTCCGTCTCCTGCGGGTGCGAGGGGCGATGGCGGTCTTGGGTCACGGGGGTCCGGTACCCGGCTTCCGGGTACAGCGGTCCCCCGATCCGGCAGTGTACTCGCCGGTAACTTAATTCGGGGATCGGGCCGGACACTACCGCGCGTTAACGCTGGTTCAGAAGATGCGCAAGCTATGGCGGCAGTCACGTCGCCCCCGCCTCACTCCTTCGCAGTGCGCGGGCCGCCGATTGCACATAAAGGCGCAATAAAGTTGAGCCCCTCCGGCTCAGCCCTGTTGACGCTGCCCCGGGCCTCAGGCATGCTTGAGCCCGTACAGCTCAACTCTTACGTGGAGGTATTTGCGATGGCACGCGCGGTCGGTATCGACCTCGGCACGACGAACTCGGTCGTCAGTGTTCTCGAAGGCGGTGAGCCCACCGTCATCACCAACGCCGAGGGCGCCCGGACCACGCCGTCCGTCGTCGCCTTCGCCAAGAACGGCGAGGTGCTGGTCGGCGAGGTCGCCAAGCGCCAGGCGGTCACCAACGTCGACCGGACCATCCGCTCGGTCAAGCGCCACATGGGCACCGGGTGGAAGATCAACCTGGACGGCAAGGACTTCAACCCGCAGCAGATCAGCGCCTTCATCCTGCAGAAGCTGAAGCGCGACGCGGAGGCCTACCTCGGCGAGACGGTCACCGACGCCGTCATCACCGTCCCGGCCTACTTCTCCGACTCCGAGCGCCAGGCCACCAAGGAGGCCGGTGAGATCGCGGGCCTCAACGTGCTGCGCATCGTCAACGAGCCGACCGCGGCCGCGCTGGCCTACGGCCTGGACAAGGACGACCAGACCATCCTGGTCTTCGACCTCGGTGGCGGCACCTTCGACGTCTCGCTGCTGGAGATCGGCGACGGCGTCGTCGAGGTGAAGGCCACCAACGGCGACAACCACCTCGGTGGCGACGACTGGGACCAGAAGGTCGTCGACCACCTGGTCAAGGTCTTCCAGGCCGGCCACGGCGTGGACCTCGCCAAGGACAAGATGGCGCTGCAGCGCCTGCGCGAGGCGGCCGAGAAGGCCAAGATCGAGCTCTCCTCGTCCTCCGAGACCTCGATCAACCTGCCCTACATCACGGCCTCCGCCGAGGGCCCGCTGCACCTGGACGAGAAGCTCACCCGGGCCCAGTTCCAGCAGCTGACCGCGGACCTGCTGGAGCGCTGCAAGCACCCGTTCCACAACGTGATCAAGGACGCCGGCATCTCGCTCTCCGAGATCGACCACGTCGTCCTGGTCGGCGGCTCCACCCGCATGCCGGCCGTCGCCGAGCTGGTCAAGGAGCTGACCGGCGGCAAGGACGCCAACAAGGGCGTCAACCCGGACGAGGTCGTCGCCATCGGCGCCGCGCTGCAGGCCGGTGTGCTGAAGGGCGAGGTCAAGGACGTCCTGCTGCTCGATGTCACCCCGCTCTCCCTCGGTATCGAGACCAAGGGCGGCATCATGACCAAGCTGATCGAGCGCAACACCACGATCCCGACCAAGCGCTCGGAGATCTTCACCACCGCCGAGGACAACCAGCCCTCCGTGCAGATCCAGGTCTACCAGGGCGAGCGCGAGATCGCGGCGTACAACAAGAAGCTCGGCATGTTCGAGCTGACCGGCCTGCCGCCGGCCCCGCGCGGCCTGCCCCAGATCGAGGTCACCTTCGACATCGACGCCAACGGCATCATGCACGTCGGTGCCAAGGACCTGGGCACCGGCAAGGAGCAGCGGATGACCGTCACCGGCGGCTCGGCGCTGCCGAAGGACGACATCGAGCGCATGATGCGCGAGGCCGAGCAGTACGCGGAGGAGGACCACAAGCGCCGCGAGTCGGTGGAGACCCGCAACCAGGGTGAGCAGCTCGTCTACTCGACCGAGAAGTTCATCGCGGACAACACCGACAAGCTCCCGGCCGACGTCAAGACCGAGGTCGAGACGGCGATCGGCGAGCTCAAGGAGAGCCTGAAGGGTGAGGACATCGCGGCCATCCGCGAGGCCACCGAGAAGGTCTCCACCACCGCCCAGAAGCTCGGCCAGGCGCTCTACGCCAACGCCGACGCCTCCGGTGCGGCGGGTGCCGCGGGCGGTGCCGACAGCGACGCCAAGCCCGAGGACGACGTGGTCGACGCCGAGATCATCGACGACGAGAAGCCCAAGGGCGGTGCCGCATGACGGAGAAGGCGCGGGGCGTGGAGCCCGGCGACGACTCCAACGCCGACGAAGCCGTCGTGCAGGCCGCGGAGGAGGCGCTCAAGGGCGCCGCCTCCGCGGCGGACGGCGACGAACTGGCCGCTGCCAAGCGCGAGCTGACCGAGCGCACCGGCGACCTCCAGCGGCTGCAGGCCGAGTACCAGAACTACCGCAAGCGGGTCGAGCGCGACCGGCTGACCGTCCGCGAGATCGCCATCTCCAACATCCTGGAGTCGCTGATCCCGGTGCTGGACGACATCGGCCGGGCCCGCGAGCACGGCGAGGTGACCGGCGGCTTCAAGTCGGTCTCCGACAACCTGGAGACGGTCGTCGCCAAGCTGGGCCTGCAGCAGTTCGGCAAGGAGGGCGAGCCCTTCGACCCGAACCTGCACGAGGCGCTGATGCACAGCTACTCCTCGGACGTCACCGAGGACACCTGTGTGCAGGTCCTGCAGCCCGGCTACCGGATCGGCGAGCGGATCATCCGCCCGGCGATGGTGGCCGTGGCCGAGCCCCAGCCGGGCACCCAGTCGACGAACGGCCCCTCCGCCGAGGCCGGCGACGAGGGCCCCGAGGCTGACGGTGCGGCCGAGAACTGACACGCTGTGCGCTGCGGGGTCGCGCGTCGCCTTCGGTGACGCGCGGCTCCGCAGCGCCGTATCGACCCAGCCCGGGAGGTGGCAGCAGCCATGAGCACGAAGGACTACGTGGAGAAGGACTACTACAAGGTCCTCGGTGTGCCCAAGGACGCCACCACCGCGGAGATCAAGAAGACCTACCGCAAGCTCGCGCGCGAGTTCCACCCGGACGCCAACAAGGGCGACACCAAGGCGGAGGACCGCTTCAAGGACATCTCCGAGGCCTATGACGTCCTGTCGGACGACAAGCGCCGCAAGGAGTACGACGAGGCCCGCAGCCTCTTCGGCGCCGGCGGGATGCGCTCGGGCGGCCCGGGCGGCAACGGCTACGGCTTCGACTTCGGCGACCTGTTCAACGGCTCGCAGACGAGCAGCGGCGGCGGCATCGGCGATGTCTTCGGCGGCCTGTTCAACCGCGGCGGCCGGCAGGCCCAGCCGCGCCGCGGCGCGGACGTGGAGACCGAGGTCACGCTCAGCTTCGAGGAGGCGGTGGACGGCGCCACCGTACCGCTGCGCATGACCAGCCAGGCCGCCTGCCGGGTCTGCTCCGGCACCGGTGCCAAGGCCGGCACCACCCCGCGGGTCTGCCCGACCTGCGTGGGCGCCGGCACGGTCAGCCGGGGCCAGGGCGCCTTCGCGCTCTCCGACCCGTGCCGCGACTGCAAGGGCCGCGGCATGATCGTCGACGAGCCGTGCACCGAGTGCCACGGCAGCGGCCGGGCCAGCTCGGCCCGCACCATGCAGGTGCGCATCCCCGCCGGGGTGCAGGACGCCCAGCGGATCCGGCTCAAGGCCAAGGGCGCCCAGGGCGAGCGCGGCGGCCAGCCCGGCGACCTCTACGTCACCGTGCACGTCTCCAGCCACCCGGTCTTCGGGCGCAAGGGCGACAACCTCACGGTGACCGTGCCGGTCTCCTTCCCGGAGGCCGCGCTGGGCGGCACCATCGAGGTGCCGACCCTGAACGGCCCCGCCGTGAAACTGCGGCTCCCGGCCGGCAGCGCCAACGGCCTGACCCTGCGGGCCCGCGGCAAGGGCGCCACCCGCAAGGACGGCACCCGGGGCGACCTGCTGGTCACCGTCGAGGTGACGGTTCCGCCGGAGACCAGCGGCGAGGCCCTGAGCGCACTGGAGCAGTACCGCGACGCCACCGCATCAGAGGACCCGCGTGCCGCCCTCTTCAAGGCGGCGGAGGGAGCGTGATCTGACCATGACCCCCGATTCCATCGGCGTCGGCCTGGGCGAGGGCCTGCCGGGCGGCCCCGGCCCCCGGGCCCGCCGGGCCGCCCAGGCGGGGCCGGCCTACGTGCTGACCGAGGAGACCCCGGTCTACGTGATCTCGGTGGCCGCCGAGCTCTCCGGGCTGCACCCGCAGACGCTGCGCCAGTACGACCGCCTCGGCCTGGTCTGCCCCGACCGCACCGGCGGCGGCGGCCGGCGCTACTCGGCCCGGGACATCCAGCAGCTGCGCGAGGTCCAGCGGCTCTCCCAGGACGAGGGCATCAACCTGGCGGGGATCAAGCGGATCATCGAGCTGGAGAACCAGGTCGCCGCCCTGCAGTCCCGGGTCGCCGAGCTCGCCAGCGCGGTCGAGGGCGCCGGCGCGGCGCTCCAGGCCAGGGAGGCCGCGGTGCACGCCTCCTACCGGCGCGACCTGGTGCCGTACCAGCCGGCACAGCAGTCGAGCGCGCTGGTGGTGTGGCGGCCTCGGCGGTAGCGGGGCGGCGGGAAAGTGGAACGAACGGGAGCGTTTGGAACCCCACCGGATGGTGGGGTGCCAAGCGCTGCCGTGCTTGCGTAGAGTGCTGAGAGCTGGAGGCGACCAAGATTCCCGGGAGGGAGAAACAGGGATGAGTTCGACAGGCAACGGATCTGGCGAGGTGGAGAAGGACCACGTCGAGTTCCTGTCTGCCGAGGCCAAGGCCCTGTATCTACAAGTCATATCAGCAGGCGGAACTATCGAGTTCGACGAGTCGGACGCCAGCGAGGCCCGAGCTGAACTCGCCCAGCTCGGTCTGCTGGTCCTCAGCCAGGAAAGGCCATCGACCGCGACCGTTACGGATCCCCATCGATTGGCCAACCGGCTCAGTTCCACATGGCAGAAGCAGGCCTTTTCCCTACTGCGCCAGGCCGTGTCCATACCAGGTGCCGTACAGGAACTCAGTCATGCATACCAGTCGCTGGAACAGCAGTTCCACCCAGGCGGGCCGGTGGAGCACATCCACGGTGTAGTGGAGATCAGCCAGCGCGTGGTGTCACTTGTCGAAGGTGCCCAGCTTGAGATCCTCACCGCTCAACCGGGCGGAAGCCGGCGCCAGGCCCACGTCGACGACGCAGCGCTGGAAAGCGACCTGTCCCTGCTGCGCAGGGGAGTGGCCCGGCGGGTTCTCTACCACCCGAGCTCCCGGTACTCCGCACCCGCCAGGCACTATGTCGAGCGCGTGACCGAGGAAGGCGGCGAGGTCAGGACCCTGGAAGAGCCGTTCACCAGGCTCTTCATCATCGACCGGAGAGTGGCCGTGATTCCGGTCCAGGGTGACCTGGAGAAAGCCGCCTTCATCAGCGACAAGGCGATCGTCGCTTACATGGTTGAATCGTATGGGCGCCTCTGGGACCGGTCCAGCCCATTTCTCGGGGCAACCGAAGTCCCGCCGGAGGTCATCTCCCGCATGAAGACGAACATCCTGCGCATGATGATCCAAGGCGTCGGCCATCGAGTCATCGCCCGCAATCTCGGAATCAGCGAACGGACGCTTGCCCGGCACATTGCAGAGTTCAGAGAGGAGTACGGTTCCGAGACGCTGTTCCAACTCGGCTGGCGCATGGCCTTGAACACTCCGAGCAGCCTCTACGAAGAGATGGAACCCCCGCCTCAGGACGAACCGTCCCTCCTCCCTGACGCATCTGCACGCTGAGCAACCTCGCGTGCGCGCAGCGATGTAAGCCGCGCTCCTCAGGCTGCGCCCGAGACCATGTCCGTATGCCAGACAGTGTCGTCCGGTGACACGACCATGGCCGGCTGTGTGTGCCAGACAGTGTCATCGGGCCTCACGACAGCCGCGTGAACTATCAGCACCGAAGTCACACTCGGCACCAGCGCGGCTACACCGATAGCAGCAGCCGTCGCCAGCGCTCGGACCCCGGATCGAGGTGCACGACGCATGCGGTGCCTCCTTGTCATGAACGTGATATAACGGCCATTGATACCCGCCTTCGCACACCAGGCGAACAACGTTTATCAAAGCCATACTCTGCCCTCAGGGCAAGCTCAGGTATCGAGATACACCTGGCATCGTGCTGCCAGGCATAAATATGACACGCCTTTGTCGAAGTGCCATCAGAGTCGGCACCCGCGCCTTCGGTGTCATCCAAATGCCAGTCAGCGAGATGACACACCGGTTCTGTGGACGGCATGTGCCGCCAGCGGTGACGATCAGTGGGCGGACGGACTCCGAGCTCCCCGGCTCCGAAGCGGCGTCAGCAACCGCCTCCCCCCGTCCCATGCCCCCCGCTTGACCTGCGGAGACCACACTGCGCAGGATCGTCCACTCCCCCGGAGCCATCGCCATGAGTGAGCCCTACATGCGCCAGCACGCAGCCCAGGCCCCCGAAGGCCGGCGGGCCCGTGTCTTCCTCGCCGCACCGCTCATGCGGCTGACCGGGCCGGCCGACAGCGTCGTCACGCTCGCCAGCCGGACCCGGCTCACCGCCCTGCGCAGCTCGCTGCTCCGCAGCGGCGCGGCCGTCTTCAGCGCGCACCACAGCGACGCGTGGACGGTGGAGGGCCGGGCGCCGGAGCCGCGGGTGCCGTCCGACTTCCGCGCGATGCAGACCGCCGACCTGGTCTTCGCCTACGTCGGTTCGCCGCTGTCGGCCGGCGTCTCGCTGGAGCTCGGCTGGGGCTCCGCGCTGCGCAAGCCGATCGTGCTGCTGGTGGACGAGGCGATCACGCACAACCCGCTGATCGCCACCATCGAGCAGGTCGCCCCGGTGCTGCCGCTGGTCTTCGACGACAGCTGGTCGCAGGAGAGCCTGCGGCACATCGTGGAGACCGCGCTGGACTGGGCCGGCATGGCGCTCTCGCTGCGCGAGGGCTTCTGGACCGCCCCCGGCGAGCAGTTCAAGCCCGTGCCGGCGGCCCGGACGGCCTACGACACCTGGCCGAGCACCGGTGCGGCCACCGGCTGACCCTCAACTCCCGGCCGGCCCATCGGCGGTGCGCGCGGCGGCGCGCAGCTGCCGGCCGAGTTGGAACAGGGTGTCGGTGTCGTAGCGCTCCCGCAGCCGCGAGATCTGCCCCGCCACCGTCCGCCCGCTCACCCCGCGAGCCGCTTCGCGGTCCCCCGCTGCGTCAACCCCCGCGCCAGCAGCGGACCGTCGGAACTCGCGCGCAACTGCTCCTCATCCATCTGCCCCACCCCTCATCTGCCACCCCAACTCGAAGAGCGTGCGCGCCTCGTAGCGATCCCGCAGCCGGGCGATCTGCCCGGCCACCGTGCGCTCGCTCAGCCCCAACCGCGTCGCGATCACCCGCTGGGTCAACCCCCGCGCCAGCAGGCCCACCAGTGGACCGTCACCGGCCTCCACGGGCTCGCCCGGCTCGCCGAGCCCCTCCCAGCGCACCCGCTCCGCCCGCTCCCAGTCCCGCTCGAAGCTGTTCACCACCAGCTCGACCAGCACCGGGTCCTCGGTGAACGACGCGGTCAGGCCGTCCTCATAGCTCGCCACCACGGCGACCCGGCGATCGAAGACCAGCACCCTGAGGAACTCCTCGTCCAGGATCCGGATCCGCGCGCCCAAGCCGGTCGCGTACGCCGCGTACCGGGCGGTCCCAGGATCGGTTCGGGCTCCGGGCTGGTAGATCGTGCGCAGCAGGACCCCGCGTCGGCGCCAGTCCCGTGCCGCTGTCCTCGCCTGCGGGAGGTGCCCGGCAGGGCGGGCGCCCCCGGGCTGCGCCGCCAGGACCTCCTGCCGGCACTCGAGTCCCAGCTGTTCCAGGCGCTGCTGGATGTGCTCCTTCTGGTCCATCTCCTGGATCGCGCGCCCGGTCCGCGGTCGCGCGAGCGCCCGGTCGAAGACCGAGGCAAGCTCCAGCATGATCGGGTCGAGCTGGTCCGCGCGGTCCAACAGAGCCGCACCCGAGGACCGGAGCTCGGCGCTGATCCGGGACGCCACCGTTCGCGGGTTCACCACGGTCCAGAACAGGCCGTCCTGCTGCTTCAGCACCAGGCCGAGCGCCTGCAGACGGGCAAGGGCCGGGGTATCCGCCTCGGCCACCGCGGCCAGGCTGAACTGGCCGCCGCGTGCCGACAGCTCCAGGTACAGAGCTCGTGCCGCCGGGTCCAGCGCTCCGCCCGCCGGCCTCGGATGGGCCAGGTCCTCAGTCATCCGCCGTGCCTCTCATCTGCCATCCCAGCTGGAACAGCGTCCGTGCCTCGTACCGCTCGCGCAGCCGCGAGATCTGGGCCGCCACCGTGCGCTCGCTCAGCCGCAGTCGCGTCGCGATCCCCCGCTGGGTCAACCCCCGCGCCAGCAGGGCCACCAACTGGCCGTCGCCGGCCTCCGCGACCGGCTCCTCCCAGCGCACCCGCTCCGCCCGCGCCCAGTCCCGCTCGAAGCTGTGCACCACCAGCTCCACCAGCACCGGGTCCTCGATGAACGACGCCGCCTGGTAACCCCCGAAGCCGTCGACCACGGCAACGCGGCGGTCGAAGACGAGGGTCCGACGGAACGGCTCGTCCAGCAGCCGGATCCGGGCACCCAGCCGGGTCGCGTACGCGGCGTAGCCGACCGTGCCGCGATCGGTGCGGGCGCCGGGCTGGTAGATCGTCCGCTGGGCGATGCCGCGGTCGGTCATCTCCCGTGCCGCCGCGCGCATGCGCGGCAGGTACTCGGCCGGACGGGCGCCGCCCGGCTGCATCATGAGGATCTCCCGCGTGCACTCCTGGGTCAGCTGGATGATCCGCCGCTGGGTCTGCCGGATGTCCTCGACCTGCTGGATCGCGCCTTCGGCGTCCCGCGCGCGGGACGCCGACTCGTAGGCGCCGGCCAGCCCTGCCAGCACCGCGGAGGACTCCTCCGCCCGCAGCAGCAGACCGATACCGGCGGCGCGCAACCCGGAGCTGAGCGCGTCCGTCGCGCTCCGCGGGTCCAGTACCGCCCAGAACCGATCCTCCATCTGCTGCGCGACCAGCCCCGCCGCCACCAACTGCTCCAGCGGGCCGGGGTCCGACGCCGCCACGTCGGCGAACCGGAACACGCCACCCTCGGCCAGCAACCGCAGGTACAGCGCCCGTGCCACGGCGTCCGGCACCACCGGCGTCGGCTGACGCTCACTCATCCGCGCCATCCCTGATCTGCCAACCGAGTTGGAAGAGTGTCCGCACGTCGTAGCGCTCCCTCAGCCGCGAGATCTGAGCCGCCACCGTGCGCTCGCTCAGCCCCAGCCGCGTCGCGATCCCCCGCTGCGTCAACCCCCGCGCCAGCAAGGCCACCAACTGGCCGTCACCGGCCGCCTCGGGCTGACCCCAGCGCACCCGCTCCGCCCGCGCCCAGTCCCGCTCGAAGCTGTGCACCACCAGCTCCACCAGCACCGGATCCTCGATGAAAGCCGCGATCCGCTGATCAGTGTACCCACCGAGCACCGCCACCCGGCGGTCGTAGACCAGCACCCGACGGAACGGCTCGTCCAACACCCGGACCTGCTGCCCCAGCCGGGTCGCGAAGGCGGCGTACCGGGCGGTGCCAGGGTCCGTCCTGGCCCCGGGCTGATAGATGGTGCGCAGCTGGATGCCGCGGGCCGTGATCATGTTCGCCTGCCTGCGCATCATCGGCAGGGCGTGGGCCGGTCGGGCCCCGCCCGGCTGCATGGCGAGGATCTCACGGTCGGCCTCCATGAGGAGCTGCTCCAGCCGCGCCTGGATCCGCGTATTCGTGTCCGACTGCTGGATGGTGCCGGCGCCGACCGGCGGCCGGGGCGAGCGGTCGTAGGACTCGGCCAGGTCGGCCAGCGCCGCGGGTAGCGCGCGGGCCTGGTCGAACAGGTCCAGACCGATGGTCCGCAGATCGTCACGGAGTCGCTCGGCGGCCGCCCGCGGACTCACCACCGTCCACAGCGTGTCCGCGACCAACGACACCAGCCCGGCCGAGCGCAGTTGCTCCAGCAACGGCTGCTCATCCGGGCGCAGATCCTCGACGCGGAACATGCCGCCGGCCCGCAGCAGCGCCAGGTACAGCGCCCTGGCCTCGTCATCCGGCACCAACCGCCCGGCTGTCACCCCCGTCACCCGCCATCACCCCTCATCCGCCGTCCCGCATCTGCCACCCCAGCTGGAACAGCGTCCGCGCGTCATGCCTCTCCCGCAGCCGGGAGATCTGCGCGGCCACCGTCCGCTCACTCAGCCCCAGTCGGGTCGCGATCGCCCGCTGCGTCAACCCCCGGGCCAGCAGCGCCACCAGCGGACCGTCGGACTCCGCCGCGACCGGCTCCTCCCAGCGCACCCGCTCGGCCCGCGCCCAGTCCCGCTCGAAGCCCGCCACCACGACCTCGACCAGCACCGGATCCTCGATGAAGGTCGCCGTCCAGTGGCCCTCCACCGCGGAGACGACGGCCATTTCCCGATCGAAGATCAGTGCTCGCCGGAACGGCTCGTCCAGGATCCGCAGCCGGAAACCGAGCCGGGTCGCGCAAGCGGCGTAGTCGCGGTGCTCCGGGTCCAGCCGGGCGGGCGGCTGGTAGAGCACCCGCATCCGAACGCCGCGCTCCTTGAGATCACGGGCGGCGGACTTGGCGTGCTCCGCGACGAACGTGCTCCGCTTCCCCGGCTGCGCGAGCATGATCTCGCGTCGGCAGCCCTGACCCAGCTGGTCCAGGCGTTGCTGGATCTGCGCCAGGTCGTCGAGGTGCGCGACCGTGCCGCGGCTCGCCCGGGGCATCCGGTCGTAGGCCGCGGCCAGCTCCTCGAACACCGGCACCGGCTCGTCCGCGCGCGCCAGCAACTCGTGCCCCGCCACCCGCAGTCCGGCGCTGAGCCGAGCAACCGCCGTGCGGGGATTGACCACCGTCCAGAAGAGCGCGTCCTGCTGCTTCAGCACCAGACCCGCTGCCCTCAACCGCTCGGCCACCTCACGGTCTTCGACCGTGAGATCACTCAGCCGGAACAGCCCGCCCGCGCCCAGCAACCGCAGGTACAGCGCCCGCGCCCGCTCGTCCGGCACCACCGGCCCGACCGCCATCGCCGCCGCCCTCCCATCCGCTCATCCGCCGTCCCACATCTGCCACCCCAGCTGGAACAGCGTCCGCGCGTCATGCCTCTCCCGCAGCCGGGAGATCTGCGCGGCCACCGTCCGCTCACTCAGCCCGAGCCGGGTCGCGATCGCCCGCTGCGTCAACCCCCGGGCCAGCAGCGCCACCAGCGGACCGTCGGACTCCGCCGCGACCGGCTCCTCCCAGCGCACCCGCTCGGCCCGCGCCCAGTCCCGCTCGAAGCCCGCCACCAGGACACCGACGAGGAACGGGTCCTCGATGAACGTCGCCGTCCCGGCCCCCTCGCTGCCGGGGACGACGGCGACCTCGCCGTCGAAGACCACCATGCGCCGGAAGTCCTCGCGCAGGATCCGCAGTCGGAACCCGATCCGGCTGACCTCGGTCGCGTAGTCCGTGATCACCGGATCGTGCCGGGCCTCGGGCTGGTACAGGACGCGCATCCGGACCCCTCGCGCGGTCAGCTCGCGGGCGGTCTCCTTGGCCTCCTCCGCGACCTCCGGGGTGCGCCGGACCTCTGGCTGTGCGGCCAGGATCTCCCGCTCGGCCTCGAGTCCCAACTGGTCCATGCGCTGCTGGATCTGCGCCAGGTCGTCGAGGTGCACGATCATGCCGCGCCCCGCCCGGGGAACCCGGTCGTAGGCCGCGGCCAGCTCCTCGAACACCGGCACCGGCTCGTCCGCGCGCGCCAGCAACTCGTGCCCCGCCACCCGCAGTCCGGCGCTGAGCCGAGCAACCGCCGCGCGCGGATTGACCACCGTCCAGAAGAGCGCGTCCTGCTGCTTCAGCACCAGACCCGCCACCCTCAACCGCTCGGCCACCTCACGGTCCCCGACCGTGAGATCACTCAGCCGGAACAGCCCGCCCGCGCCCAGCAACCGCAGGTACAGCGCCCGCGCCCGCTCGTCCGGCACCACCGGCCCGACCGCCATCGCCTCCGCCATCGCCTCCGCCGCCTCCGGTGGCGTCACGCCTGCCGCCCCTCACCCGCCGCCGAGCGCATCAGCCAACCGAGCTGGAAGAGCGTTTCGGCGTCGTACAGTTCGCGCAGCCGCGAGATGTGGCCGGCCACGGTGCGCTCGCTGAGCCCCAGGCGGGTGGCGATCATGCGCTGGGTGAGGCCCTGCGAGAGCAGCCGGCCGACCTGGGCGTGGACCGGCAGGCCGCCGGTGTCGGGGGTGGCGGCGCTCCACTGGACCGGCTCGGCGCGCTGCCAGTCGCGTTCGAACATGCCGACCAGGAAGGCGACCACCGCCGGGTCCTCGACGAGGGCGGCGCTGGCGTAGTCGGGACTGCTCGGGATCAGCACGGTGGCGCGATCGAAGATGATCATTCGCTTGAACGACTCGCCGAGCACCCGGAAGCGGACGCCCAGTTCGGTGGCGGCGAGCACATAGGCGGTGGTCGGGCCGTCGGAGCGGGCGGCGGGCTCGTAGAGCGCGCGGACGCCGCCGCCCCGGGCCAGGAAGGCGGCCGAGCGGCCGATCGCCTCCTCCGCCAGGTGGGGCGGCATCGGGCCACCGGGCTGGGCCGAGAGGATCTCCTCGCGGGCCTCCTCGTTCAGCCGGTCGAGCAGCAGCCGGATCTCCTCGGCGCTGTGCAGGTGCCGCACCTCGCCGGAGCGGTCCACCTTGCGCGGTGTCAGGTCGTACGCCTTGGTGAGGTCCTCCAGCAGGGCGGGCATCTCCTGGGCCTGGACCAGCAGCCGGGTGCCGGCCGATCGCAGCTCCTCGCTCAGCCGCCCGCCGACCGAGCGCGGGTTCACGGCGGTGTAGCCCGACTGATCGGGCTCGGCGGTCAGCAGGCCCAGGTCGAGCAGTTCCGCCACCGACTCCTGGTCGGCCGGGTCCGCCTCCTGCGACGCGAGCCGACCGCCGGCGCCGAGGATCGCCAGGTACAGCGTCCGGGCCGCCTCGCTGGGCACCGGCGGGCCGACCGCCTCGCCGCCACCGGTGCTCTCCGCCGATCCGTCCACCTCGGTCATCGCGTGCGCTCCCCCGGGTCATGGTCCGTCTGCTCGTGGCGCTGGTGCTGCTGCTCCTGCGCGTGCTGGTGCGCGTGCCGGTGCTCTTTCGCGGACGCGTGGTCGTCCGCGGGCGTGTGGTCGTGCGCGGGCGTGTGGTCGTGCGGCCCGGCCGCGCCGCGGACCGCGCGGGCGAAATGAAAGAGGGCCTGAACGCCGGACCGGTTCCCCGCGCGGTCGGGATCCTCGGCGGCGGGGCGCGCGGCGGGGCGGCGCGCGGCCAAGGGGCGGCGGCGGTCACCGCTGGCGCGGGACACCTGGCAGGCGCGGCAGGCGCGCGGGGCGCGGCAGGCGCGGGCGGCACGCGAGGCCTGGCAGGCGGCGTCGGCGCTCGGCGCCGGCACGGCACCCCGCAGTTGCGCCGTGGCGTGGGCCACCCCGTCCCCCCTGCACGCTGGACCGGCAGCGGTCGAACGACCGCATGGTCCGCATCATCTCATCAGGGTGGGGGTGGCACCGTCCCGGGTGTCGAAACCGGGGTAGCCGAAAGGGCCCGGGGACCGAGGACCTGGACTGCCCGCCCCCGTGCGGGCGCGGTCCAGGTGGTCCGCGGGCAGCGGATCCGGCCCGGAGCCAGGGACGCGCAGTCTCCTGCGCTCCGGGCGGATCCACTTCCATGACGCCAAATCCAAGGTGCTTCCAGCGAGGCGGAGCAGCAACGCCTCGCTGGTACCGGGCCCGGCCGCCATCACCACATATGGCTGACCACCCGGCGCCCGTCGGTTCTCCGCGCAGATACCTCTGCCCCTGTGCGAAGAGGACGGACGAGTCACCACCGACGGGCTGCGGTGCCCGGGCGGCTTGGCGTACTCACAGCCTCACAGCGCGCGCCCGTACGGACAAGGTTGTTCCACCTTCAAGTTCCCGCAACTGCACGAACGTGCAGAATCGCGCCGCGGGAGTCCGTTCGCACACCCCCTGAGCTGGGACGATGAGAGAACGTTCGGTCTCGCGTGGCACTGGGCCGGGCGCCGCTCGCGGTCGCCGCGAGGGCATGCCGAAGGCCGCGGTCCGCCTTCGGCGACCCCGCGGCGACGGCCCGTCGGGCCGGTACCGATCCGATGTCCGGGCCTGTCCACCAAGCCCTGCTAGTGCATCGCGACGCGCCCGTTCGAGCCGCGCACCGCGCCGTCCAGGGCTTCGGCGCCCTTCACTCTGACGTAGGGCGAGAGTCTGGTGGCCGCCAGCGCGCGATGGGTCAGGGAGTGGTCGTCGGCCCAGACCTCGGAGCCCAGCTCGACCAGCCGGGCGAGTTCGGGAACGCCGTCCGAGACGGCGGCGAAGACGCCGTCCTCGACCAGGTAGAGGATCACCCGGTCGCCGGACTCGGCCAGCGACACGGCCTCCCGCAGGAAGCCGTCGGCCCCGGGCTTGCCCCAGACCGCCTTGCTCTCAACCAGTACGTGCGAACGTCCGGCCATCGTGTGCTCCTCCCCGTCCTGCCACCGCGGGGAGGCCAACTCCGCACACCAGCGCGCGGAGCCCCGATTCGCCACCCCGGCAGATCTCTGATCGCCCATCAGATCTGCTTGCCGGATCATGACTTGAGCAGATTCAGGCCATGGTCCGAAACATCAGGCTGACTCAGTGTGCGGGCAGGCGACAAGGCACCGGCCGGTGCGCGTTCTCGCAGCTGCGTGATCGTGCAGTTGGATCGCGCTTCCCGACCGGCGCCGCGGGACTCGTGCGTCCCGCTCTGCCCGGTCACCCCAGCCCGCTCATCCCTCCTCGGCCGCCCCTGCCCGGCCGCCCCGTCCCGCTCGGCCCCCGGCCGCCCCCGGCGCCGCCGACCGGACCGCCGCCGGCCCGGCCTCGTCCGGGCGGCCCTCCCCCGCGCCGCGCATCAGCCAGCCGAGCTGGAACAGCGTCTGCGCCTCGTAGTCCTGGCGCAGCCGGGCGATGTGCGCGGCCACGGTGCGCTCGCTCAGGCCCAGCCGGGCCGCGATCCCGCGTCGGCTCAGTCCGCCGGCCAGCAGCCGGGCGATCCGGTCGGCGACCGCGCCGCTGTCCGCGACGGCGTGCGCCGAACCCCAGGCCACCCGCTGGGCCCGCTGCCAGTCCCGCTCGAAGAGCTCCACCAGCAGCTCCACCGCCGTGGGGTCCGCGACGAACGCGGCACTGCCCATGTCGACCGAGGCCGGGATCACCGCCACCGCCCGGTCGAAGATCAGCATCCGCTGGAAGTCCTCGTCCAGCACCCGGATCCGCGCCCCGTACGGGGTGACGGCGGCGGCGTACGCGGTGGTCGCCGGGTCGACGCGGGCCACCGGTTGGTAGAGCGTGCGCATCATGCCGCCGGCTCGCAGGAACGGCACGTCCTGGGCCATCGCCCAGGCCAGGTGGTCCGGCGCGCGGTCGCCGCCGGGCTGCGCGGTGAGGATCTCGGCCTCGGTGTCGGCGACCAGTTGGGCGATCCGGTGCCGGATGCTGTCCCGGTCCTGGACCGTCTCCACCACGCCGGTGCGGTCGATCCGGCGCGGCGCGCTGTCGTAGGCCTGGGCCAGTTCGTCCAGCAGCGCGGGCAGTTCGTCGGCCTGCCGCAGCAGACCGACCGCACGCCCGCGCAACTGGTGGGTGGTCCGGCCCAGGAAGGCGCGCGGGCTCACCGCGGAGTAGAAGGCGCCACCGGGCAGGCCGCGGAGCAGGCCGATCTCCAGCAGCCGGCCCAGCGCGTCGGCGTCGGCGGTGGGCACCTCGGCGGACTTCACCCAGCCGCCGTCGGCCACCACCGCCAGATACAGCGCGCGGGCGGCGGGGTCGAGCGCAAGGTCGACCGACAGGCAACCGGGCCGTGCCCGCGACATCGGAACCACTCCCCCTCGGGTCGCCCCCCGACGCACCGTTGCGTCACCGGAAGTTGACTGTCCGCCGCCATCCTGCCAGTCGGGCCCGGCGGACGCGAGGGGGTGCGGCCGGGTCCGCGCGTGGTCCACGGCGTGGCACCCGTTCACCCCACACCCGTTCAACGCACCGCACGCGGCACCCGTTCACCCCGCACCCGTTCACGCGGCACCCGTTCACGCGGCACCCGTTCACCCCAGACCCGTTCACCCCAGACCCGTTCACGCCAGACCCGTTCACGCCAGACCCGTTCACGCCGCCCGCAGCAGCCGCCCGCCGGCCAGCGCCGCCACGGTCCGCACACCGGCCACCGCCCAGGCGGTCACCAGCAGCGCGTACAGCCCGACCGCCAGCCAGCCGAAGCCCGTGAAGCCGGTGTGCCGGGCCAGGCCCGCGGCGCCGGTCACGCAGGTGCCGACCGGGAAGGTGAAGGCCCACCAGGTCATCGCGAACGGCATCCGCTCCCGGCGCAGCGCGCGCAGGTTGGCGGCGCCCGCGATCAGCAGCCAGAGCAGCGCGAAGCCGATCACCGCCACCCCGTAGAGCACCGCGAAGCCGGCCGCGGCGGCGGCCAGCCGCGGCGCCACCGGGTGGGCGGCGTCGGCCAGGTTGCCGACGGCGGTGGTGGACTGGCCCAGCGGGCCGAGCACCAGGAAGAGCGAGGGGGTCAGCATCACCGGCAGCCTGCTGTGCGCCAAGCCGGCGAAGACCACGGGCAGCAGCACCAGCACGGCCAGCAGGCTCGCCCCGAAGAGCGCGTAGCAGCCGTAGAAGAGCCCCGGGCGCAGCGCCGCCGGCAGGTGCGGCAGCAGCACCGGGCCGAGCGCGGCGGACACCATCGGCGCGACCACCGGCAGCAGCCAGGTCGGGTTGGCGCGCAGCGCGGAGAGGTCGTGCCGGGTGACCATCAGGTACGGGATCCCGGCGGCCACCAGGACGGCGTAGAGGGTGCCCAGCGTCCAGAGCAGCACGTCCGCGGCCACGGCGGGTCCGGTACCGAGCAGCGGTCCACCGATCACCAGCGTGCCGTAGCCGACCGCCAGCAGCGCCATCGGCGGGCAGCCGTAGAAGACGGCGGTGGCCGGGTTCTCCAGCAACTGCTCGCGGGCGGCCGCGCGGTGCCGGGTCAGGTGCGCCAGTCGGGCGGCCACCAGCACCAGCAGGCCGGTCAGTCCCAGCGCCCAGACCGCCTGGGCGAAGAGCAGCTGCCCGGGCACCCGGTGGGGCAGCGCGAAGGCACCGTTGGCGGTGATCGCGGTGCCCATCACGGCGGCGTACCAGTTCGGCCCGAGCTGCCCGAGATCCCAACGGGGACGGGCGGGCGCGGCGGCGCCGGGGCCGGGAGCGGTGGCGCCGGGGCCGGGAGCCGTGGGGCCGGGGCCGGCGGCGGCGCTGCTGGGGCCGGGAGGGGTGGGGGCGGTGAGGGTGGCCATGTGCCCACCCTCCGCCGCGCCCGAGCCCGCCGGTAGCCGCCCGCGATCTATGAGGGCATAACCTGGGCCTATGGCTCTCTCCCCCCGGGTGCCCGAGCTCAGCGCCCTGGAACTGCTGCTCGCGGTCGACCGCCACGGCAGCGTCGGCCGCGCCGCCGCCGAGCTGGGCATCAGCCAGCCGGCCGCCAGCGCCCGGATCAAGGGCATGGAGCGGCAGCTCGGCGTCCCCCTGCTCGACCGCTCCCCGCGCGGCTCCCGGCCCACTCCGGCCGGCCTGCTGGTGGTCGGCTGGGCCCGCCGGGTGGTCGAGGCCGCCGAGGCGCTGGACGCGGGGATCGACGCGCTGCGCGGGCGCCGCGACGCCCGGCTGCGGGTGGTGGCCAGCCTGACCGTCGCCGAGTACCTGATGCCGGGCTGGCTGCTCGCGCTGGCCGCCGCCCGCCCCGAGACCGCGGTCACCCTGCGCACCGCCAACTCCGCCGCGGTGGCCGAGCAGCTGCTGGCCGGCGAGGCGGACCTCGGCTTCGTGGAGGGCTCCCGCGCCCCGGCCGGGCTGGCCGGCGCGGTGGTCGCCACCGACCGGCTGGTGCTGGTGGTGGCCCCGACCCACCCGTGGGCCAGGCGCCGCGCCCCTGTCACCGCCGCCGAGCTGGCCGCCACCCCGCTGGTGCTGCGCGAGCCGGGCTCCGGCACCCGCGAGGTGCTGGACCGCGCGCTCGCCGCCGCCGGGGTGACCGCCACCCCGCTGCTGGAGCTGGCCTCCAGCACCGCGCTGAAGGCCGCCGCGATGAGCGGCGCGGGCCCGGTCTGCCTGAGCGAGCTGGCGGTGGCCGACGAGCTGGCCGCCCGGCGGCTGGTCGAGGTCCCGCTGACCGCGCTGGACCTGCGCCGCCCGCTGCGCGCCGTCTGGCCGGCCGGCACCCGCCCGGTCGGCCCGGCGCGGGACCTGCTGGCCTTTACCAAGAAAAACTGAGCGCGCTAGACTCAAGTTATCTGAACCCCAGTTGCGCAGGAGGAGTACGGACCAGTGGCCATGGACGCGAGCAAGTTCACCACCAAGACGCAGGACGCCCTGTCCGCCGCGATCCGGCAGGCCGGCGGCGCCGGCAACCCGGACGTCAGGCCGGTGCACATCCTGCTCGCCCTGCTGGAGCAGCCCGAGGGCATCGCCCGCCCGCTGCTGGAGGCCGTCGGGGCGGACGGCGCCCAGGTGCTGGCCGATGCCCGCCGCCAGTTCCGCGCGCTGCCCAGCGCCCAGGGCTCCACCGTCGCCGCCCCCCAGCTGGGCCGCGACACCCTGGCGGTGCTGGAGGACGCCGGGCGCCGGGCCGAGAAGCTCGACGACGCCTACGTCTCCACCGAGCACCTGCTGGTCGGCCTGGCCGCCGAGGGCGGCGCGGTCGCCGAGCTGCTGACCCGCCAGGGCGCCGGCCCCAAGGCCCTGCTGGACGCCTTCACCGAGGTGCGCGGCAGCGGCAAGGTCACCTCCGCCGACCCCGAGGGCACCTACAAGGCGCTGGAGAAGTACGGCACCGACCTCACCCAGGCGGCCAGGGACGGCAAGCTCGACCCGGTGATCGGCCGCGACCAGGAGATCCGCCGGGTGGTCCAGGTGCTCTCCCGGCGCACCAAGAACAACCCGGTGCTGATCGGCGAGCCCGGGGTCGGCAAGACCGCCGTGGTCGAGGGCCTGGCCCAGCGGATCGTGGCCGGCGACGTGCCCGAGTCGCTGCGCGGCAAGCGGCTGGTCTCGCTCGACCTGAGCGCGATGGTGGCCGGGGCCAAGTTCCGCGGTGAGTTCGAGGAGCGGCTGAAGGCCGTGCTGAACGACATCAAGCAGAGCGACGGCCAGGTGGTCACCTTCATCGACGAGCTGCACACCATGGTCGGCGCGGGCGCCGGCGGCGACTCGGCGATGGACGCGGGCAACATGCTCAAGCCGATGCTGGCCCGCGGCGAGCTGCGGATGGTCGGCGCCACCACGCTGGACGAGTACCGCGAGCGGATCGAGAAGGACCCGGCGCTGGAGCGCCGCTTCCAGCAGGTGCTGGTCGGCGAGCCGAACGTCGAGGACACCATCGCGATCCTGCGCGGCCTCAAGGGCCGCTACGAGGCGCACCACAAGGTGCAGATCGCGGACGCCGCGCTGGTCGCCGCCGCCACCCTCTCCGACCGCTACATCACCGCCCGCTTCCTGCCCGACAAGGCGATCGACCTGGTCGACGAGGCGGCCTCCCGGCTGCGGATGGAGATCGACTCCTCGCCGGTCGAGATCGACGAGCTGCAGCGCTCGGTGGACCGGCTGCGGATGGAGGAGTTGGCGCTGGAGAAAGAGGTCGAGCGGCGCGGGAAGGAGCGAGGTACGAGCGACGCGCCGAGCGCGACCAGAGGCTCGGATCCGGCGTCGCTGGACCGGCTCGCCCGGCTGCGCCGCGACCTGGCCGACAAGCAGGAGCAGCTCAGCGGCCTGACCGCGCGCTGGGAGCAGGAGAAGAAGAGCCTGAACCGGGTCGGCGAGCTCAAGGAGCGCCTGGACGGCCTGCAGAGCGCCCTGGAGCGGGCCCAGCGGGACGGCGCCTTCGAGCAGGCCTCCAAGCTGATGTACGCGGAGATCCCGGCCGCCGAGCAGGAGCTGCGGGACGCCCAGGAGAGGGCCGCCGACCAGGACAGCCACTCCGCGATGGTCAAGGAGGAGGTCGGCCCGGACGACGTGGCCGACGTGGTCGCCTCCTGGACCGGCATCCCGGCCGGCCGCCTGCTGGAGGGCGAGAGCGCCAAACTGCTGCGGATGGAGGAGGAGCTCGGCAGGCGCCTGATCGGCCAGCACGCCGCCGTCCAGGCCGTCTCGGACGCGGTGCGCCGCACCCGGGCGGGCATCGCCGACCCGGACCGCCCCACCGGCTCGTTCCTCTTCCTCGGCCCCACCGGCGTGGGCAAGACCGAGCTGGCCAAGGCCCTGGCCGACTTCCTCTTCGACGACGAGCACGCCATGGTCCGGATCGACATGAGCGAGTACGGCGAGAAGCACTCGGTCTCCCGCCTGGTCGGCGCCCCGCCCGGGTACGTCGGCTACGAGGAGGGCGGCCAGCTCACCGAGGCGGTCCGCCGCCGCCCGTACAGCGTGGTGCTGCTGGACGAGGTGGAGAAGGCCCACCCGGAGGTCTTCGACGTGCTGCTCCAGGTGCTGGACGACGGCCGCCTCACCGACAGCCAGGGCCGCACCGTCGACTTCCGCAACGCGATCCTGATCCTCACCTCCAACCTGGGCTCGCAGTACCTGGTGGACCCGACCGTGCCCCAGGCCGCGAAGAAGGAACTGGTGCTGGACAGCGTCCGGTCCGCCTTCAAGCCCGAGTTCCTCAACCGGCTGGACGACATCGTGGTCTTCGACCCGCTGGGCTCGGCCGAGCTGAGCCGGATCGTCGACCTCCAGGTGGCCAAGCTGGCCGAACGGCTGCGCGAGCGCCGGCTCACCCTGGACGTCACCCCGGCCGCCCGCGACTGGCTGTCGCTGACCGGCTACGACCCCGCCTACGGGGCCCGGCCGCTGCGCCGCCTGGTGCAGTCGGCGATCGGCGACCAGCTCGCCAGGGCGATCCTCTCCGGCCAGGTGCGGGACGGGGAGACCGTGCGGGTGGACCGCGACGAGGCGGCCGACCGGCTCACCGTCATCGCGGCAGGCTGACCATCGCCGCGGCGGACTGACCATCGCCGCGGCGGGCTCGCCGCCACCGCGGCGGCCCTGCTGGGCGGCCCGCCTGGCGGGCCACCGGCCAGGGCCGCCGGCCAGGGCACGGCCTGTGCCCGAAGCTCGCGATGAGGCAGGATGGAGACATGGAAGGGCGGCCCCTGGATCACCAGCCACCCTCGTGCACTGTGAAAGGGACCTCCCGTGAGTGTTGACCCGTCGTCGATCCCGTTCTTCGGCGCGCCCCAGCCGTCCCAGCCGGGCGGGCAGCCTGGCGGTCAGCCGGCCGGACCGCCGCCGATCGTGGTCCCCAACCAGGACCTCGTGAAGCAGCTCCTGGACCAGATGCAGCTCAAGCACGTGGTGGACGAGGAGGGCGACCTCACCGCCCCCTGGGAGGGCTTCCGCGTCTACTACATGTTCCGCGGCGACAACAAGGAGCTCTTCGCGGTCCGCTCCTTCTACGACCGCTCGTACACCCTTGAGCAGAAGGGTGAGATCCTCGACCTGATCGACGAGTGGAACCGCGAGACCCTCTGGCCCAAGGTCTACACGCACACCCACGAGGACGGTGTGGTGCGGCTGATCGGCGAGTCCCAGATGATCATCGCCAACGGCGTGAACCTGGACTACTTCGTCAACACCACCGCCAACTGGACCCAGGCGGCCGTGGGCTTCGAGCAGTGGATCGTCGAGCGCCTCGGCCTGCAGCAGGAGATCGAGGGCGACGCCGGCGAGGACACTCCCGAGGGCGACGAGGACTGAGTCCCAGCTCCCGTACCCGCACAGCTCCCGGCCCGGCCCGCCCTCCCAGCAGGCCGGGTCGGCCCGTCTCGCCCAGGGAACCACCATGCGCCTCCTCCCGATCGACCGCGCCGAGCACCTGATCACCCGGTTCGCCAGCACCGGCGCGCACGCCACCCGGCTCGCCGCCGGGACCGGGCAGTACTACCTGACCTGCCTGAGCATCGAGCCCGGCGGCACCATCGGCACCCACCCCGCGCCGGTCGAGCAGCTCTTCCTGGTGATCACCGGCGAGGGCTGGATCACCGGCCCCGACGACATCCGGGTCCCGATCGCCGCCGGCACCGCCGTCCTGTGGTCCGCCGAGGAGGAGCACACCTGCGGCACCGACACCGGCCTCACCGCACTGGCTCTGGAGGGCGCGGGACTGACCGTCTTCGAGGCCGAGGACTACTGAGCTCGTCCTCATGGTCCGGCCACCGACCCGCCGGCCACCGACCCGCCGGGCCCGCGAGTCCCCGCGCGCCACGCGGCAGCCTTGTCCTGGCTCCTCCCGACCCGGGAGGATGGCTCCCGAGGACGAACCGTGAGGAGCAGGACGATGAGTGCGAGGCCGCTGCTGAACCGCCGCCTGGCGGGCCTGGGTACGACGATCTTCGCCGAGATGTCCGCCCTGGCCACCGCCACCGGCTCGATCAACCTCGGCCAGGGCTTCCCCGACACCGACGGCCCCGCTTCCGTGGCCCAGGCCGCCGCCGACGCCGTGCTGACCGGCCGCGGCAACCAGTACCCGCCCGGCCCCGGCATCCCCGAGCTGCGCACCGCGATCGCCGAACACCAGCGGCGCTTCTACGGCCTCGGCTACGACCCCGACCGCGAGGTCCTGGTCACCGCCGGCGCCACCGAGGCGATCGCCGCCGCGCTGATCGCGCTGCTCGAACCCGGCGACGAGGTGATCGCCTTCGAGCCGTTCTACGACTCCTACGCCGCCTGCATCGCCATGGCCGGCGCGGTCCGCGTTCCCCTGACGCTCCGTCAACCCGCCTTCCGCCCCGACCTGGACGAGCTGCGCGCGCTGATCACCCCGCGCACCCGGCTGCTGCTGCTCAACACCCCGCACAACCCCACCGGCACCGTCCTCACCCCGGACGAGCTCGCCACCATCGCCCAACTCGCCGTCGAGCACGACCTCCTGGTCATCACCGACGAGGTCTACGAGCACCTCGTCTTCACCGGCACCCACCACCCGCTCGCCGCGCTGCCCGGCATGCGCGAGCGCACCGTGTCGATCTCCTCGGCCGGCAAGACCTTCTCCTTCACCGGCTGGAAGGTCGGCTGGGTGACGGCAAGCCCCGAACTGGTCGCCGCCGTCCGCACCGCCAAGCAGTACCTGACGTACGTCAGCGCCGGCCCGTTCCAGTACGCGGTCGCCGAGGCCCTGCGGCTGCCCGACAGCTACTTCGCCAACTTCCGCGCCGACCTGCTGCGCAAGCGCGACCTGCTCGCCGAGGGCCTGTCGGCCGCCGGGTTCCAGGTGTTCAGCCCCCAGGGCACGTACTTCATCACCACCGACATCACCCCCCTCGGCGAGAAGGACGGCATCGAGTTCTGCCGCACGCTGCCCGAGCGCTGCGGCGTCGTCGCCATCCCCAACGTCGTCTTCTACGACAACACCGACGTGGGGCGCAGCCTGGTCCGATTCACCTTCTGCAAGCAGGACGAGGTGCTGCAGGAGGCGGTCGCACGGCTGCGTCGACTCTGACCCCTCCTCCCGGGCGCGGGCGGTCAGAGCGCCTGCCCGTGCCCGCGGCAGCAACAGCCGCGCGCCGCGCGCCGGCCGCTGAACGTCCCGATTCTGTGACAGTCGCCGCCCCGGTGCCACGGCTCGCCGTCCGACAGCGTCAGATGGGTGAGGCGATCAGCCAGGGGAGAAGAGCGATGGGGGCGATGCGGGCGATGCAGGCGATACGGATGCGGCCGACGGGCCGGCGGGCGGGAACGGCGCTGCTGCTGGGCGGGGTGCTGCTGCTGGCGACGGCCTGCGGTTCCGGCGGCGGGTCGCAGAGCGGTGGCGGTGCGAACGCGGGTGGGGGCGCCAAGGGGAACGGGCCCGCGATCGGCGCTCCCGCCGCCGCCGCGAGTTCGGCGGCGCCGAAGACCTCGGCCGCGGTCGTCGACGTGGAGCCGAAGAACGGCAGCCAGGACGTGGCCCCGAACGGCGCGTTGAAGGTGTCGGTGGCCGACGGCAAGCTGACCGAGGTGGCCGTGACCGGGCCGGACGGCAAGGCGGTCCAGGGGGCGGTCGCCGCCGACGGGCTGAGCTGGGCGCCGGCGGGTGGCCTGGCGGTGGGCGCGGCCTACACGGTGGAGGCGAAGGCGGTGGACGCGAACGGGGTCGCGACCAGCACCAGCAGTTCCTTCACCACGCTCACCCCGAAGCGGACCACACGCACGGTGGACAACATCAGCACCGGTTCGACCTACGGCGTCGGCATGATCATCCGGGTCGACTTCCGCCAGAAGGTCACCAACAAGGCCGCGGCGGCACAGGCGATCACGGTCGAGGCCTCGGACGGCACCCAGGTCAAGGGCCACTGGCTCGACGACGACAACTGGCTCGACCTGCGCCCGGAGAGCTACTGGAAGCCGGGCACCAAGGTCACCATCCACTACCGCACCTCGAACGTCGAGCTCTCCCCCGGGGTCTACGGCAACTCCGACCGGGACGAGTCCTTCACCATCGGCCGCTCCAAGATCAGCACGGTGGACGCGAAGACCCACCAGATGAACGTGGTCGAGGACGGCCTCGCGCCGCAGACCATCGCCGTCACCGCGGGGGCGGACGACAACCCCTCGTGGAACGGCACCATGGTGGTCTTCGAGAAGGACCGGATGGCGCACATGGACTCGGCCACCACCAACATCAAGGGCCCGGCCTACGTCGCCGACGAACCGCACGCGCTGAAGATCACCGACTCCGGCTCCTACGTGCACGGCAACCCCAAGGCCGTCGAGGCCGCCGGGCACGAGAACATCAGCCACGGCTGCATCGGCCTGCCCGACACACCGACCGGTGACGACAACTCGGTGGCGGGCAAGTACTACACCGACTCGATCATCGGCGACGTGGTGATCGTCAAGAACTCGGTCGGCGGGCAGGTCGCGCCGGACAACGGCCTGGGCGGCTGGAACGTGCCCTGGTCCACCTGGTAGGCCCGCCCTCTGCTCAGTCGCCGTCGCGGCGCCTGAGCAGCCCGCCCAGTCGCGGCACCAGCCGCCGGGCGTCCCAGTCGCCGGTGGTGAGTTCGAAGAGCCGCACCACCGAGAGCACCAGCAGGCGGTCCACGGCCGGATCCTCGACCGCGACCTGGAACCTGGTGAGCGGCCCGGCGGGCCTGGTGATCCGGAATCCCGCCGAGCCGGCCCCACTGAAGCGCAGGCTCAGCGGGGCCACCAGGTCGCCGATCGACGTGTCGGAGTTGTACCAGCTCACGGAGTTGCGCACGACCGAGCCGAACCCGGCCGCCTTGCCCTCCAATTCACCGAGGCCGAACTGCTCGAAGGTCCAGCAGTCGGCGAACGGGTTCGAGCCGGAGTACCGGCGCACCCGCCCCACCACCTGCCGGTCCGGCGTGGCGGCGTCCCGCGAGGTGACCAGGCCGATCAACTCGGCCGTCGCCGCCCCGCCGTAGACCTCGAACGGCACCGAACCCCGCGGCGGTCCCGGCTTCCAGAGCCGGGCCACCGGGTCGGCCGAGTCCCGCCCGCGGATCTCCCAGCCGGTGCCCTCCCGGCGGTAGCCGAACGCCACCCGGAACTCCGTCAGCCCCTGCAGGCCGGTCATCGCCCTCCCCCGTTCATCTGCTCATCTGCTCATCGCGTGCCGACAGTCAAGACAGTCAACCCGGCCCGGCCGCCGGCTCCAACTCCGGCCGCCACCGGCGAACGCCGCCGCCGACGCGGTCACCACGGCTGCCGCGGCGTCCACGGGATCTGCGGCGTCCGCCGGGACGGGCGCGCCGACTCCGCACGGGCTGCCCATCGGCGGCCCGGGGACGGTCGCACGCTGCCCGCGCGCCCGAGCCGCCCGAGCCCGCTGAGCCCCGCTGAGCCCCGGCGGCGCCCCCGGCGCGCCCTGCCGGCCTCACGCACGCGCGGCGCAATCGTGCGACCGGCGTGCGGGGCGCGCGCTCCAGCCCGAACGGCGCACAGTGAGCAATCTCGTTCACCGGGCCGGTCACACCCGACCAGGCACTACGCCCAGAACGGTGAATGTGCAACAAGAATGGGTAAATCCCTGACGGACCCGGAGAATTCGTGCTTCTCTGCTGCTGAATCTCCAGCCGGAATCCTTCCTTCCACGGTCGGCCGCGTCCTGGACCGCACAGCCACGAACCACCTCGCCTTCGGCCGAGTCGGGCGCTGCACGGGGGGCGCGTACGGAGCTGAAATGCGGAGCCCAGCATGCTCACCACACTGCAGACCTCCTATTCCGACACCCGCGCCGGTGACCTGGCCTGGTGTCTCGGCGGCGGACCGCTGCCCGCGCTCGCGGTGCGCGACCTGCTGCTGCCCGGCCCGAACGCCCTGACCGGGCCGAACAGCCCGAGCGGGCCGAGCAGGCCGACCGGGCCGAGCGGGCCGAGCGGGCCGACCCGGACCCCGGGGCCCACCAGCACGCCCCACTCCGACGCCCCCGGCGGCCACCGCACCCCGGTCGGCCGCGCCGCGGGCACCCTGCAGTTGCGCCTGCTGGGCGCCTCGCACCAGGTGGTGATCGCGGCCGGCCCCGGCGAGTGCCTGGAGACGGTGGCCTGCATGCCCGGGCGGCGCACCCCGCTGCCGGCCCGGGTTGCCGAGCAAGTCGCCGGATGGGAGTACGAATTCGCGGCCCGGATCGAGTCCCTGCCGCCCCACGTGTTCGCCGCGCGGGCGCAGGAGATCCTGGCCCTGGTGGACGAGCACCCCCGCGGCCTGGCCGGCGTCTTCCCCGGCGACCCGAGCGCCTTCACCGCCCTGGTCGCCCAGGGCAGCGCGGAGCGGGTGCTCTGGCGGACCTGGCACGCCTACCCGCAGGAGGGCCGGCTGGTCTGCACCCGCTCCTCGCTGGTGCTGCGCGGGCCCGCGGCCGAGCAGCCCGCGCGGGCCGCCGGCTGACCCGCCGCCCGACCGACCACCGACCCGGCCGCCCGGCCGCCCACCTGACCGACCGACCGACCGACCGCCCGCCCGACCGACCGACCGACCGCCCACCTGACCACTGCCCCCGGCCCAGCCCGACCCAGCCCGACCCAGCCGACAGACCATCAGCCCCGAACACCATGACGATTCGTCAACTCGACCCAGGACGCTACCCCTCGAACGAGTGCGACTATTCGCGGCACGGGTCGCCTAGCGTTTCTTCGTGATCAACCAGCCGGCGGAGCCACCCGTCCAGCCCGGCCCCGACCCCGAAGGACCCGCCAGGCCGGCCCGGCCGCGGGCCGTCCGGGTCAGGGCCCGTACCCGCGGTCGGACCCGGGCCGAACGCCGCACCGAGACCCCACCTGGCCCGGTGCGGCACCCCGGCCCCCGGGTCCATCTGCGGCCCCGCGGTGACCGCGCCGCACAGGCCGGCGCACCCGGGGCGGCAGCCGCTCCCGGATCGTCCGGCCGGACGGACGATCAGACTCGCCCGGACGGCCGCACCCGAACGGCTGGCCTTGCCCGAACGGCCGAGCGCGCCCGGGCCGACACCACCGGCGCCCACGCCCCGGACCGTGCCCCGGAGCGCGCCCCGGACCCGGAGCCGAGCCGCAGGCCGAGCCGGCACGGGGACCAGGCACCCGGCGACACCCCCACCCCCGCCCGAGCCGGCCGCCGCCCCCGCGCGGCCCGGCCGCTGGTGCTGCTGGCCGCGTTCGTCTGCGCGGCCTGCGGGCTGGTGTACGAGCTGGAGCTGGTCGCGCTCGGCGGCTACCTGCTCGGCGACTCCGTCACCCAGACCTCCGTGGTGCTCTCCGTGATGGTCTTCGCGATGGGCGTCGGCTCGCTGGCCGCCAAGCGCTTCACCCACCGCCCGGCCACCTTCTTCGCCGTGGTCGAGTGCGCGCTCGCGGTGGTCGGCGGACTCTCGGTGCTCGCGCTCTACAGCTGCTGGGCCTGGCTGGGCCGCTACCAGGTCGCGATGATCGGCCTGACCTGCGCGATCGGCGTCCTGATCGGCGCCGAGATCCCGCTGCTGCTCACCCTGCTGCAGCGGATCCGCCGGGAGGAGGCGGGCCGGGCCGCCGCCGACCTGTTCGCCGCCGACTACATCGGCGCGCTGATCGGCGGCCTCGCCTTCCCGTTCGTGCTGCTGCCACTGCTCGGCCAGGCCACCGGGGCGCTGCTGACCGGCGCGGTCAACGCTGTGGCCGGCGCCGCCGTGGTGCTCTGGCTGTTCCGCGACGAGCCAGGGCGCCGGGCCAGGCCGCTCCTCTGGACCGGCTGCGGCGCGGTGCTGGCCGTCCTCGCGCTGGCGGCCGCCTGCACCGGCGCGATCGAACGGGCCGCCCGCCAGGCGCTCTACGGCGGGCCGACCCGGCAGGCCGTGCAGAGCCGCTACGGCGAGCTGGTGCTGACCGGCGCCGCCCGGGTCCCCGCGCAGGGCGCCGCCGACCAGCCGCTGCGGCTCTACCTGGCCGGCCGGCTCGCCGCCTGCGGCCAGGACGAGTACCGCTTCCACGAGGCGCTGGTGCACCCCGCGCTGGCCGGGGCGGGCGACGGCCGGGTGCTGCTGTTCGGCGGCGGCGACGGGCTCGCGCTGCGCGAGGTGCTGCGGCACCGCGGGGTGCGCGAGGTGCTGGTGGTCACCCTCGATCCGGCGCTGCCCGCACTGGCCCGCACCGACCCGGCGCTGGCCGCACTCGGCGGGCACTCCTTCGCCGACCCCCGGGTGCGCCTGGTGCCGGCCGACCCGCTGGCCTGGCTGCGCGCGGACGGCGGCGCCGAGCGCTTCGACGCGGTGCTCGCCGACCTGCCGGCGCCCGAGCGGGCCGCCCGCAGCGAGTACCACGCGACCGAGTTCTACCAGCTGGCCGCCGCCCGGCTGGCCCCGGCCGGGCGGCTCGCGGTGCCCGCCCCGGCCGGCCCCGGCCTGTGGACGGTGGAGGCGGGGCTGCGCGCGGCGGGGCTGGCCACCGTGCCGTTCCCGGTGCCCGGCCGCGGCCCGGCCTGCGACCCGGACGGCAGCGGCGACCGGGCGGCGGTGCTGCTGGCCGCCCGCGATCAGCGGCCCGCCCTCGCGCTGGCCCCGGACGCCCCGCCGCCGCGCTCGCTCACCCCCGAGCGGCTCGCCGCCGCGGCCGCCGCCCTGGCCGCCGAGCGCCCCACCCCGCTGCCCCCGCCGAGCACCCTGCTGCACCCCCGCTGACCTCGCGGTACGCCCGTCCGCATGCCGAGGCGGTGCCGTGCCCGCCACCGTGCGGGACAGCCCAGTAGGCTCAGAGGCATGGAGCATGAGGTTGTCATCCAGCTGCCGGCCGAACTCGTCCAGCCCGCCCTCGCCGACCCGGTGCTGCTCGCGCGCTGCGTGCCCGGTCTGAGCACCGATGCCTCCGACACCACCGAGCGGCGCACCAGCGCCAAGCGCGCCGCCCAGGCCGGCCCCGAGGAGCTCACCGGCCGCCTGCGGCTGCGGATCCCCGGCTCCACGATCACCTACCGCGGCACCGTCTCGCTGATCCGCAGCGGCGGCGCCGGCGTGCTCACCGCCTTCCTGGAGGGGCAGGAGGCCCGCGGTGACGGCGAGGCGACCGCGACCCTTCGGCTGCGCGTCGAGGCGGACGGCGCCGAGCGCACCGTGCTGCGCTTCAGCGGCGACCTGACCGCGGGCGGCCGGCTGGCCGAGGCCGACGCCGAGACCCTCGACGCCCTCGGGTGCCGCCTGCTGGATCGTTTCGCCACCGCGCTGGCCGCCGAGCTGAACGGCACCCCCGTGCTGAGCGTGGTCCCCGACGACGAGGGCACCCGCAGCGGCGGCGACGAGGACGCGCCGGCCCAGGACGAGCAGCCCACCGACGAGCAGCTCACCGACGGTCGACTCACCGACGACGACGAGCTCCCCGACGACCTCTTCGCCGACGACCTCTCCGATCTGATCGCCTTCTCCCCCGAGGAGCCGCCGGCCCCCGAGCTCCCGGCCCGCCCCGAGGAGCCCGAGTCCGCCGAGCCCGCCGCCCGCGCCGACGCGCCCCACGGCTACCCGCGCGCCGTCGAGGACATGCTCCCCGGCGACGAGCTGATCAGCGGCGGCCCGGTCCGCCGCAGCATCGTCGGCCGCTCGGCCGAGGAGGTCGACCACGCCCCGCCGCGCGGCCGCTACGCCCCCACGCTGCCCGCCCGCAGCGCCCGGGCCCGCGCCGCCAGCCGCTGGTACGGCGACCAGCACGCCGCCGCCCCGGTGGCCGCCCGGGTCTCGGGGCGGCTCAGCACGCCCTGGGTGATCGGCGGCGGCGTCGCCCTGCTCGGTGGCGCGGTCATCGTGGCCCGCGCCCTGCGCAAGCGCTGATCAGCACCCACTTAGACTGACTGTCCATGAGCAACGAGCCGACCAACGACCTGAGCACCGACCGCGACGCCCTGCTGGCGCAGATCAAGACCAAGGCCGTGGTGCACGGCAAGGTCATCCTCTCCTCCGGCCGCGAGGCCGATTACTACGTCGACCTGCGCCGGATCACCCTGGACGCGCAGGCCGCGCCGCTGGTCGGCCGGGTGCTGCTGGACGCCACCGCCGACCTGGAGTACGACGCCGTCGGCGGGCTGACCCTGGGCGCCGACCCGGTCGCCGCCGCGATGCTGCACGCCGCCGCCGCGCGCGGCCGCGAGCTGGACGCCTTCGTGGTCCGCAAGGCCGGCAAGGCGCACGGCCTGCAGCGCCGGATCGAGGGCCCGGACGTCAAGGGCCGCCGGGTGCTGGCCGTCGAGGACACCTCCACCACCGGCGGCTCGGTGCTGACCGCCGTCGAGGCGCTGCGCGAGGCGGGCGCCGAGGTGGTCGGCGTCGCGGTGATCGTCGAGCGCGGTGCCGCTCCGGCGATCGAGGACGCCGGCCTGCCGTACTACACCGTCTTCACCGCCCAGGACCTCGACCTCGCCTGAGCCCCGCCCGGGGGCGACGCCCGGTGCCGCGTTGTTTCACGTGAAACCCGAGCCTGCCCGCCCTGGACGCAGCGGTGCCCCTGACCCGCGCGCGCGGGTCAGGGGCACCGGAGGTTCGGCCTCAGCCGCGGCGGTGCCGGCCGCCGCTCTGCAGCGCGTCGGCCTCGGGCTCGCCCGGCGCGGCCGCCCCGCCCGCGTAGGCCGGGCCCGCCGCCTTGCGCTTCTTGCGGTCGCGCACCACCTCGACCAGGATCGGCGAGATCGACAGCAGGATGATCAGCGCCATCGCCGGGATCAGGTACTTGTCGATCACCGGGGCCATCGAGTCGCCGAAGAAGTAGCCGATGCTGAGCATCGCCTCGGTCCAGAGCACACCGCCGATCGCGTTCCAGACGAAGAACTTGCGGGCCGGCATCTCCAGCGTCCCGGCGACCGGGTTGAGGAAGGTGCGCACGATCGGGATGAACCGGGCCATCACCACGGCCTTCTCCGGCCCGAACTTCTGGAAGTACTCCTCGGCCTTCTGCACGTACTCGCGCTTGAAGATCCGTGACTCCGGCTTGTCGAAGAGCCTGCCGCCCACCTTCGCGCCGAGCAGGTGCCCGAGCTGGGCACCCGCGATCGCGCAGATCGGCGCACCGATCAGCAGCACGGCGATCGGCATCTGCACGCCGGGCCCGAAGGCCTTGGCCGCGGCCGAGGAGGCGGCCACGCCGCCCAGGATCAACAGCGAGTCCCCGGGTAGGAAGAATCCGATCAGCAGACCGGTCTCGGCGAAGATGATCGCCAGCAGGCCGACCGTCCCGACCGAGCTGATCAGCGACTTGGCATCGAGGAGATTGACCGCTAGGTCGGTGGTGGTGTTCACGCGCGCAGAATAGCGCGGCCGGGTGTCCTGGGCCGTGGAGCCCGGCCCCGTCGGCGGGGTCACCGGCCCCTGGCACCGGTTCCCCGAGGCCCTCGCCGGCGGGCGGGGCCGCGTCGGCGAGACCCGGCAATACCGCCTCCGACCTGCCCGAACCCTACCTTTCGTCCCGAAAGGTCGAGCCTTCTGTCCCGTGTGGCGAGCAGCATGATGAAGCCGACGGGCGAGTCTGGGAAGATAGCCCCGGCGTCCGGGCCGCGGCGCACAAAAATCCCCCCGACAGGAGCGTTTTCGCATGCCTATCGCAACCCCCGAGGCCTACAACGAGATGCTGGACCGGGCCAAGGCAGGCAAGTTCGCCTACCCGGCCATCAACGTCACCTCGTCGCAGACCCTGCACGCGGCGCTGCGCGGCTTCGCCGAGGCGGAGAGCGACGGCATCGTCCAGATCTCGACCGGTGGCGCCGAGTTCCTGGGCGGCCAGCACAGCAAGGACATGGTGACCGGCGCCGTCGCGCTGGCCGAGTTCGCCCACATCGTGGCCGCGAAGTACGACGTCACCATCGCCCTGCACACCGACCACTGCCCCAAGGAGAAGCTGGACGGCTACGTCCGCCCGCTGCTCGCGGTCTCCGCCGAGCGCGTGGCCAAGGGCCTGAACCCGCTCTTCCAGTCGCACATGTGGGACGGCTCGGCCGAGACCCTGGCCGACAACCTGGCCATCGCCGAGGAGCTGCTGGCCCAGGCGCGCGCCGCGAAGATCATCCTTGAGGTCGAGATCACCCCGACCGGCGGTGAGGAGGACGGCGTCACGCACGAGATCAACGACAACCTCTACACCTCGGTCAACGACGTGGTGCGCACCGCCGAGGCGCTCGGTCTGGGCGAGAAGGGCCGCTACCTGCTGGCCGCCTCGTTCGGCAACGTGCACGGCGTCTACAAGCCCGGCAACGTGGTGCTCCGCCCCGAGCTGCTGCGCGACCTGCAGGACGCGATCGGCGCCACCTCGGGCAAGAAGGACCCGTTCGACTTCGTCTTCCACGGCGGCTCCGGCTCCAGCGCCGAGGAGATCGCCACCGCGCTGGAGAACGGCGTGGTCAAGATGAACCTGGACACCGACACCCAGTACGCCTTCACCCGCCCGGTCGTGGACCACGTGTTCCGCAACTACGACGGCGTGCTGAAGGTCGACGGCGAGGTCGGCAAGAAGAACACCTACGACCCGCGCACCTGGGGCAAGCTGGCCGAGGCCGGCATGGCCGCCCGCGTGGTCGAGGCCACCAAGGCGCTGCGCTCCGCGGGCACCCGCCTGAAGTAGGCGGACGGCGGCGGCCCCCTCGCCGCGAGCCCCGGTCGGCACCCGCCGGCCGGGGCTCTCGCGTGCCGGCGCCCCGATCGGCGGCGGAACGGGGCGTGCGGGTCGCGGCCGGGCGCACCACCCGGCGGCCGGCTGCCGATCATGCGGCGCGGGTGGCCGCCAAGAGGCCGAACGGCAAAATCTTGCCCAGGTCCCGGTATGGATTTCGCCGAAATGCCCTGTCTGTCGCGTTTCTCTCATGGTCGCGACGAAGGCTGTCACGCATGGCTACCACCGTGCTACCGATCGCTCCTGAGCTGCCCGACAGCGCCTGGCCGATCCGCAGAGCCCCGTGGCGCTCACCCGAGGGGCAGCCCGCCTACGCCAGGCCGGCCCTGCTCGGCATCGCGATCCTCGCAGGGCTCCTGTACTTCTGGGGGATCGGTCAGAGCAGCTACCACACCTTCTACGCCGATGCCGTGCGGAGCATGACGGAGAGCTGGAAGGCCTTCGTCTTCGGCTCCTACGACCCCGCCAACACCATCACCCTCGACAAGCTGCCCGGCTTCCTCTGGCCGCAGGCCCTGTCCGCGCGCCTCTTCGGCTTCCATCCCTGGGCGCTGACGCTGCCCCAGGCCGTCGAGGGGGTGCTCTCCGTCCTGGTCCTCTTCCGCGGCGTGCGCCGCTGGGCCGGCGCCGACGCGGCCCTGCTCGCCGCCGGCGCCTTCACCCTGACGCCGGTGCTGGCCGGGCTGTTCCGCACCTCGGTCGAGGACCCGCTCTTCACCCTGCTGCTCCTGCTGGCGGCCGACGCCGCGCTGCGGGCCGCGCTGAGCGCCAGGCCGCGCACCCTGCTGCTGGCGGGCGTCTGGGTCGGGCTGGCCTTCCAGGCCAAGATGCTGGAGGCCTGGGCGGTGCTGCCCGCGCTGGCCGCCGTCTACCTGCTGGCCGCGCCCACCCGGCTGCGCCGCCGGCTGGGCCACCTGGCGCTGGCCGGGCTGGTCACCGCCGCGGTGTCGGCCTCCTGGATACTGCTGGCCACGGTGACTCCGGCCCAGGACCGGCCGTACATCGACGGGACCACCGACAACTCGGCCTACAGCATGGTGGTCGGCTACAACTTCCTGAACCGCTTCACCTCGGTGGGGCTCAACGCCGGTGAGACCGGGAGCGTGACCGCCGGGCAGAGCGGCATGTGGGGCGGCCGCGGCGGCGCCGGCGAGCGGGCCGGCACCGACACAGGCGCCCAGCTGCCCCCGCGGGGCGGCCAGAGCGGCCCGGTCGGTCAGAGCGACCCGGTCGGTCAGGGCGGCCAGGGCGGTCAGGGCGCCCAGGGCGGCGGGGCCGGCAGCGACGGCGGCTGGACCAAGATGTTCAGCGCCCAGTTCGCCCCGCAGACCGGCTGGCTCTACCCGCTGGCCGCGATCTCGCTGCTCTGCGCGCTGGCCTGGCGCCGCCGCGAGCCGCGCACCGACCGGCTGCGCGCCGGCTACCTGCTCTGGGGCGGCTGGCTGGCCGTCTTCTTCCTGGTCTTCAGCGCGGGCAGCGTCGGCGGCCACAGCTACTACATGGGCGTGATCGCCACCCCGCTGGCCGCGCTCAGCGGCGCCGGCACGGTGCTGCTCTGGCAGGCCTTCCGGGCCGGCGGCCGCAGGGCCTGGGCGCTGCCCGCCGCGGTCGCCGCGACCACCGGGTGGGCGGCCTACCTGGCCCGGCTCTACCCGGGGTTCCTGCCCTGGCTGGCCCCGGCCGCGCTCGGGGTCGGCGCGCTGGCGCTGCTGCTGCTCGGCCTGGCCCGCAGCACCCGGTTCGGCGAGCGGCGGATCGGCCGGCTGCGGATCGCCACGGTGGGCCTGGCCGCCTCGCTCCTCGCGATGCTGCTCGCGCCCGGTGCCTGGGCCGCCTCCGTGCTCGACGCCAAGTACGGCAACTCGGGGATGGGCACGGTCGGCCCGCAGGCCTCCCGCGGCTTCGGCCGGCCCGGAGCCGGCGGCGCGCAGGGCGGGCAGGCCGGGCAGGGCGGCCCGCGCGCGAACGCCGGGGGCCGGGCCGGTCCCGGCGGCGGCTTCGGCCAGTCCGGGACCACCCTGACCACGGCCCAGCGGCGGATCCTGGACTACGCCCAGGCCCACGCCGGCGGCGCGCGCTACCTCTTCGCCACCACCACCTGGTCGGCCTCCTCGCCGTACATCCTGGCCACCGGCAAGGAGGTGCTGCCGATGGGCGGGTTCACCGGCAAGGTGCCCTCACCGAGCCTGGCCCAGTTCCAGGCCCTGGTCCGCGGCGGGCAGCTGAAGTACGTGCTGCTCGGCGGAGCCGGCCGTGAGGCCGGCGGCCTCGGCGGCTTCGGCGGGAGCGGTGGCGAGGGAGCGCCGACCTCCGCGGTGGTGGGCTGGGTGCGCGGCAGCTGCGCCCCGGTCGCGCCCGGCGACTACGGGCAGTCGGTGGACAACCCCGATGCGCAACTGCTGTACCAGTGCTCGTCCTGAGCCCTCTCCGAGCGCCCGCGGACCCCAGGTCCGCGGGCGCTCCCGCGCGCCGAGGGCGGGCTGGCAGACTGGGAGGCATGACTGAACGGAAGAACTTGCTCTCCGGTCCGGAGCCGACGCTGCTCGCCGAGGAAGAGGAGCCGTACCGCCGGCTCGCCGAGGAGTCCGCGTCGCCCACCCAGCTCGCGGCGGACTACCCCGGGTTCTCCCTCGCCTGGGCCATGCTGGCCGACGACGCCTTCACCGAGGGCCGGGTCGTCGAGTCGTACGCCTACGCCCGCACCGGCTACCACCGCGGCCTGGACTCGCTGCGCCGGGCCGGCTGGAAGGGCCACGGCCCGGTCCCGTGGGAGCACCGCGCCAACCGCGGCTTCCTGCGCTGCCTGGCCGCCCTGGCCCGGGCCGCCGAGAGCATCAAGGAGACCGACGAGGCCGCCCGCTGCTGGCAGTTCCTCAAGGACAGCAGCGACGAAGCGTACACCGCGCTCAAGCAGTAGCCGCCGACACCGAGGTGCGGCACCGCCCTGACCGTCCGTCAGGGCGGCACCGCACCGCCGTCGGCGGCCAGGGCCCGGGGCAGGGTCGAGCGCCCGGCGGGCGGCCACCGTGCCCCGCGTCAGTACCGGGCCAGGTCCTCGGCGATCGGCCCGGAGGCGGCATCACGCCTGGTGGTGGTGGCGCCGACGGTGATCGCGTGCTCCGCGATCTGCGCGAGCTCCGCCCCGGTGAACAGGGCGCGGATCTCTTGGGGGTTCTCAGACATCGTCACACAAGGTGGCGTTGATGCCCTCGGCAGCACTCTCCAGCGCTCCCAGGTCAACACCGAACCCGTCCCCCGCCATTGGCGCCTCCCCGCTGGACTGTCACAGCAGTTGCCAGGACGATGCCACATCAGGACCTGTTCGGCACCGGGTCGGCGCACCCGATGTCCTTGCCCGGTCAGTCCGGCAGCGGTGCCCCGCCGGCCAGCAGCCCACCGATCAGCACCGCCAGCCGCTCGCGCTCCAGTCCCGGACGCAGCCGGCCGCCCCGGGCCAGCAGCACCTGCCCGTGCAGGGCGCTCCAGACCACCTCGACGAAGGTCTCGGCCCCCGCGCCGCCGGCCAGCGGCGCCGCCACCGCGAGGAAGGCGCCGAAGGCCCGCTTGAGCTCGGCGGGCGACTCCTCGGTGCCGAACGAGAGGCTGGTGCCGAGGCTGAACATCGCCTCGTAGAGCGCCGGGTTGGCGCCCGCGTAGTCCAGGTAGGCGCGGGCGGCGGCGAAGAGCCGGTCGGCCGGGGCCGCCAGGCCAGCCGGGGCCCGCTCCAGCACGGCGGCCAGTTCGCCGAAGCCCTCCAGGGCCACCGCGTCCATGATCGCGCCCTTGTTCGCGAAGTGGGTGTACAGCACCGGCTGGCTGTACTCGATCCGCTCGGCCAGGCGGCGGGTGGTGACCGCATCCCAGCCCTCGGTCTCGGCCAGCTCGCGGGCGGCCCGAAGGATGAGGGAGTGGCGTTCGGCGCGGTCGCGTTCTCTGCGTGGCTGGGTCGGCATGCTCTGATCCTAGCAGCGCTAGAACTTCGAGCACTGAAAGTCTAGCGATGCTAGATTTCCGAGCGAGGGCAGTGCTAGCGTCAGCACATGTTCTAGCGCCGCTAGGAAAACGAGCAGCGCTCACCACTTCATCATCGGGGGATCCCATGACGTCCAAGCGCCTCACCACCGGCCTCACGGGCCTGCTCAGCGCCTTCATCATCGTCGTCGGGGTGCGCTTCGTCCTCGACCCGCACGGCGCCGCGGCCGGCTTCGGCATCCCCGGCCCGCAGGGCGCCGGAACCGGCTTCTACGACGTCAAGGGGGTGCGCGACATCGCCTCGGGCCTGGTCGCGATCGCCCTGCTGATCACCCGTCAGCGCCGTGCCCTGGGCTGGGCGCTGCTCGCCGAGGCGTTCACCCCGCTCGGCGACGCGACCATCGTGCTGACCCACGGCGGCACCCTGGCCACCGCGCTCGGCATCCACGCGCTGACCGCCGCCCTCGTCCTGCTGACCGCCGCACTGCTGCTGCGCGAGACCCGCGGCGCCGTCGGCGCGGTCTCCGTCGGCGCGGTCTCCGCCGGCGCGCCCGGCATCACCAACCAGGTTGCCGGCCAAACGATCTGATCTTCCGTCAGGCTCAGGCCATGACCGGCAGGAAGGCGGCCAGGTCGCTGCGCTCACCGCTGGCGCTCACCTGCGCCGCGTCGAGCGCCGCCGCCCAGGCCTGCCGCCCGGTGGCCAGCCGCACCCAGGTCAGCGGGTCGCTCTCCACCACGTTGGGCGGCGTGCCGCGGGTGTGCCGAGGGCCGGGCACCGCCTGCACCACGGCGAACGGCGGGATCCGCAACTCGACCGCCCCGCCGGGCTGCTGGGCCGCGAAGGCGTCGGCCAGCAGCCGGCAGACCGAGGCCAGCGCGAAGCGGTCGTGCGGGAACGCGGGCAACTCCAGCGCCGCCGCCAGGTCGTCGGCGTGCACCACCGCCTCCACCAGCCGGGTGACCAGCAGGTCGGCCAGCGTCATCGAGCCCAACCGGATCTCGAACCTCCGCTGCGGGTCACGGACTTCGGCCCCGTCCAGCAGCGCGAGCAGCGCGTCCGCGGCGGCGTCGAAGCCGGCCGCGACGGCGGCCGGGCCGCCGGCGAAGTCCTCCGCCGCGTGCGCCTGGGTGCCGGCGTCCAGCAGCTCCGCCAGCGAGCCCACCTCGGCCACCCAGGCGGTCAGCCCCAGCGGCCGGCGACCCTGCGGCGACTGGTCCAAGTTGTTCGGCAGCCAGGCGAGTTGGAGTGCCAGATGGGCCACCAGCTGCCGCACCCGCCACTGCCCCAGCCGGGTCGGGCGCTCCAGCAGAGCGGCGGCGGCCGGATCGCCGCAGAGGCGGTGCACCGCGGCCCGCAGCGCCTCGGTCTGCGCCGCGAGCGCCGCCCGCACCTTCGCCGGATCGTAGCTGCGCGCCTTGCCGGTCGCCGTCTTCGCCATGCGGCCAACCTACAGCGGTGCCGACCTGCGGCGGTGCCGGGCCTGCTGCCGGGCCTGCTGCGGCGCCGACCACCCAGAACGGCCCACCCCGCGGCAGCGGAGCGAGCCGTTCCGGCGTAGCCGCGACGCGATCAGCCGAGCAGCGCCTCGATGACACCGGTGTGGGCCTCGGTGAGCTCGGCCAGCGAGACCGAGAACTGGCCCTGGACCTCCAGCACGTCCCCGTCCACCACGCCGATCCGGGTGGCCGGCAGGCCCCGCGCACCGCACATGTCGGTGAACCGCAGCTCCTCGCTGCGCGGCACGGCGACGACCGCGCGGCCCGCCGACTCGGAGAAGAGGAGGACGAAGGGGTCGAGGTCGGCCGGCACGATCACCCGGGCACCCTGGCCGCCGCGCAGGCAGCTCTCCACCAGCGCCTGGGCCAGGCCGCCGTCCGAGAGGTCGTGCGCCGCGTCGATCATGCCGTCGCGCGAGGCGGCGATCAGGATCTCGGCGAGCAGCCGCTCGCGCTCCAGGTCCACCTTGGGCGGCAGGCCGCCGAGGTGGTCGTGGACCACCTGCGACCAGGCGGAGCCGCCCAGTTCGTCGGCGGTGTCGCCGAGCAGGTAGAGGTGCTGGCCCTCCTCGGCGAAGCCGATCGGGGTGCGCCGGGTGACATCGTCGATGACACCGAGCACCGCGACCACCGGGGTCGGGTGGATGGCGACGTCGCCGGTCTGGTTGTAGAGCGAGACGTTGCCGCCGGTCACCGGGGTGCCCAGCACCAGGCAGGCGTCGGCCAGGCCGCGGGTGGCCTCGGCGAACTGCCACATCACGTCCGGGTCCTCGGGGGAGCCGAAGTTGAGGCAGTCGGAGACCGCGAGCGGCTTGGCGCCGCCGGCCGCCACGTTGCGGTAGGCCTCGGCCAGCGCCAACTGGGCACCGGTGTAAGGGTCCAGCTTGGTGAAGCGGCCGTTGCCGTCGGTGGCCACCGAGACGCCGAGGTTGGTCTCCTCGTCGATCCGGATCATGCCGGAGTCCTCGGGGGTGGCCAGCACCGTGTTGCCGATCACGAACCGGTCGTACTGGTCGGTGATCCAGCTCTTGGACGCCTGGTTGGGCGAGCCCGCCACCGCCAGCAGCGCCGCCTTCAACTCCTCGCCCGTGGCCGGGCGCTGGAGCCGCTCGGCGGTCGGCGCGTCGGCCTGCAGCGCGTCCTGCCAGCTGGGCCGGGCGTACGGGCGCTGGTAGACCGGGCCGTCGTGCGCCACGGTGCGCGGCGGCACGTCCACCACCTGCTCGCCGTGCCAGAAGATCTCCAGCCGCTCGCCCTCGGTCACCTCACCGATCACGGTGGCGATGACGTCCCACTTCTCGCAGATCGCCAGGAAGCGCTCGACCTTCTCGGGCTCGATGATCGCGCACATCCGCTCCTGCGACTCGCTCATGAGGATCTCCTCCGGCGAGAGCGTGGCGTCGCGCAGCGGCACGGTGTCCAGCTCGATCCGCATGCCGCCGGAGCCGGCCGAGGCCAACTCCGAGGTGGCGCACGAGAGTCCGGCGCCACCGAGGTCCTGGATGCCGAGCACCAACTGCTCCCGGAAGACCTCCAGGGTGCACTCGATGAGCAGCTTCTCCTGGAACGGGTCACCGACCTGGACCGCCGGGCGCTTGGTCGGCTTGGAGTCGTCGAAGGTCTCCGAGGCCAGCACCGAGACGCCGCCGATGCCGTCGCCACCGGTCCTGGCCCCGTAGAGGACGACCTTGTTGCCGGCCCCGCTGGCCTTGGCCAGGTGGATGTCCTCGTGCTTCATCACGCCCACGCAGAGCGCGTTGACCAGCGGGTTGCCCTGGTAGCAGGGGTCGAAGACGACCTCGCCGCCGATGTTCGGCAGGCCCAGGCAGTTGCCGTAGCCGCCGATGCCCGCGACGATCCCGGGCAGCACCCGACGGGTGTCGGGGTGGTCGGCCGCACCGAACCGCAGCGGGTCCATCACGGCGACCGGGCGGGCGCCCATCGCGAGGATGTCGCGCACGATGCCGCCGATGCCGGTGGCCGCGCCCTGGTAAGGCTCGATGTACGACGGGTGGTTGTGCGACTCCACCTTGAAGGTGACCGCGTAGCCCTGACCGACGTCGACCACACCGGCGTTCTCGCCGATGCCGACCAGCATCGCGTCGGACTGCGGTGCCTTCTCGCCGAACTGCTTGAGGTGCACCTTGGAACTCTTGTACGAGCAGTGCTCCGACCACATCACCGAGTACATCGCGAGCTCGGCGCCGGTGGGGCGGCGGCCGAGGATCTCCCGGATCCGGGCGTACTCGTCCTGCTTCAGGCCGAGTTCGGCCCACGGCTGGGCGGCGTCCGGAGTCTGCTCGGCGTTCTTGACCGTGTCGAGAGTCATCTCAGGAACTCACCAACTGCTTGAGAACGGACGTGAAGAAGCCCAGACCGTCGGTCCCGCCGGTGCCGACCAGCGGTTCGACGGCGTGCTCGGGGTGCGGCATCAGGCCGACCACGTTGCCGGCCGCGTTGGTGATCCCGGCAATATCGTTGATCGAGCCGTTCGGGTTGAGGTCGAGGTAGCGGAAAACCACCCGGCCCTCGGACTCCAGCTCGTCGATCGTGCGCGCGTCTGCCGTGTAGCGGCCGTCCATGTTCTTCAGCGGGACGGAAATCTCCTGGCCCGCCTGGTAATCCGTGGTCCAGGCCGTGCCCGCATTCTCCACCCGCAGCTTCTGGTCGCGGCAGATGAAGTGCAGGTGGTTGTTACGCAGCATCGCGCCGGGCAGCAGGTGCGACTCGGTGAGCACCTGGAAGCCGTTGCAGATACCGAGGACGGGCATTCCGAGCTTGGCCTGCTCGATGACGGTGCCCATCACCGGCGAGAAGCGCGAGATCGCACCGGCCCGCAGATAGTCCCCGTAGCTGAATCCGCCCGGCAGGACCACCGCGTCGACCTGGTGCAGGTCCTTGTCGCGGTGCCAGAGCGCGACCGGCTCGGCGCCGGCCAGCCGGATCGCGCGCTGGGCGTCCCGGTCGTCCAGCGAGCCGGGAAAAGTGACAACGCCAACACGGGTGGTCACTCCGAGCCCTCCACCCGAACGGTGAAGTCCTCGATCACGGTGTTGGCCAGGAAGGTCTCGGCGGCCTCGCGGATCCTGGCGAGCGCGGCGTCGTCCACCGGGCCCTCCACTTCCAGCTCGAAACGCTTGCCCTGGCGGACGTCGGCGATCCCGGTGAATCCGAGACGGGGCAGTGCGCGCTGCACCGCCTGTCCCTGGGGGTCGAGGATCTCCGGCTTGAGCATGACGTCGACTACGACGCGTGCCACTGGCACTCCCAAAGGTGTGGTGCGTGAAGGCGGGGGGACCTTCAGAGTACCGGGGTTCATCGGCCGTTCGACTGCCCGGTCCTGGGCACCCGATGGGCAACGCGCGTAGACACTCGCCCCTTACGCCGCACCGGATCAGGCGTTACGCGGCGCCCGTTTCCTCCCCCTTTAAAGAACTTCCCAGCTTCGCCCCACCCTCGCCCGGCGACCCCCCGAATACCGGCACACCGGACAGATCGACCACGGAAACCCGGGGGTATCCGAAGCGAAGTAACGGTACGGAGGCGAAGCGAGGTGAATATCCGGAAAAAGAATGCAACGCCCATCGATTTCGACGTGCTCCGGGTGCAGAATAGGGCCACCGGCGGTGGCAGGAGCTGCGCAGACGGTGCGACCTTCGGTGCACCCGCATGCCCCTGGAGCGCCGGAGCACAGGGCTGCCGCGGCACACCGCGCCCGGTCTGCCGAATTGCCGAGAGGATTGACGCCCATGGCTCAGCGTGTAGTTGTCACGCTCTCCGACGACCTGGACGGCGGCGCGGCCGCCGAAACCGTCCACTTCGGCGTCGACGGGAAGTCGTACGAGATCGACCTGTCCCTGGACAACGCGGAAAAGCTGCGGGAGGCGCTCGCCCCCTTCGTCGCGGCCGGCCGCCGCCAGAGCCGCACCGGAAAGTCGTTCCGCCGCACCGCGCTCGCGCCCGACCCGGCCGCCGTGCGCGCCTGGGCCCAGTCCCGGGGCATGGAGCTGCCGGCCCGCGGCCGGATCCCCAAGCACGTCTACGAAGCGTTCGCCGAGGCCAACTGACCCCGCGCCGCCCGCCCTTCCGCCGCCGCAGACAGCCGCGGCGGAAGGGATGCGTGAGCAGTCCCGACGATGGGGTAGAGTAATTCTCGTCGCCGCAACCGGAACCCGGGAGCAGCGGCCGGCGCCATCAGGTGCCGTGCGGACGTGGCTCAGTTGGTAGAGCATCACCTTGCCAAGGTGAGGGTCGCGAGTTCGAATCTCGTCGTCCGCTCGTAGTACAGCAGGACAGCAGTGCAACGCGGTACAAGTAAAGATCATGCGGACGTGGCTCAGTTGGTAGAGCATCACCTTGCCAAGGTGAGGGTCGCGAGTTCGAATCTCGTCGTCCGCTCCAGAGTGACAGTGTGAATGGGTCTCCTTCGGAGGCCCATTTCGCGTTTCCGGCCCGCCGCCGACAGCCGAGTTCCACCGCGCGGCGACCGAGTCCCACCTCGGCGCCGCCCGCGGCCCACCCGTGACATTTGTCACCGCCGACCCGTGAAAACACACCCGCGACCGGTGAGCGCGCGCACTGCCCCAGGGCCCGTCGCCACGGGATCGTCGATGCCATGAGCAGCACTTCTCCCGCCGTCACGGCCCAGGGCCTGCGGCGGCGCTACGGAAATTCGGGGAGCGCCTTCACCGCCGTGCGCGGACTGGACCTGACGGTGGCGCGCGGCGAGCTGTTCGCGCTGCTGGGCACCAACGGGGCCGGCAAGACCTCCACCATGGAACTCATCGAGGGCCTGGCCAGGCCCACCGCCGGCACCGTCCGGGTGCTCGGCCACGACCCCTACCGGGAGCGGGCCGCGCTGCGGCCGCGGATCGGGATCATGCTCCAGGAGGGCGGCTTCCCGGGCGACCTGACGGTGGCCGAGACGATCACCGGGTGGGCCCGTGGCACCAGCACGCCCCGGCCGGTCGCCGAGGCGCTGGACCTGGTGGGGCTCGCCGACCGGGCCGGGGTGCGGGTCAAGCAGCTCTCCGGCGGCGAGAAGCGCCGGCTGGACCTCGCGGTGGCGCTGATCGGCCGCCCCGAGGTGCTCTTCCTGGACGAGCCCAGCACCGGCCTCGACCCGCAGGCCAGGGCCGCCGTCTGGCAGCTGGTCCGCGAACTGCGCGAGCAGGGCACCACGATCCTGCTCACCACGCACTACCTGGAGGAGGCCGAGGAGCTGGCCGACCGCCTGGCTGTCATGCACCACGGCCAGGTGGTCACCACCGGCACCGTCGCGCAGGTGATCGCGGGCCGGCCGGCCCGGATCAGCTTCGAGCTGCCCGAGCAGCCCGCCGCCCCCCTGCTCTCCCTGCCCGGCGCCGAGGTCGGCTTCACCGACCGCAAGGTGACCGTGCGGACCCCCGACCTCCAGCGCACCCTCACCCAGCTGCTCGGCTGGGCCGCCGAGCAGGGCGTCGCCCTGCGCGGCCTGGACGCCCGCAGCGCCACGCTGGAGGAGGCGTTCCTGGCCATCGCCGCCGAGGCCGGCCCGGCGGAGCCCGAACAGCCCGGACAGGCGGAACCACCCACCACCCCCGCCCGCCGCATCCTGCGCCGCGCCCTGATCGGAGCGAACCGATGACGCTCACCCAGCCGATGCCTCGTCAGCCGATGCCCAGTCAGCCGCTGGAGCCTCAGCGCCGCCCGCTGAGCCGTCCGGTCGGCCTGGTGCGGACCGAACTGCTGCTGCTGCGCCGCAACCGCACCGCGCTGTCCATGGCGGTGCTGATGCCCATCGCCCTGGTCAGCGCGCTGCACTCGCTGCTCGCGGCGCAGCGCGGCCAGTTGCCGGGGGTGGACCTGCACAGCGCCCTGGTGGTGAACCTCAGCGCGGTCGCGCTGCTCTTCGGCCTCTACACCAACCTCACCGCGGCCTACGTGACCCGGCGCGGCGAGCTGGTCCTCAAGCGGCTGCGCACCGGTGAGCTGACCGACGGCGAGATCCTGGGCGGCACCGCGCTGCCCTCCGCGCTCCTCGCACTGCTGCAGGTCGCGCTGATCACCGCCGCCGCCGCGGTGCTGCTGGGCCTCGCGGCGCCGGTCAACGCGGTGCTGGTGCTGCTCGGCCTGCTGCTGGCGGCGGGCCTGCTGGCCGCGCTCGCCGCGCTCACCAGCGGCTGGACCCGCACGGTGGAGGCCGCCGGGCTCACCACCCTGCCGGTGGTGCTGGTCACCCTGGCCGGCTCGGGCCTGATCGTCCCGTTCAGCGTGCTGCCCGCGCCGCTGGCCGACGCCGGCCGCCTGCTGCCCGCCAGCTCGGCACTGGAACTGCTGCGGATCGGCTGGCTGGGCGGCGACGGCTCCGGCGCGCCCACCGGCTTCGCCGGCAGCTGGCTCACCGCGCTCCCCTACCTCGGCGGCGCCGTGGCCTGGCTCGCCCTCGCCGCCTGGGCCGCCCTGCGCGGCTTCCGCTGGGAACCCCGCGGCTGAGGTGTCTGATAGGAAGGGTCGGGCACCGGACAAAGGGGGGCGGCCATGGGCATTCGGACCTGGCGCGACTACAGCAAACCGAAGCGGATCGAGATCTACATCCGCTGGTCGATGTACGCGATGACGGTCTTCGCGCCGCTCTCGTTGCTCCCCCTCGCCTGCCAGCAGGTGCCCCGCCAGTCCTCCCCGCTCGCCGCCGTCCTGCTGAGCGTCCTGATGCTGCTGGGCACCGTCGTCTCCGTCCCGCTGATCCGGGCCGCCCTGAGGTGCCACGTGCACGGCGGCCAGGTGCCGGTGCGGCTGCTGCTGGCGCACGCGGCCCTCTCCCAGGCCGCGATCTGGCTGCCGCTGCTGGTCGGCCCGCACCACCGGCAGCAGCCGACCGCCCTGCTGGTGAGCAGCGAGGTCGTCCTGCTGGTGTGGGCCGTCGCCCCCGCGATCGCGCTGCGGCCACGGGTGCTGGCACCCGCTGCGCTGGCGATGGTGCTGCTCTCCCTGCCGCCCGCGGTGATCGCCACCGGCGATCCCGCCTGGTCGCTGGGCCAGCTGGTCGGCAGCCTGATCGGGCTGTCGGCCTGTGCGGCGAGCTGCCGCTGCTCGGCCTGGATGGTCAAGGTGGCCTGGGAGCTGGACACCGCCCGGGAGGCGCAGTCCCGGCTCGCGGTGGCCGAGGAGCGGCTGCGCTTCTCCCGCGACCTGCACGACGTGCTCGGCCGCAACCTGACCACCATGGCGCTCAAGGCCGAACTGGCGGTGCAGCTCTCCCGGCGCGGGCGCCCGGAGGCGGCCGACCAGATGGTCGAGGTGCAGCGGATCGCCCAGGAGTCGCAGCGCGAGGTGCGCGAGGTGGTGCGCGGCTACCGGACCGCCGACCTGGCCGCCGAGGTCACCGGGGCGCGCTCGGTGCTGCGGGCCGCCGGGATCGAGTGCCGCGTCGACCTCGGCCCCGACCCGGCCACGCTGCCCGCGCTCGCCCAGTCGGTGCTCGGCTGGGTGGTCCGCGAGGCGGCCACCAACGTGCTGCGGCACAGCGAGGCGACCCTGGTCTCGGTGCGGCTCTGGACGCAGCAGGAGCGGGCGGTCCTGGAGCTGGTCAACGACGGCGTGCGGGCGGGCGTGGCCGCGCCGGGCGGCAGCGGGCTGGCCGGCCTGCGCGAGCGGCTGACCGCGCACGGCGGCGAACTGGCCACCGAGGCCCGGGAGCGGAGCTTCACGCTGCGCGCCTCCCTGCCGCTGGCCCAAGGGACCGCCGACGAGAAGGAGCTGGCCGCATGACCGCCACCGTCCGGGTGCTGCTCGCCGACGACGAGCACCTGATCCGCGGCGCGCTCGCCGCGCTGCTCGCCCTGGAGGACGACCTGGTGGTGGTCGCCCAGGCCGCCTCGGGGCCCGAGGCGCTCGCGATGGCCAAGGCCCACCGGCCCGACGTCGCGGTGCTCGACCTGCAGATGCCGGGCCTGGACGGGATCGAGGTGGCCGCCGAGCTGCGCCGGGTGCTGCCGGAGTGCCGCACCATGATCGTCACCGGCCACGGCCGCCCCGGCTACCTCAAGCGGGCCCTGGAGGTGGGCGTGCGCGGCTTCCTGCCGAAGACCGTCTCGGCCGCCGACCTGGCCGGCATCATCCGCACCGTGCGCTCCGGCGGCCGCTACGTGGACCCGGAGCTGGCGGCCGAGGCGATCAGCGCCGGGGAGAGCCCGCTGACCCCGCGGGAGACCGACGTGCTGGAGCTGGCCGCCGACGGCACCCCGGTCACCGAGATCGCCGCCCGGGCCGGGCTCTCGCCCGGCACGGTGCGCAACTACCTCTCCGCGGCGGCCGGCAAGCTGGGCGCCGAGAACCGGCACGCGGCGGTGCGCCTGGCCCGCGAGCACGGCTGGATCTGACGGCGAGGCCCGGCCGGGCCCGGCCCCGGTCCGGGCTCAGGCCCAGGCCCAGGCCCATGCCCATGCCCAGTCGGTCCGGGCTCAGACCCAGTCGGTCCCGGTCAGCCGCTCGTACGCCTCGACGTACTTGGCCCGGGTGCGCTCCAGGATCTCGGCGGGCATGGCCGGCGGCGGCTGCTCGCTCGCGCGGTCCCAGCCGGAGGCCGGCGAGGTCAGCCAGTCCCGGATGAACTGCTTGTCGTAACTCTGCTGGGCCCGACCCGGCTGCCACACGTCGGCCGGCCAGTAGCGCGAGGAGTCGGGGGTCAGCACCTCGTCGCCGATCACCAGCTCGCCGCCCCGCAGACCGAACTCGAACTTGGTGTCGGCCAGGACCAGACCGCGCTCGGCGGCGATGTCCCGGGCCCGGGTGTAGACGGCCAGCGTGGTCTGGCGCAGCATCGCGGCCCAGTCCGCGCCGATCCGGCGCGAGGTCTCCTCGTAGGGCACGTTCTCGTCGTGCTCGCCGACCTCGGCCTTGAGCGCGGGGGTGTAGATCGGCGCCGGCAGCTCGGAGCCGTCCACCAGGCCCTCGGGCAGCGCGATGCCGCAGGCCGTGCGGCTCACCTGGTACTCCGCCAGGCCGGAGCCGGTCAGGTAACCGCGGGCCACGCACTCGACCGGGAACATCTCCAGGTCGTCGCAGATCATGGTGCGCCCGGCCCAGTCGGCGGGCGCGCCCTCGGGCAGTTCGGTGGAGATCACGTGGTTGGGCACCAGGTCGGCGATCCGCTCGAACCACCAGAGCGAGAGCTGGGTGAGGATCCGGCCCTTGTCGGGGATGTCGTTGGGCAGCACCCAGTCGAAGGCCGAGGTGCGGTCACTGGCCACCATGACCAGCCGGCCGGCCGGGTCGCGGTAGAGGTCGCGCACCTTGCCGGTGTGCAGGTGGACCAGGCCGGGCACCTGGATCGGCTCGGGCTTGGTGACGAATCCGCTCAAGATTGCTTCAGTCCTCAGGAGTGGGGGTCGCTGCTCGGACACCGCGAGTCTTTCATGCGCCCCCGGGGCCGCTCGGGCTCACCCGTCCTTGCAGACCCGGTCGAGCAGGTTGGCGGTGGCCTTCTGGATCCGCTCGTCGGTGTGCCCCGGGCGGTCCAGCGCCGGCGACCAGGCGAAGGTGCCGGAGGCGAAGACGTAGGCGCCGCTGGGGGCCCGGTAGAGCGAGGTCTCCTGGTGGCGGGGGCGGTCCCGCTCGTCCCGGTAGGGCGAGTGGGCGAGCAGGATCCGCTCGCGGTGCTCGGGCAGCGCGACCTTGGGGAAGTAGCGGTCCGCCTCGCCGGCCACCAGGTTGGCCACCTCGTCGCCGTCCCGCAGGCCGGTGCCGGCCCAGAGCCAGTGCCAGGTGTTGCCGGCCCGCAGGGGCACAGGCTGCGCCACCCGCCCCGCGTACTGGACGCCGAGCAGGTGCTGCTCGGGCTCGCCCGAGTCCCGCCACAGCGCGCTGGCCGCGCCGGCCGGGCCCGCGGCCGGCGATTCGGGCAGCACCCGCTGGCGCTTGCGGCAGTTCAGCAGCCGGCCCGGCTCCCCGGAGGCGCCGCTGGTCAGCTCGACCCGCCAGTACATGGTGTTGGCGGAGAGGAAGACCAGCGAGGTGCCGCCGTCCCGGGCCCGCTCGACCGTGCGGCGCATCGGCTCGGACCAGTACTCGTCGTGCCCCGGGAAGATCAGCGCCCGGTGCCGGGACGGCTCGACCAGACCCGCGTGCAGGTCGGAGGCGGTGGCGTAGGCGAGGTCGTAGCCGTACCGCTCGGCCCAGCGGATGAAGTCGTAGGCGTGCCCGACGTGCAGCGGCAGCCCGGCCCCCGCGTGCGGGCGGTCGAAGGAGACGGTGACCGCCGCCTCCGGCTCGCCGAGCAGCCGACCGCGCTCGTCCCAGGCGTGGTAGAGGCTGGCGCCGGTGTGCCCGTCCTCCGGGAACAGGTTGTACGCCTGCCAGGTGATGTCCGGCAGCACCAGCAGCAGGTCCGCGGCAGGTCCGCTGCCGGCCGGCCCGGTGTCGGCACGTCCGGTGTCGGCACGTCCGGTGTCGGCAGGTCCGCTGCCGGCCGATGCGCTGCCGGCCGGCCCGGTGGTGCGCGGGTCGCGCACGGTGAACGGGATGTGGCTGCGGTGGCGCTGGTCGGCGGTGGTGAGCACCGCGACGTAGGCACCGGGCCGCCAGTGCGCCGGGATCTGCTGGCGCCAGGAGTGCCACCAGTGGTGGCAGCTGACGGTCCGCCCGACCACCAGCGGAGCGGGCTGCTGCAGGCCGTGGATCAGCGGACTGGCCGTCATGTGCTGGGCACCGGCGCCCGCGTAGTGGCCGATCCGGTAGACGTCCACCAGGAAGTCGCGCGGCGGGTGCACGGTGACCCGCAGGTCCACCGAGCCGCCGGGGTAGACCGGCCCCGCCGAGGCGAACCCCTTGATCTGCTGGACCACGTCGTCGGAGTTGCGCGGGGTGCCGACCATCCCCTGGCCGGGCCGCCCGGCGGCGGGCGCGGCGGTGGGCAGCGGCTGCTGCCCCGGGGCGTCGGTGCTCACGTACCAGGGCACGGCTCCCTCGACGCCGGCCAGGTACTGGTCGGGACTGCGCAACCAGGGCAGCGGCCCCTGTCCGAACGGGTCCGAGACGCCGTGCGCGAGCGTCCCGGACTCCCATCTGCGACCCGATGACTCCTGGTCCACGTAGCCCCTCCCACGATGTGCCGCGGGTGGCATGTGCCACCGAAATATTCGCGTGGTCCAGCAGACCACACCGTGCCCCCGCCGCGGCACCCCATGCCCGAAGTCTCGTCAACGGCGGCTGACCAAAGACTTGCTGACAGTTCGTCAGCCGAGCCGGACCGGCTTCTCCAGGCGGATCCCGGCGGCCTCCAGCCAGCTTCGCAGTGGACCCGCCGCGCCCTGCTCGACCGCCTCGGCCACGGGATCGGCCAGGTCGCCCCGGCGCACCCCGCCGAGCAGCAGCACCGGCCCGTCCAGCCAGTCCAGGCCGGGCCGGCCGCCGGCACCGTCCACCGCCGCGCAGCAGACCATCGCCGTCACGCAGTCGGCCAGCAGCTCGCGCCCTCCCCCCGCCTCCGGCCGGGGGGACCCCTCTCGCTCACCCGCGCCGGGTGCCGCCGGGGGCGGGGCCAGCGCCAGCGCCCGGGCCAGCTCGTCCCCGCCGCCGGCCGCCAGCCGCTCCAGCAGCCGGGCCAGGGTGGGCGCCGAGCGGCCCGGCGCGACGGCGTCCAGCGCCTCCTGCAGGGCCATCGCCCGCAGCCGCCAGCCGCGGTCGACCACCTGCTCGGGGTAGTCCTCCCAGAGCAGCTCGGCCCGGCCACCGGGTACCGGGCCGTGGAACAGCTCGGCAGCCAGCAGCGAGACCGCCGCGTCCATCGCGCCCGGCTCCTCCAGCAGGTCGCAGGCGGGGCGCTCGCCGAGCCTGCTCTCGTAGCCCTCGGCCAGCCGGTCCCGGCGGGACAGCTCGGTCAGCGCGGCCACCACCCCGGCGTTCAGCTGGGCCGGGCAGCGGCCCAGCCGCCAGGCCGGCAGCGCCACCCGGGTGAGCAGCCGGTCCCAGCCCGCGTAGGCCAGGCCGACCTGGCCCTGGGCGGCGATCCGCAGCCCGTAGTCCACCGACTTGGCCTGCTCGGAGGCCGCGGCGGCGGCCGCCCGCTCCAGCTCGGCCACGTGCTCGCGGCAGGCCTTGAGCAGCGCGCGGGTGATCCGGTCGAGCAGCCGGGCCAGCGGGGTGCGCCGACCGGAGCCGAGCGCGGCGTCCAGGCCGCGGACGAAGCGGCGGGCGGCGGCGATCTCCGGGTCGGCGGCCGCCACGGTGCCGGCCACCACCGGGGCCAGCAGGGCGCAGAGCTCGCCGGCCCGCATCCACCACAGGAAGGGCGAGCCGATCACCAGCAGCTGCCCGGTGGGCGGGTGGCCGCCGGTGGCGCGGCCGCGCGGCGGCGCGGGCGGCTCCTCCAGCCAGCTGTCGCAGTCCGGGGTGAGCGCGATGGCGGTCGGCGCGGGTACGCCCAGCCGGTCGGCCAGCTCCCTGATCAGCCGGTGCAGTTCGGGCGCCCGCTCGGGCGGCACGGCGACCGCCGGGGTGCTGGGTGGCAGCGCGTGGGCGTGCCGGTGCGCGGCCGCCAGGGCGACCAGGGCGACCAGCACGGCCACCGCGCCGACCACCCAGCGCACCACGTCCCAGCCGGGGGCGTCCGGGGCGCCGGCAGCGCCGATCCGGCCGGTGACGCGCCCGGCCAGCAGGACCACGGCGACGGCCGCGGGCAGCACGGCGGCGGCCCGGGCCAGGGAGCGGATCCGCAGCACGGCGTGCGCCCGTGCGCGTGCGGCGTCGAAAGCGGCCATCCGGTGCTGCACCCCCTTCGGAGTCGGGACCTTCGGGATTCGTTCGGGATTCGTGCGCGCGGCGCGGGCGGCCGACGGCGACCGGCCGACGGCCTCCGGGCACCTGCGGCCACCGGGAGCACCGGCGCGGGCCGGCCGGAAGCCGTCCGCCCGGCCACCCGGCCCGCGCGTCCTGCTGCCTGTGCTGACGCGCGCGCCGCTGCGGGCGTTCCGGTCCGGCCCGGCTTCCACCCGTCCTGGTGACGGCGAGCCGGTCCTTGCAGCTTCCCCCCGCGCGGACCCGCGCACCCGGCGACGAGTGCGGAATCACCCCCGGCGGCACCGCGGTTCAGCGCACCATACGGCCAGCGGCGCCGATCCGTCAGCCCGCTGACGCGGCATTCACTCGAAGGGCTGGAATCGCCCCGCCGCTTGCAACCTTCGGCGCCGCGGCCGAACAGCCGGGCGAACGACCAGGGGCGCTGCGCCCGGTGGGATGACCGGACACAGCGCCCCTGGTGGGCACGGCGGGTGGCGCTACTCGCCGGCCTCGCGGGCCTCGCCTGCCGCGCGCAGCGCGATGTCGGTGCGGTGCTGGGAGCCGTCCAGCCGGATCTCGGCCACGCCCGCGTAGGCGCGCTCGCGGGCCTGGACCAGGTCGGCGCCGACCGCGGTGACCGAGAGCACCCGGCCACCGGCGCTGAGCACCCGGCCCTCCTCGTCCGCCCGGGTGCCCGCGTGCAGCACCCAGACCGTGCCGTCGGCCGCCTCGGCCTTCTCCAGGCCCTCGATCGGGTCGCCGGAGCGCGGCGCGGCGGGGTAGCCCTCGGCCGCCACCACCACGGTCACGGCGGCGTCCTCGGACCAGCGCAGCGGCTCCAGGTCGGCCAGCGTGCCGTTGGCGGCGGCCAGCAGCACGCCCGCCAGCGGGGTGCGCAGCCGGGCCAGCACCACCTGGGTCTCCGGGTCGCCGAAGCGCGCGTTGAACTCGATCACCCGGGTGCCGCGGGAGGTGAGCGCCAGACCCGCGTAGAGCAGGCCGGAGAACGGGGTGCCGCGGCGGCGCAGCTCGTCCACGGTCGGCTGGAGCACGCTCTGGAGCACCTCGGCCACCAGGCCCGCGGGGGCCCAGGGCAGCGGCGAATAGGCGCCCATGCCGCCGGTGTTGGGGCCGGCGTCGCCGTCCAGCGCGCGCTTGAAGTCCTGCGCGGGCTGCAGCGGGAGCACGGTGGTGCCGTCGGTGATCGCGAAGAGCGAGACCTCCGGGCCGTCCAGGTACTCCTCGATCACTACCCGGTCGCAGGCCGCGGCGTGGGCCAGCGCGGCGGTGCGGTCGGCGGTGACCACCACGCCCTTGCCGGCTGCCAGGCCGTCGTCCTTGACCACGTACGGGGCGCCGAAGGCGTCCAGCGCCTCGGCGGCCTCCTCGGGCGTGGTGCAGAGGTAGGAGCGGGCGGTGGGCACCGCGGCGCCGGCCATCACGTCCTTGGCGAAGGCCTTGGAGCCCTCCAGCAGGGCGGCCGCGCCGGAGGGGCCGAAGACCGGGATGCCGGCCGCCCGCAACGGATCGGCGACACCCGCCACCAGCGGTGCCTCCGGGCCGACCACCACCAGGTCGGCGGCCAGCCGCCGGGCCAGCGCGGTGACCTGGGCGCCGTCCAGCTGGTCGACCGGGTGGACCGTCGCCACCTGCGCGATCCCGGCGTTGCCCGGGGCGCAGTGCAGCTCGGTGACGGCGGGATCTTGGGACAAGGAGCGGCACAGGGCGTGTTCGCGGGCGCCGCCGCCGATGACGAGGACCTTCACGCTTGGCAAGGGTAGTCGGTGGCCTGTTCGCGCCGGTCCACCGGGCCGGCCGAATCTCCGACCGCCGGTCGCCGAGCAGCGCTTTCAGCTGTGGACTTCGCCAGGCGTGCCACCGGGCGGGCACCGGGCGTGCCGCCGGGCAGGGTGCCGGGAAGGGTGCCGGGTCAGGTTCGCAGCACGCGCCGCACTCGCTCGGAAGAGTGAAATCACGCCGACTTCCGCAACCCCGCCACCACGGGTTACGGACGCCTTTTCGGGTAACGATCTTGGGGGAGGCGCCACACGGTCAGCCATTTGGCGGTAAGAAGTGCTGTTGGATACCCAGCAGTGCCCGCAGCAGTCCGCAGTCGCAGTCCGCGCAGCAGTCAGGCCTGGCCGAGAGGTCTGGCCCGTCAAGGGAGCCCCACAGGTGAGCCAGCCCGAAATGCAGCCCGAGGAGAGCCCCTGGGGCAAGGACGTCGGCGAGGAGGACCAGCCCGGCACGGTGGTCGGCCCGGGGCGGGACCGCGCCGTCACCCGTCGCCGTGCCGACCTGAGTGCCCGCCAGTTCCCGCTCGGCGACTGGGGCGAGCCGGCCGAGCGGCTGGAGGAGCTCTACCGCTGGTCCGAGGAGCGCGCGGTCGAGGCGATCGACTGGTACCGCCGGGACCGGCTCTGGAAGCGCCGCTGGGCGCGGCTGCTGCGGGCCGGCGCGGCCGGCGGCGGGGTGTCGGGGGTGACCCTGCCGCTGGTCCAGCTGACCGGCCGGCTGCCGCACGGCAGCGCCTGGGGTTACGTCGCCCTCGCGCTGGCCGCCGGCTGCCTGGCCACCGACCGGGCCTTCGGGCTCAGCTCCGGCTGGATGCGCGACGTCTCCACCGCCCAGGCGCTGCAGCGGCGACTGGAGGCGTTCCAGTTCGACTGGGCCTCGGAGTGCGTGCGCGAGGTGCTCGGCCCCACCGAGGGGACGGCGGGCGAGGCGGCCGAGCGCTGCCTGGGCGTGCTGCGGCGCTTCTGCGAGGACGTCTCGGAGCTGGTCCGCGGCGAGACCTCGGAGTGGATGCTGGAGTTCCGGGCCCGGATGACCCAGCTGCCCACCCAGGCCCCGGGCAGCTGGGGGGGCCGTCCGGAGGGCGGCACACCGGCGCAGGTCCGGGTGCTGCCGCCGCCCGGCACCCGCCCGACCATGCCGCGCCAGCGGCCGCCGGAGGGGCCGCTGCGGTAGGTGGCGGTAGGTGGCAGCGGGGTGTCGGGCTTTGCGAAGCTTGCAAAGCCCGCCTGCCAGACCGCTCCCGGCTTTGCGAGCTTCGCAAAGCCCCGCACCGCTCAGGCGAAGACCACCATCGAACCCTGCGTCAGGCTCCGCGTCGCCGCCGCGTACAAGCCGGCCCAGGCGTGCCGCTCCCTGGCGTAGGGGTGCACGTCGTCCAGCGGCGGGGCGAACGGCTGCTCCAGGCCGGTGGGCCCGAGCGGACGGGTCGGCCCCGGCGGGTCCAGCGGGTCGATGCCCAGCGCGGGCGCGATCGCCTGCAGCTCGCGCAGCAGCCCGTAGGACGAGCCGAGCGGTCCGCCGGAGGCCAGCAGCTCCTGGTCCACCAGCGGGACCTGGAACTCGATCGGCACGTAAGCGCCGGCGTGGTCGAAGTGCCAGACCAGGTGGGACTGCTCGGCCGTGGCCTCGAACATCTCCAGCAGCTGCTCGTAGTCGCCGCCGAGCGCGTCCACCGGGGTCAGCTGGAAACCGGTCAGCTGCAGCAGGTAGGCCCGCCGCAGGAAGTGCAGCGAGTCGTAGTCGAAGGCCGCTATCGGCTCCACCCCGCCGGTGATGCCGGGGGCGAACTCGTACACCGGCATCCCCGGCAGCCCGCGCGCGGTCAGCGCCGCGTTGTAGATCGCGAGGTCGTCGCGGAACGGGTTCTCGGGGTTGCGGCTCAGCACGTCCACCAGCGGTACGAGCCAGAGGTCACAGGCCACGGGCCGCTCTTCCTCTCACTGGCTTCGGTCGTCCGAACCACCCTACCGGCCCAGTGCCGGTGGCGGGGCGGGGAGCGGGGCGGGCGACCCGGCCGCGGCCGGCTCCCCGCTCGGCTCGGCCAGCAGCAGCGGCAGCACCGTGACGCTCTCCAGCGGCTCCCCCGCCAGCTCGGCCAGCAGCCGCACCGTGAAGAGGTTGTACTGGTTGACCGTCCGGTGCGCGCCGGCCAGGTCGCGCGAGGCGATCTGCTCGACCAGCTCGCCCTGGCGGTCCCAGCAGACCCCGGCCAGCTGCTCGCGGGCCCGCAGGTAGCGGGCGGCGAACATCCAGGACTGCACCCGCAGCCAGTCCAGGTAGTCGGCGATCCGCCGGTTCTCCAGGAACCCGGAGAGCTCGTTCCAGAACCTCCGGTCGCAGCCGACCATCACGTCCAGCTGCCCGGCCCGCGCGGCCCGGGCGGCCGCCTCGGCCCGGCGGCGCAGCGAACTCAGCCGCGTCCAGTCGTAGCCGCTGGGCCGCACCGCCAACCGGCGGAAGGCGCTGTCGGTGAGCATCACCCTGGCCTCGAAGATCTCCAGGAAGTCGCTCCAGCCGAGCTCTGGCACGGTGAACCCGCGATGGTGCTCGGCCCGCAGCAGCCCCTGCGCCGCGAGGTCGACCAGCGCCTCGCGCGCCGGGGTCGCGGAGACGCCGTACAGCTCGGCGATCTCCTTGACGGTGAAGTTGCCGCCGGCCGCCAGCCGACCCGCCATCAGCTCCTCGCGCAGCGCCCCGGCGATCTGCTCGCGCAGGCTGTTGCGCTGGATCGGCAGCCGTCCCAGACCGCTGGCACTCACCGCACAACCTCCCTCGACCCGCCATCGGACCCACCCCGGGTCGCCACCGAGGGGTCATCCTCTCAAAAGCCACGCAAAACGCACACAACCCGGGTCCGGGCCGAGGAGGCCGCAGGCCCGGGGCCGCGGCTCCGGCCCACCGGCACGGCCGCAGGCGGCGAGCGGCGGAGCGGGGCGGCGGGGCGGCGGGGCGGCGGGGCGGGGCTCAGGACGGCGTGACTGCGGGAGGTCAGCGCTGCACCGGTGCCGGGATCCCGAGCAGCCGGTCCCGCAGCACCGGGAACTCCGAGCGCGCCTTGGCCACCTCCGCCACGTCGAACTCGACGCTCAGCACCTCCTCGCCCGGCCCCGCCTCGGCCAGCACCGTGCCCCAGGGGTCCACGACCAGGCTGTGCCCGGCCTGCTCGACCCCGCCGTGGGTGCCGGCCGTGTTGCAGGCGAGCACGAAGGCCTGCTCCTCCACCGCCCGGGCCCTGGACAGCAGGGTCCAGTGCTCGCGCCGCCGCTCGGGCCAGGCCGCCGGGACCACCAGCAGCTGCGCGCCCGCGTCCAGCAGCGCCCGGAAGAGCTCGGGGAAGCGCAGGTCGTAGCAGGTGGCCAGGCCCAGGGTGCCGAAGTCGGTGGCGGCCGTGACGATCTCCTGCCCGGCGCCCATCGCGACCGCCTCGCCGCTGTCGAAGCCGAAGCGGTGGATCTTGCGGTAGGTGTGCACCAGCTCGCCGCTCGGCGAGAAGAGCAGCGAGGTGTTGTAGACCGGGCCGTCCGGATCGCGCTCCACGATCGAGCCGGCGTGCAGCCAGACCCCGGCCGCGGCGGCCGCCGCTGACATCACGTCAGCCGTCGGCCCGTCCAGCGGCTCCGCGCCGTCCGACCAGGCGTCATAGGCGAAGCCGCCGAGCGGCCAGAGTTCCGGCAGGACCACCAGGTCGGCCCCCTGCTGCGCCCGGACCAGGGCGGCCGCCCTGGCCCGCCGCTCGGCCACCGGTTCGGCATCGGACACGGAGAGTTGGATCAATGAGGCGCGCACACTACCACCGTCCACGACAAGAGTCCTACGATCGTCACCCGAAAGCGCTGCCTGCTCTCTGCGGGCAGCGTAACGTGCGGTTTGCCCCTGGAACCGACGGATGGGCCGGAGAAGAAGAGCTGTGACCGAGAATCAGGCCGTACAGGCCTACACGGACGCCTGGACGCACTCCATCGAGTCCATAGCGGAGTTGGTGGCCTCGCTGCCCGGCGACTCCTGGAACCGGCCCACCGAGTGCCCGGGCTGGTCGGTGCGCGACATCGTCTCGCACGTGATCGCCGTAGAGTCCGAGCTGCTCGGCGACCCCCGCCCGATCCACTCGCTCCCCAGCGACCTGCGGCACATCAAGGACGAGGTCTCCCGCTACCTCGAACTCCCGGTGGACAAGCGCCGCTGCCACACCGCGCCCGAGATGACCTCGGAGCTGGAGTACGTGATCATCCGCCGGGCGCGTGCCCTGCGCACCGCCACCACCGCCGCCGAGGACACGGTGCGCTTCCCGGCCGGCCCGTACTCCTTCGACCTGCCCTACCAGCGACTGCTCCAGATCCGGGTGCTCGACGTCTGGGTGCACGAGCAGGACCTGCGCCGCGCGCTGCGGCTTCCCGGCAACCTGGACTCCCCCGGCGCCCAGGTCACCCGCGACCTGCTGCTGCGGGGCCTGCCGAAGATCGTCGCCAAGGAGGCCGGCGCCCCCGCCGGTGCGGTGGTGGTCTTCGACGTCACCGGCCCGCTCGAATTCCTGCGCACCATCCGGGTCGACGAGAACGGCCACGGCTCGATCGACGCCCAGATCAGCCTGGGCCCCGACGTCCAGTTCACCCTCGACTGGGAGACCTGGCTCCGCCTCGCCTGCGGCCGCGTGCGCCCCGGCGCCCTCCCGGCCGGCGCCCTGCGGATCGACGGCGACGAGGAGTTGGCGCAGCGGGTGCTGGCGAACTTCGTCCAGACCCACTGACCCGCACCTGGCCGGTTGCCGGGTAGTACGACCGGCGTACTCGTCACACCGCACGCGGGGTGGCGCACCCCTCGCACACCCACGCGGCGCGCGCCACCCCGTACGGCGGAGGTTCGGGGTCGTTGCGCATGGCACATCCCTTCGTCGAGCGAAAGCGGGATCTGCCGTGAGTGATACGAGTGCGGGCACGGGCACGGGCATGGTGCTGATGCGGACCAGCTTCCCGGTGACGGGGCAGCCGATCCGGGTGGTGATGATCGACGGGGAGCCGTGGTTCGCCACGGCGGATCTCTGCGCCGTCCTTCACCGTGGCAGCCCGACCTGGGCCAGCCGCATGGTCGGGCGAGAGGACACTCGCACCATCGACATGCGCTCGGTATGCCTGAGTTCAACTCAGGCATACGACCGAACGCCAGGTCAGAATGCCTCCGTGCGTGGAAATCCCTACCTCAACGTGATCAACGAGGCCGGCCTCTACACCTTGATCCTCAGGTCCAGGAAGCCCAACGCCGCCCCCTTCCAGGAGTGGGTCACCCGCGAGCTGCTCCCCTCCGTCCGGCGCGGCGACACCGACGTCCCGAGGCAGCGGCAGCGGATGGCGGAGACCCTGGCCGAGGCGATCGGACAGCAGGTGCGGATCGTCGCCGAGATCGAGCGGGACGACCTCCCCGGCGTCCGGGTGCACTCGGACGGGACGCTGCACTGCGCGCACGGCGAGATGACGGGCCGTCTGCCGGCTCCGGAGGAGGACAGCGGTCCGCCGTTCGGGCCGTACTTCGAGTGCCCGGAGCCGGACCGGGTCGGGATCCGGGGCAGCCGTCTCGTCACCCCGGGTTGCGGCAAGGTGCGGCTGGTCGAACTGGCCAGGTGGATGAGCGCTGCGCCCCGGGCCGACCCCGCGGGGCCGGAGCCGGACGCCTCGACCGACCTCATGACGGTCCGGATCGACCGCGCGGAGATCCAGGGGAGCCCGGGTCAGGTCGCCGAGCTGATCAGGCTGCTGGCGGCCTGACCGAACCCCTCAGGGTTGTCCACAGCCATGCCTCCAGCCCTCACTTCCCATGAGGGTTGGAGGCATGGCCCCAGCTCACCCGCCCTACACCGCCCGTACCTTGGCCCGCAGCCGCAGGATCATCACCGTCCCCAGCACCATCGGCACGAACAGCCAGCAGAACGCCCCCCGGTAGGCCGCCGCCGAGTAGGTGTCGCCGCTGCCCGGGGAGAGCAGGTCCAGCAGCACGCCGATGCCCAGCAGGGTCAGCATGGTCGCGATGAAGCCGCCCATGTTGGCGATGCCCGAAGCGGTGCCGAGGCGGTGGACGGGGTTGTGCGAGCGGGCGAAGTCGAGGCCGACCAGCGAGGCGGAGCCGTTGCTGCCCATCACCACGAGCAGCACGATGATCAGCCAGAGCGGCGGGTGGCCACCGGGCCAGGCCAGCACCACGGCCCAGCAGGCGCCGGTGGCGGCGATCACGGTCAGCACGATGGGCATCCGCACCGCGGGGCCCCGGGAGAGCAGGCGGCCGAAGAGCAGGCCGAAGAACATGTTGGCGAAGACCAGCAGGGTGAGCAGGCCGCCCGCCTGACCCCGGCTCCTGCCCTGGCCCTCGACCAGGTAGGGCAGGCCCCAGAGCAGGGCGAAGGCGTTGGCGGGGAACTGGGTGGTGAAGTGCACCCAGAGGCCGAGCCGGGTACCGGGCTCCCGCCAGGAGTCTCGGATCTGCTCGCGGATCGGCGGCCGCGCGGTGGCGGCGGCACCGGCGGCACCGGCGGCACCGGCGGCACTGGCGACAGCGGCACCGGCACCAGCACCAGCGACAGCGGCGCCGGCGATCGGCGAGGGCGCCGCGGCACCGGGCGGCGCCTCCCGCAGCAGCAGCGCGATCAGGGCGAAGACCAGCACGCCCAGCAGCGCCAGCGCGGTGAAGCTCGCGGTCCAGCCCTCGCTGTGCAGCGCCTGGGCGAGCACCACGGTGGTCACCAGGTTGCCGCCCATCCCGGCCAGCCCGGTGAGCTGGGCGACCAGCGGGTTCTTCGCCGCCGGGAACCAGCGCGCGACGATCCGCAGCACGCTGATGAAGGTCATCGCGTCGCCGCAGCCGATCACCGCCCGGGCGGCCAGCGCGGGAGGGAAGGCGGTGCTGAAGGCGAAGGCCAGCTGGCCGGCGGTGAGCAGCACCGCACCCAGCAGCAGCACCCGGCGCGGGCCGAAGCGGTCGACCAGCAGCCCGACCGGGACCTGCATCGCCGCGTAGACCAGCACCTGGACGATCGAGAAGGTGGCCAGCGCCGCGGCGCCGACCCCGAAGCGCTGGGCCGCGTCCAGCCCGGCCACCCCGAGGCTGGTGCGGTGGATCACCGCGAGCACGTAGCCGCTGACCCCGATGCTCCAGGCGAACCAGGCGGCCCGTCCGCCGGGCCCCTGGAGCACGGCGGTGGCATCGGCGATCCGCGGGCCGGGGACGGTGCGGCCGGCAGCGGCGGGACCAGGGGCGGCAGAGGAGCGGGTGACGCTGGCTGGGTCCACGGTCATAGTGCACCCAGATTAGTCATCCCATCATTCGATGCTCCCGGTCAGGAGCCCGTGATCCCGCTCACCCCGTCACCACCCAGCTCACGGCACGCGTCATGTGCTGGTCCCGGTACGCCTCGTCACGCACCCAGTCCGTGGTGTCCCGCACCGTCGCGGTCACCGTCACCCGCTGACCGGGTGCCAGCGCCAGCGTCGCCGGGTCGAACCAGGTGCGGTCGGCCGAGCCCGGCTGCACGGGCCTGCCGTCCACCTTCCAGTCCACCTGGAGCTGGCGGCTCCCGGTCAGGTGGAGCGGACGCACCGTCAGCCGGGGTTGGCCGACCACCCGGCCCGCCGCGGGCTCGACGCCGTCCACCGGGGAGAGCCGACGGTAGAGCTGCTCGATGATCGCCTCCCGGGAGGGGAGGTTGTAGCTGCCGCCCAGGGTGCGCATCACCGAGTCGGTGGTGGGGCGGTAGATGCCGTTGGCGCTGCGGTAGGCGCCCACCTGGCCGCCGCCGTCCGGCGAGTCGCTGCCCAGCCAGCGCCACCACTTGAGGTGGTCGCGGCGCATCGCGTCGGCGCCCTGGGTGGAGAGGTTGGGGTAGTCGGCGTCCTTGGGGGCGCTGTCGTACTCGTCGCCCAGGTCGCCCACGGTGTGGCCGATCTCGTGCTGGATGATCCGGCCCGCGTCGGGGCTGCCGCCGGCGAGCGTGGTCACCCCGGTGCCGCCGGCCCCGCCGTACTCGGTCGAGTTGGCCAGCGCGATCAGGTACTGCGGCCCCTCGCCCGGCCCCGCGTACTGGGCGGTGGCGGCCTCGTCGGCGCAGAGCAGGCGCGCCGTGCCCTCGCACCAGAAGTGCATGCCCAGCGGGGTGCCGGGCCGCTTGCCCCTGCCCTGCGTCTCGGCGATCCCGGCGGTCGGGGAGACCACTTCGACCCGCCGTATGTTGAAGAAGTCCTGATAGGTGCGGAACGGCTCGATCTCCATCAGCGCCCGCCAGGCCTGGTCGGCCTGCTGGCGGAAGAGCTCCTGCTGGCTCGCGGCGTAGCCGTCGCCGAGCAGCACCAGGGTGATCCGGTTGGCCGGATCACCGGTGCGGCGTATGTCGACGGTCGGGGCGGTGCCGGTGCGCAGCCGGGCGGGTTGGACCGCGCTCCCGCCCCTGGGCGGGGCGGCCCGGTCGGTGAGTGAGTTCGCGGCGGGGCCGATCACGGCGAACGGCGCCGGACCGGTCAGCTCCAGGGCGGCGGGCAGCACGGCCGCCGCGAGCAGGGCGAGTGCGGCCAGACTCCGGATGAGACGGCCAGGGTTGCCAGGCGTCATACGGACGGTCCTCGGTGCTCCGGTCACCCGGCGGGCGCGCGGGTGGGGGTCGCACAGACGTACCCGTTCCGTGGCGGCCGACCGACATTCGGTAGCACATCTCACCCGGCAGGCCGATGCGCCACGCCGGGCGGCTCACCCCCGCTTGCGCGCCGTCAGGACCAGCTGGGTGCCCACGCCGAGGAGCAGTCCCCAGAAGGCGGCGCCGATCCCCCAGAGGGTCATCCCCGAGGTGGTGGCCAGGAAGGTCACCGCCGCCGCCTCGCGGCCCCGCTCGTCGGCCAGCGCCGCGGCCAGGCTGCCCTGGAACGCGCCGATCAGCGCCACTCCGCCGACCACCGCCACCAGCGCGGCGGGCAGCCCGGC